>JAJYLG010000008.1 GCA_021787985.1 Chloroflexota bacterium
ACCGCTGCTCGCGTGCGGGGCGGAGTTGAAGAACACCTTCTGCTTGGCGAAGGGTAACCGTGCCTTTCTGAGCCATCACATCGGCGACCTGGAGAACTACGAGACCTTACGCTCCTTCACCGGCGGGATCGAGCACTTCAAGCGGCTATTCGACATCGAGCCGGAGGCGGTTGCCTACGATCTCCACCCGCGGTATCTGTCCACGGCCTACGCGCTCGAGCAGGCCGGTCTCGTGCAGATCGGCGTCCAGCACCATCACGCCCATGTGGTCAGTTGCATGGCCGAGCATCGGCTGGATGGGCCGGTGATCGGCGTCGCCTTCGACGGCACGGGGTATGGCAGCGACAGCACGCTGTGGGGGGGCGAGTTTCTTATCGCGGACCGTGTTGGTTTCCGGCGAGCGGGTCACCTGCGGTATGCTCCGCTGCCCGGGGGCGAGCGCGCGATCCGCGAGCCGTGGCGCATGGCGGCGTCGTGGCTGTTTCAGGTCTACGGCGACGAGATGGATGGCATCCGCATCCCGTTCGTCGATCGGCTTCGCGGGCGACCGTGGCGGGCGGTCAGGCAGATGATCGAGCGCTCCATCAACTGCCCCGTTACATCCAGCGTGGGCCGGCTGTTCGATGCTGTCTCCTCGCTGGCCGGGGTGTGTGACGAAGCGCGCTACGAGGCGCAGGCGGCGATCGATCTGGAGATGGTCGCCGAGGAGTCGGCGGCGGGCTACTATGAGTTCGAGATCCAGGACGAAGACCCGCTCGTGCTGGGCGTGGACCGCACCATCCGCGGCATCGTGGAGGATCTCGAAGCGGGGGAGAGCGCGGGGCGGATCTCGGCGAAGTTCCATAGCACGCTGGCGGGGGCGATCGTGGGCATGTGCCAGAGGATCCGCGCGGATAGTGGGATCTCGACGGTCGTCTTGAGCGGCGGGGTGTTTCAGAACGCCCTGCTTCTGCGCGGAGCGCTGGAGCAGCTCACCGCGGGCGGGTTCGAGGTGGTCGCGCCGAGCAGGGTTCCCGCCAACGACGGCGGGATCGCGCTTGGCCAGGCGGTAATCGCGGGCGCGCGGCTGGCGGAGGGTCTGGGAAGTGAGCCGGCCAGTCGGCGGGCACCGGGCCGCTAGGGGGGAGCACGGCATGTGTCTCGGCGTAGTGGGACAGATCGCAGCCATCGAGGGCCTGGTTGCCACCGTTGACTTCTGGGGAACGAGGAAGAAGGTCCGGCTGGACATCGTCGACGAACCGGTGCAGGTGGGCGACTACATCCTCAATCACGTCGGCTTCGCGATCCGACGAATCCCTCACGAGGAAGTGGAGGAGACCCTGGCGTTCTACGAGGAGCTGCTGGGGGCGAGCGACCTGCTGGCGCGTGACCTGCGGGCCGAGCTGGCGACGTCGGACCCCGGGGGCTAGGGCGATGGACGCGACGCCGCGAGCGCGTTTGCCGGCCGCGCCGGACGATGAGGCCAAGAAGCTGCGTTTTCGCGATCCGCAGCGCGCGCGGACGCTGACGCGCAGGTTGGAGCAGCTTTGCGACGCGGCGGGCCGGCCTGTCTCGGTGATGCATGTCTGCGGCAGCCACGAGCAGGCGATCGCGCGGTTCGGCCTGCGCAGCATCCTGCCGCCGCGGCTCAACGTGATCATGGGGCCGGGGTGTCCGGTGTGCGTTACCGACCTGCCGGAGGTCGACGAGGCGATCGTCATTGCACAACAGGGCGCCGTGGTCGCCACCTACGGCGACATGCTGCGCGTGCCGGGAACGGTTCAGTCCCTGGCCGAGGCGCAGGCGGAGGGGGCGGATGTGCGGGTCGTGTACAGCCCCGCGGACGCCGTGGCCCTCGCGCGTCAGACGGACCGGCAGGTGGTGTTCTTCGCCACCGGTTTCGAGACGACCGCGGTCGCCAGCGCGGCCGTGATCCTCGCGGCCCCGCCGGCCAACTTCTCGGTGCTGTCCGCGCACAAGTACATCCCACCGGCAATGGAGATCGTGGCGGAGATGCCGGACACGCAAGTGGAGGGTTTCCTTGCGGCCGGGAACGCGGCCACGATCACCGGCTGGAGGATTTTCGAGCGCTTCGTCGAGCGCCATGGCCTGCCGGTGGTGGTGGGCGGATTCGAGCCGCTGGATATCCTGGCCGCCCTGGTGAAGCTGGTAGAGCTGGTCGGCGCGGGCGAGGCACGGGTGGTCAACGCCTACCGGCGCTGCTGCACGGCCGAGGGCAACGTGCCGGCGCAGCGGATGCTGTGGAAGGTGTTCCGCACGATGGGCGGCCAGTGGCGCGGGATCGCGCACATCCCGAACTCCAACATCCGGCTGCGTGATGAGTACGCCTGGGTCGACGCCCGCAAGCGCTTCGACATCGACCTGACGGGGCTGTGGCAAAGCGCGGGCCCGAGCCTCGTGCAGCGCTGCATCTGCGGCAACATCATGGCCGGGATCGCCAGGCCGGCGGACTGTGACCTCTTCGGCAAGGAGTGCACGCCGGAGACGCCGGTCGGCGCTTGTATGGTCAGCAGCGAAGGGACGTGCAAGATCTGGCACGAGTACGGTGGATTCCCGGCCGTGTCCTTCGCGCCGCGCCCGGCCGATGCGCAGCGCGTCGGGAACGGCTAGCGTGCGGGCCGCGGGCGGACCGGCGATGGATCACATCCGCACGGAACGAAGCGGCGCCGTCGGCATCATCGTCATGGAGCGGCCGGAGCGCTTCAACGCGCTCGACGTGCGCATGGCCCGTGACCTGCGCAAAGCGAGCATCGGTTTCGCCCGCGATGACCACGTCCGTTGCGTCGTGCTGAGGGGCGGCGAGCGAGTCTTCTGCAGCGGCGCGGACCTCAAGTACGTGCGGGAGAAGGGCGACGAGCAGGACTTCTCCTATCTGCAGCCGGAAGGCAGGCAGCCGGACGCGGGATTCGGCACCAGCTTCAAGGAGATCCTGGAGTACATCCACAGCACGATCTCGGAGATCAAGCGGGCCAACAAGCCGTTCATCGCCGCCGTGAAGGGGGTGGCCGCCGCCGGAGGGTTCGGGCTGGCGATGGCGTGCGACCTCGTGTACGCGTCCGACGACGCCGCGTTCGAGTGGGCGTACCGCAAGACCGGCCTGACGGGCGCCGAGAGCTCGACCTTCTTTCTGCCGCGGCTCGTCGGCCTGCGCAAGGCCATGGAGCTCGTGCTGTTGAACCCCCGACTGACGGCGGCCCAGGCGCTGGAGCTCGGCCTGGTCAACGCGGTCTTCTCTCGCGCGACCTTCGACGCCTCGGTGATGGCGGTAGCCGAGAAGCTGGCCGAGGGACCGACACGCGCGCTGGGCATCGCCAAGACCTTGATCCACTCGGCGGTGGCCGGTGACCGCCTCGACTACCACCTGGACTTGGAGCTGGAGCACCTGGCCCGCATCGCGGAGACGAGGGAGTTCGCCGAGGGGCTCGACGCGTTTCTCGAGAAGCGCGAGCCGAAGTTCGACAGCTAGTCGCTCGGTCGCGCGCGGCAGACCAGGGCGGGGAGCGGGTGCCACGATGAAGCCAGTGCGGCACGAGGCCGGGGGAAGCGAAAGCGGCGAGACACGGCAGCGAAGCCGGCTGTTTTTCGGCGACGAGCGAGTATCGATGGCGCACGGCAGCGGTGGCCGGGCGAGCCACACGCTGGTCAACCGGCTCTTCCTCGAGCTCTTCCGCAATCCCCTGCTCGAGAAGCTGGATGACCAGGCCGTGTTCGCGCTGGACGAGGACAGCGGTCCGCGACTCGCCCTCACCACCGATTCGTTCGTGATCCATCCGCTCTTCTTTCCGGGCGGCGACATCGGCAAGCTGGCGGTCCACGGCACCATCAACGACCTCGCCATGTCCGGCGCACGTCCGCTGCACCTCTCGGCCGGCTTCATCCTCGAGGAGGGCTTGCCGCTCGGCGACCTGCAGCGCATCGCCGAGTCGATGGCCGAGGCCTGCGCCCGCTGCGGCGTGGCGATCGTGACCGGCGACACGAAAGTGGTGAACCGCGGCAAGGGCGATGGCGTCTTCATCAACACGACGGGGATCGGAATCGTCCCAGATGGCGTGAGCATCTCCGCTTCCAACGCCCGGCCGGGTGACCGGGTGATCGTCAGCGGTCCCATCGGCGAGCACGGGGTCGCCATCATGATCGCCCGCGGTGGGCTGGACTTCGAGGCGGAGATCGCCAGCGACACGGCCGCGCTGCACTCGCTGGTGGGGACGATGCTCGCGGTGACACCTCGCATCCACTGTTTGCGGGACCCGACGCGCGGCGGGGTGGCGACCGTGCTCAACGAGATCGCGGAGCGGTCGGAGGTAGGGATCGTCATCGACGAGGCCCGCGTCCCGGTCTCCGAGCCGGTCCGCAGCGCGTGCGAGGTGCTGGGCATCGACCCGCTCTACGTCGCCAACGAGGGCAAGCTGGTGGCGGTCGTGCCGGGCGACGTGGCCGAGGACGTCGTATCCGCCATGCGCCAATGCGATTGTGGGCTGGGACGGGAGGCAACCATCGTGGGTGAGGTGGTGGAAGAGCCGCGGCGGCGAGTGCTGCTGCGCACCGCGCTGGGGGGAACTCGCATCGTGGACATGCTCGTTGGCGACCCGCTCCCTCGCATCTGCTGATGGTGGTGCCCTTGCCGTGCTCAACGCATGTGGACCAGATGACCCTCGCGAGCCGCGGGTGCTCGTCGCCGGCATGGGGACCGTCCTGCGGAAGGACGACGGGTTCGGCGTGGCGGTGGTCCGTCACCTGATGGAGACCTGGCGGCCACGTCCCGCGAACGTCACGCTGGTCGACTGCGGGGCGGCTGGGATCAGCCTCGTGCAGGAGCTTCTGGACGGATACGACGCCCTGATCGTGGTGGACGCGGTGCGGCGCCACGGGCGTCCGGGAACGATCTACGTGCTGGAGCCGCGGGTCCAAGCGCTGATGGAGCGGGATGATTCCCTGCGCCAAGCGTCTCTCACGGACGCCCATCTGATGGAGCCGGGCCAGGTGTTCGCCGTCGCACACGGTCTGGGTGTGTTGCCGCCGTACGTGCGCGTGGTGGGCTGCGAACCGGCCGAGGTCGATGAGGCCGAGATCGGCCTGTCGGCCAGCCTGCAGCACGCGCTCCGCCCGGCGGCGCACCGCGTCCGCGCGCTGGCGGAGGAGCTGGTCGCGCCGCCGCGGAGCGGTTCGTCCTCGGAGTAGCGCTGCGCGCCGCGACCAAGAACGGGCGGCGGCCGGTCACTGACCGGCCGGAGCTGTGGGTGGCGCTAACGCCCGAGGTGCGAGGGACAGGGCTCGCCGGCGTGCGCGGGGTCATGGCACCAGCACCCCGGGATGCACTCGCCGTGCGCCAGCCGGGTCATGTCACGAAAGGTATCTCGGAAGCGCATCGCCCCCTCGCGCTCGCCGCGTTCGGTCAGTCGATAACGCTCGTCCTCGCGTTTCAGGTCACCCTCTCGGGCGAGGCGGTCCATCTGTGCCTCGACTACGGCGACGTCCCCGGCAAGGAAACCGGCCAGCCCCTGGGCGTTCACCTCGCTGGCAAGCCCCTCGCCGCGAAGCCAGTACATCGCTTCCAGGATCTCGTCCCGCCAGAACAGGTCGTCGAGCGCGCCGTTGTCGTGCATCCGGCGTTCGCTCCTCACGGAAGGGGCGCGCCGGCGCGGGCGCGCTCAACCAGATCGCGCACGACGATCTGCGCGCGTTGCAGCGCCGCCTCGGCCGCCCGGCTGAGATCCGGACCCCAGTGCTGATCGGAGGGCTGTACCTCGACCGTCAGGGTGCGCCGCGGGAGCGCGTCGAAATGGTCGAGGATCATCAGGAGGTTCTCGAGGCTCACGACGCCGGTGACCGCCTCGCCGATACGCCGCTGTAGCTCGTCCGCCGATGGACGCCTCCCCCGCCACGGAGCAACAGTCACCGTGCCGGGTTCGAGGCCCCGGTCGACCGCGGCGAGGAATACCCCCACGCTGAAGCGGGCGACAGCCTGCAACTGGAACAGGACGTCGATCGGGCCGTAGCTCAGGTCTGCCACGACCACCTCTGGAGGCCAGTCAAGCCGCTGCAAGCGCTCGATCAGCAATGGGCCCGCGGACATGTCACGCAGATTCGTGTAACCCACTCCGCCCACCAGCACTCGCCGCCCGTCCCCGCCGGAAGAGTCGGTCGCTGGCGGCAGCGAAGACACGTCCGGTGCGAGCGGCTCGCCCGGGCTGAGGATGGCCGCGAGCGGGTTGAAGGTGCGCTCGATACGTCCGGCGGAGGGCATGTCCCTATTCTTCCTCCAAGAGGCAGGCGCAGGTGTTGACCTCGCGGACGATCGCCCTATCGCCGGCAAAGACGTGGGTGGTGCAGGGCATGCACGGGTCGAAGCTGCGGATGGCACGCAGGATGTCGATCCCCTTGAAATCCTCCTGGCGGTCGAACCGCTCGATGACCGGCGTGCTGAGCACCGCTTCCTCGTAGGGTCCCGGATTCCCCCAGGGGTCCCGCGGCGAGGCGTTCAGGGTGGACGGGGTGATGATCTGGTAGTTGGTCACCACTCCCTTGTCCATGACGAGATGGTGGGTGAGGTAGCCGCGGCCGGCGCCCCAGAATCCGGCGCCGAGCCGCTGGTCGTTGGGCACGCGGTAGTCACGGCTTACGGCAACGTCGCCGCGCTTCATCAGATCGTACGCCGCCATGAGGTTGCTGAGCGCCACCAGTGCCGTGTAGGCCACGGCGTACGCCCGCGCGCGGTTGCGCTCGATGGCATTCCACTCGTCCGGGATGTGCCACTCGAGCTCCGTCTCCGGCAGCCTGCCCTTCGGCACGACCATCTTGAGACTGTGGCCGGTGGACTCGATGAACGGGTTCGCCGGCAGTTTCTGAGCCGCGGCCGTGGTCCACATCCGCACGTACACGCCGGCCTCCACCGCCACCCGGTCCCAGCGCGGCGCCGTGTCCCAGGTGTACTTCTCCTTCCAGCTCCGGCCGACGGGCTTCGGTCGTGTCTCCTTGTTCCACGGATGGAACGGGCTGAGCGGGTATCCGGCGGGATCCGTCGGGAATTTCTGCCCGCTCCAGTCTTCGTAATAGGAGTGCTCGACGAACTCCTCGAGGCCCGCGTTCATGGCGTGAAGGTTCGTCGTGACCAGCTCGCCGTCGCGCACGACGCCGGGGGTGTTCCATCGTCGCTCACCCCACTGGGCCGCGTGTTCGTAGACCGCGTCGTATGCCTCGTGGTGGTCCCAGATCCCGGCGTCGATCAGGTTCTTCGGTCGTGCGCCCACCTGGCGAAAGCGCGGCTCGACCGCGTAGAGGAAGTCGTACACGTCGTCCCACAGGGGCGCGACCTTCTTGGCGTAGTCGAGGATGTCGAACAGGCGGGACTGGTACTCGTTGAAGACGCGAAACGATATTGTCGTGCTGATGCCGCCGGGCACGATCGTCTGGGGGTGTGGGTACTTGCCCCACACCAGCACCGTCATCTCCCGGGCCTTACGCGTGATCTCGAGCGCTTCCAGGTATAGGGAGCCGCTCAGCGGGTTGAGCGCCGCCATGATGTCACCGATCGTGCCGAATCCGTGCACGGCGGCGTGCGGCGCGGCGGTGTGCTCGGCGCGCTCCCAGATCTCGGGGTTAGTGGCGCGAATCGCGGACTCGGAGTAGTCCGGTCCGCCGAGCAGGAAGAGGTGCAACGGGTTGTCGTAGAGGAACTCGGCCGTCTGCCCGAGATTGCGCACGACGATGCCCATCGGCGGCGGCTGCACACCGAAGGCCATCTCGATCGCCTCTGCCGAGCAGTTGGCGTGGACCCCACCGCAGACGCCGCACGCGCGGCTGCTGATGAAGATCGCGTCCCGCGGATCGCGCCCCTTGAGGATGACCTCGTAGCCGCGGAATAGGGTCGCCATCGCGTGCGCGTCGAGCACACGGCCCTCGTTCAGGTCGACGACCGCGTGGAACGCCAGGGCGCCGGCCACGCGCGTCACCGGGTCGATGCTCACCTCCTGGATGTGGCCGTTGCGGCGCAGCAACTCCTCGATGCGTTCCTGCTGGGTCGCCACCGTTGTCGTCGCGCGAACTCCATATGGGTCGGCGACGTTGGCCTTGAGGCGTGCTCTGCCGGACTCGTCGAACTCAATCGGCAGGTTCTTGAAGCACATGGCGTCTCCTCCCCGTGTCCCGCGCTAGGGGGCTGTTCGCCCGGGCGCACCAGGCGGCAAGCGGTTGTTCAGCGACCGCAGGTTGGCAGTCAGGCCGTCGGCGCCCGTCGCGAGCGCTTCCAAGCCGCGCCGGAGCGGCGGCACCTGCCCCTCGAGGAGAGCGGTCTGACGGTCGATAGCCGCGACCCCCCAGACGATCTTCGCGGCGGTAAGGCGGATGCGCTCCAGGGAGCGCCGTATCCGGTTCAGGGCCAGCGCCAGCAGCGCGAGGAAGAGAAGGAGGAGCACGGCCGAGAGGATCGCCAGGATCACCGTCATCTTGTCCCACCTTCGTTCACCAGGCCCGCGGTTCTCAGCCTCGCGCCCAGGTCGACGGCGACCTGCGCGATTCCGTCCGCCCCGACGCCGAGCCGCTGGGCGGTGCTCGCCAGGGGGCCGAGCTCCGGGAGCGCGGCCGAGTTGCGGCCGATGCCCTCAATTGAACGGAGCGCCGTTCGAGCCTGCAGGTCGATGGCTCGCAGGTGCACGACGATTCGGGTCACCATCAGCACCGCCACCAGCGTCAGCGGGAGCGCGGCCAGCAGCGCCACGAGCCAGACAATCGCCGCCGTTAGGTTCATATGCCGCTCCTCACGCTGCCGCCGAGCGGCTGCTGCCGGCGGCGTCCGGCTCGCCGCCGAGATCTCCGGACGTGGCCTCGAGGTCGGAGGCTACGCGACCGAGGGCCGCGTTCACCTGCCCGAGCTGCTCGTTGAGAGGCCGCGTCACATCTTCGACCACCGCCATCAGGCGCGAGATCCGGACGAACGAGTCGCCTACCCTGCGCAGGTAGACGAGGATCGTCACCAGGCTGACCGCAAGCACGAGCGCGACAACGACCGCGTACACGAGCGAGATGATCTGGACTACGAGGATGAACGTGTCCACAGCATCCTCCGGCTAGGACGGTCCCGGCCGCTGTGCCGCCAGCTTGTCATCGAGGGCGGCGGTCGCCGCGGCGATGGCAACCACCGCGGCGAGAATGCGGCCCGCGGTCTGATTCGTCTGCGCAAGGAGTGGGATGCTGGTCGTGTTCGACGCGATGCCCTTGCCAGCCTGCCACACCTCGAGGGCGTGGCGATCGATTCGCTCGGCCGCGCGCCAGATCGCGATCAGCAGCACGGCAACGACCAGCAGCACGACGACCGCGATGATGAGGATGATCCACCAGAACTGCGGGATGGTAGCGTCGGGCATGTGGGATTCCTCCTCCTCCCGTCCCGACCGTTCGCTCGCGCGAACGGTCCTACTCCGGCTTGGCGGCCGTGCCGTGACGCTGGCGCCGGTTGTAGAGGAACTCCAGCGTCCGGTCCACCACGGGCAGCTCGTACTCGGCGCCCCAGCCGCTGGGGATGCGCTTCTCCCGGTCCCAGCGGGTCGAGTGATTGCGGTCTCGCTGGGTCACTCTGCGAAGCGCGCGCACCAGCGCCCCGCCGGTCTTCGAGATGCTGCTGGACACGAGGACGCCCGGTGCAGCCTTGTAGAAGGGCGCGAACTTGTCCGGGAAGCCCGGCATGGTGCAGCCGATGCAGACGCCCCCCGCGTGCATGCAGCCGCCGACGCCGTTGATGGCGCCTCGTGAGGTGATGTTGCAGTTCACCACGGGGCCCCAGCAGCCGATCTCGACCAGGCACTCGCGGTCGCCGGGGGAGTCGGCGAAGGTGCCCTCCTCGTAGTAGCCCGCGCGATTGCACTGGCGGTGGACCGTCTCGCTGAAGAGCCAGGCTGGTCGTCCCAGCTCGTCGAACTCCGGCACCGGTCCGAGGCCCTGCAAGAACAGCAGCACGGCGGCGACCGTCTCCGTGAAGTTGTCTCCGACCGGCGCGCAGCCCGGGATGTTGACGACCGGCAGGCCGAGCGCGCTGCGATACTCGGGTCCCAAGAAGTCCATCACACCCATCGCGCCCGTGGGATTGTGGTAGGCGGCGGGGATGCCGCCCCACGTGGCGCAGGTGCCGATGGCGATGACCGCCGCCGCGCCCGGGGCCATGCGCTTGAGCCACGTCGCCGACGGCACGGCGCGGGCTTCACCTCGTGCCTCGTCGAGCTCCTCGCCCACCGCCGACCAGTAGCCCTCACCGGCTCGCGCCTCGTCGGCAACCGAACCCTCGTAGACGACTACATAGGGGACGCCCAGCGTGCCTTCCGCCGCGCTGCGTGCGGCCCGCATGAACGGCTCGCCTGCCTCGACGTTGATCGCCGTGTGATGGAGGAAAACCTGCGGCAGCCCCGGCAACGTGCCCAGCAGCAGGTCCTCGACGCGCGGCGCGGTCGCCCCGAGGACCGCGATGCTGCATCCGTCGCAGCTCATCCCCGCCAGCCAGAAAACGTGGACGGCGGTGTACGGACCGAGCAGGCTATCCTTGCCAAGCCGCTCCCGCGCCTGCCGCGCGATCTCCTCGGTGGTCGCGCCGGCAATGTTGCCGACCATCCCCATGCCGCGGCCCGGTGCGACCCCGACGGACGGTTTCTCCGTGGTCACCATCACCCGTGCTCCTCCTCCCCCCGCCGGCCGTCAGCGCGCGACTTCGCGCGTCAGCGTCTCGACCAGCGCGCCGATAGCCCGCACCGCCGGCGCCGACGGCCGATAGTCAATCGCCGATCGATTCTCCCGATCGGCATCTTGAACGGACTCATCGAACGGGACCACCCCCGCCACCGCCACGCCAAGGCGCTGGCTGTACTCGCGGATGGCGGCCTCGTCCCGTGGCGAACGGACCTTGTTCGCGACCGCGTGAACGCGAGGGAGACCCAGCCCGCGCGCCAGCGGCACCGTTCGCCCCATCGTCTCCAGCGCTCGGTAGTAGGGCTCCGTCACCACCAGCAGCGTGTCCACGTTGCGCACGGTGCCACGGCTGAGGTGCTCGATGGACGCTTCCATGTCGAGGATCGTCACCTCGTTGCGCGACGAGGACGGCAGCTCCGCGATCACGCCACGCACCGTGGCGTGCTGTCCGCACAGTCAGCCCTTGCCCGCGCCCAGGAGGCCGGTCATAGAGAGCACTCGCATCCCGGCAGGACCGACCACGCCGTACTCCGACACGATCTCGTCGAAGGGACGCCGCAGCCGCAGGCTGGCCCGCCCTTCTTCGTCTACCAGCTCGTCGAATATCGCTTCTCGGGGGACGCGGCGCAGCGCGCTGATCTGTTCTGGCGCCAAGCCGAGGGCCGCCGCCAGATTCGGATTCGGGTCATCGTCGAGGGCGTTGACGCGGTAGCCACGTTCGGCGAACACGCGCGCCATCGTGGCCGCCACCGTCGTCTTGCCGGCGCCGCCCTTCCCCGCGACGGCGATTCTCACGCCCCGCTCTCCCTCCCAGCACGGCGAGCGATCATCGCTCCGGCCATGCGCTGGCGTGCGAGCGGCTCTCCCTCCGCTCCACCCTTCGCCCGGGTAGTCCACGGCCGCCCCGCACGCTGGGCGGTCAGGCGGCCGATGAGATGGACAACCGGGCGCCTCCCTCGGGATGCTCGCATGTTAGTGCGGGATTTCCCATATTTCAAGCCAGGGTCGGAGGACCGCCGCCTGCCCGCCGACTCCGGAAGCCGGCGGCGTTGGCCCGTACTCTCGTGCGGCTCGAAGCGACTCAGCTTGCACCGCGGATTTGCGTTCCCACCGGCTGTCCCGTCACGAAGACTTGCTTGAAGCAGCCGTTCGTGCCGCTGCCGTACCAGCCATGGGCGAAGTACCAGGCATCCAGCACCGCCGCACGGTAGATCCAGTAGCCCGTCGGATAGTACAGGTCGATCGTGGGCAGGTCTTGGGCGAGGATGACCTGCATCCGGTCGACGATGGCCTTGCGCGCGGCCTCGTCGATGGTCGAGAGCTGCTGCGCGGCAAGGCTGTCGAACGTCGGATTGGCGTAGCCGTGGACCCGGGTGAAGCTCTTGCTCTTGCTGTGACTGTCGAACTTCGCGCGCAGGCCATCGGGGTCGCCTCCCAGCCCGCCGAAGCCGACCAGCGCAAGGTCGTAGCGACCCTGGGCCGCCGCGCTGTCGCGCGCTTGCCCGTCCATGACCTGCGGCGTGACCTGGATCCCGGCCGCTTTCAGGTAGGACTGGAGCAGCTCGGCAACACGGATCGGATCGCTGTTGGCCAGGATCAGTGGGAAGCGCAGCGGGGTGCCCGTCGCGGTCTCCCGGACTCCATCGTGGTCGCGGTCGAGATAGCCGGCGTCGTCGAGGAGCCGCTGCGCCTTTGCCGTATCGAATGGGTACTGTGGCACCCGGGGGTTATGCCAGGGGCTGGTCGGCGCGACCTGGCCGGGATTCCCGACCACCCCCTGGCCCTGGAGGAAGCGCGCGACCAGGTCGTCCAAGTTCAACGCGTAGCCGACCGCCTGCCGGAATCGGACGTCGGCCAGCGGACCGCCCTTCGCCATGTTGAAGAACAGCGCGAACGTCCATTCCAATGGCGAGCTGATTGTCTTGAATCTGTTGTCTCGCTTAAACGAATCGAGGACGCCCGGCGGGGCCGCCTGGTTGAACCCGAGGCCGCCGGCGTCGATCCCACCCTGCTGCAGCGCCAGCAGCTCGTTGGGGGCGGGCACCTGTTCGATCCGCCGCACGTAGGGACGGCCGAGGAAGAAGCTATCGTTCGCTTCGAACAGATAGCTGCCCTGTGCTTCGTTGTACTGCTGCAGGCGATATGGCCCGGTTCCGACCGTGGCGCTCGGTGCGTCGAACTTGGTCGGGTCACTGACCGGTTCCCAGACGTGCCTGGGCAGGATGAACACCGACGTGGCGATCGACGGGATCAACGGCGCGTAGGGCTCCTTGAGGCGCAATCGGATCGAGGTCTCCGTCACCTTCTCGGCACCCGCGACCACCTGCAGGCTAGACGCCCACCATGGGGTCGGGTGCGCAGCCAGGTACTCGAAGGTGAAAACCACGTCGTCGGCCGTGAACGGTTGGCCGTCCTGCCACTTCACATCCGGGCGGAGGCTGAAGGTCCAGGCGCGCCCTCCCTGCTCCGGCGCCCAACTGGTCGCGAGCCACGGTATGACTCCGCGCGAGTCGTGCCACGCGAGGGTGTCGAAGACGTAGCTCGTGTTCACGTGTCCCGGACCGCGCGAGAACATGAACGGCGTGGGTCGCCCGTAGTCCCCGCCCGCCAGTCGCACTGTCGGCCGAGGGGCGGCCGTCGCGGTCGCGGTCACGGCCTGCTGTGCCCCGCCGCTGCACGCATTGAGCAGCCAGGGGGCGGCGGCGACGATCCCGCCGGCGCCGGCCGCCCGCAACAATGCTCGCCTGGTCAGACCTCGACTCGCCATGCCCCCTCGCCTCCGATCGCTCTTCCCATCGCGGAACCAGTCCGTCCGGCTCGATGCCCGAGCCGCCGGCGGATTCGCGCGCCTACTCTTCCGCCGCCGCACCCGCCTGGATCTCGCGCCCCGAACCGGGCGGCTTCCAAGCAGGCAAACGGTCGTCCGCCGCCTCAGCCTCGACTGTCTCTGGGGCCGCGCGACCGTTCGCGCGCAACGCTTGGGACCTGGCGCCGGCAGCCGCGACGAGCAGCCGCCGCGTGTAGGGATGCCGCGGCTCGCTCACCACTTGCTCCGAGGGCCCGGCCTCCACGATCCGTCCGTGCTCCATGACGATCACGCGGTCGGCGACTTTACGGACCAGGGGTAGGTCGTGGGAGACGAGCAGGAGCGCGGTGCCGTGGTCGTTCTGGAGGTCCTTGAGCAGGCGCAACACGCGGGCTTGCTCGCTCGGGTCGAGCATCGAGGTCGGTTCGTCCGCCACGATGACCTTGGGGCGTACGACCAGGGCCCGCGCGATGGCAATGCGCTGCAACTGACCGCCTGACAGCTCGTGCACGCGCTTGGCCAGGAACTCCCGCGTCGTGGGCAGCCGGGCGGCGGCCAGCGCTGCCCGCGCCGTCTCGTCTCGTTCCGCGCGGTTCCCGATCCGCTGGATGTCGAGCGGCTCCCGCACCAGCTCGAGCGCAGTGAGGCGTGGGCTCAACGCCTCGTACGGGTCCTGGAAGATGAACTGCAGGAGTCGGCGCGCGGCTCTGCGCGCCTCCCCTCTCAGCGAATGGAGCGGCTGGCCCTGCAACTGCACGTCGCCCCGGTCCGGTTCGAGGAGGCCCACGATCATCCTGGCGAGCGTGGTCTTCCCGCTTCCCGTCTGGCCAACGACCGCGACCACCTCGCCCTCGCCCAGATGGAGGCTCGCGTCCTGCACGGCCTGCACCGGTGGGCCCGGGCCGTCGCGGAACGTCTTGCTGAGTCGCCGCGCCTCCAGCAGCAGGCGAAGACCGCCCAGGTGGCAGGCAACCAGCCGGTCGAGCTGGGGCATGAGCGCCGGGATCTCGGCCTGGCAGCGATCGATGGTTTGCGTGCAGCGCGGCGCGAACGCACAACCGGAAGGAGGGCACATGGGGTCGGGCGCTTCGCCGCGGATTCCCCAGAGGTCCTTCGAGCGCGTCATGGTGGGGTAGGCGTTGACCAGACCCCAGGTGTACGGATGGCGCGGGCTTTCGATCACGTCGTGAGCCTCGCCGACCTCCACTGCCCGTCCCGCGTAGAGCACGAGCGCGCGCTGCGCCAGTTGGCGCACGTCGTCGGGGTTGTGGGAGATCACCAGCATCGCGAGGTCGTGCTCCGCGTGCAGCCGCCGCAGAAGGTCGAGGATCGCCACGCGGGTAAAGGAGTCGAGGCCGCTGGTCGGCTCGTCGAGGATGAGAAGCGCCGGGGCGCCGGCGAGGGCCATCGCCAGCATGGCGCGCCTCTTCTCGCCTCCGCTGAGCTGATGGGGATAGTGGCCGAAGCGCTGGGCTGGCAGGCCGACCTCATCCCACGCGCGGAGCGCGCGCTCGCGAGCCGCGTCGCGGCGCAGACCGCGCCGCTCTTGGAGTGGCTCGATCAACTGGTCGCCTACCCGCTGTACCGGATCGAAGCCAGTGCCGCTCGCCTGCGCGACCAGCGCGATCTGCGACCAGCGGAATCGGTTCATGGCGCGGTCGTCGCGGAGCGGCAGTGGCGTCCCGCCGAATTCGACGACTCCCTCAACCTCCGCCGTGGGCACGAGGCCCAGCAGGGCAAGCGCCAGCGTGGTCTTGCCTGAACCCGATTCGCCGATGACTCCAAGGGTGTCGCCACGGCCGAGCTCGAACGTGACCCCGCGGAGCGCCGGGAGCATGAGGTCATTCGGCAGGCGGTAGCGCACGCTCAGCTCGCGAACCGCGAGCAACGACCGGTGCGCGACGGCGCCGTCCGTCGAGGGTCGCTCAGGCCCGCGTTTGCAGTCGGTCGACTCGTGCGTTTCCATAGCGCTCCAGCGCGGTGCCCCACAGCGTGAACCCCACGACGAGCAGCGAGATGCAGGCTCCGGCGGGGAGGGCCCACCACAACCAATAAGGCGTGAGGTAGATCCCGTCGAAGTTCAGCGCTGCACGGAGGACCCCTCCCCAGCTCTTGAGGGTCGGGTCGCCCAGGCCGAGAAAAGCCAGCCCGGCCTCCATCATCACGGCCCGTCCGGCCAGCGACACGAACGCGGCCGCGGCGACGGGCGTGACCGCCGGCAGCAGGTGGCGGCGCATCAGGTAGAAGTGGCTGCCTCCCAACAGGCGCGCGGACTTGACGTGAGCGCGCTCGCGCAAGGTCAGGACCTGGGCGCGGATCACCCGTGCGGGCCCGGCCCACATTACCAGCACGACCACCAGGATCACGCTGTTGAGCCCCGGCCCGAGAAAGGCGGCCAGGACGATCATCAGCGGAAGGTGCGGCACGGCCATGAAGACGTCCACGACGCGCATCAGCAACGCGTCGAACCAACCGCCGACGGTCGCCGCGCTAACGCCGACGAGCAGCGCGAGCGCCAGGCTCAAGCCGGCTCCCAGGAGTGCGACCGTCAAGGAGACGCGAGCGCCATAGATGAGCTCGCTCAGGATGTCCTGGCCGACATCGTTCGTGCCGAGCAGATACGCGCCGGTCGGGCGCAGCAGTGGCGCGGCGACGTACGCGGTCGGATGGTACGGCGCGACCAGTGGCGCGAGGACGGCCGTGGCCGCGAACCCGGCCACGATGCCGGCACCCAGCCACGCCGCGCTCAGGCGCAGCCGTCGTCGGGAGACGAGGGCGGGGCGTGGCAGCGGCGTCGCGAGGGAGCTCATCGGGTCCTCACGCGCGGGTCAAGCCGGGCATAGGCCAGGTCGGCGATCAAGTTGGCGGTGAGCACCGACACCGTGAAGACGAGGAAGACTCCCTGCAGCACGGGATAGTCCCGAGCGGAGACCGCCTGAAACGCCAGCGTGCCCATGCCGGGATAGGCGAACACCGCTTCGACGAAGATGGAGCCGGTCACGGCGAAACCGAGCTGGATCGAGAGCACGGTGACGAAGGGGAGCAGCGCGTTGCGCAAGGCATGACGGTACTTCAGGCTGCGGTCGGACAATCCTTTTGCCTTGGCCACGAGCATGAAATCGTCGCCCAGCACGGAGATGACGCTGTTGCGCATCAAGAGGAACTGGCCGCCCAGCATCTCGATCGTCAAGACCAGCGCCGGCAACGCCCAGTGGTGGAGCAGGTCGGCCAGCGCGCCCCACGGTGAGCGGTAGTGGGCGAACGGCGTCTGGGCGCCGGCGAGCGGGAACCAGCCGAGCCGGACGCTGAACAGCAGCAAGGCGAGCACGCCGAGGAAGAAAGCCGGGAGGGTCCGAATGCCGGCGAAGAGGACGATCAGGCCGCGGTCCAGCGGCGAGCCGCGATGCCAACCGGCGTGCAGGCCGGCGACCATGCTGACCAGTGACGCCGCGAGCATGGCCGGGAAGATGAGCAGGACGGTCCAGAGGATGCGGTGCTGGATGAGCAGGCTCACGGGCGCATTCAGGCGAATGGACCAGCCGAGGTCCCCCGTGGCCAGGCCACGGAGGTACCTCCCGTATTGCACGATCAGCGACTGATCGAGCCCATAGTAGTGCGAGAGCGCGGCGCGGCTGGCCTGATCGCTGACGTAGAGGCTGCTCTCCGGGTCCTGCAACGCCGTGATCGGGTCTCCCGGCATCATCCGTGGCAAGGCGAAGTTCAGCGTGATGACGGCGAACAGCGTCAGCACGAAGGCCGCGCAGCGTCCGGCCAACCAGCGGGGAGGGCCGGTACGCTGCCACCGCATCCGTCGTGCCGCCCGTGCCACGGCTAGCATCGCGTGCGGACCCCCCTCCTCCCCCGGCGCCTTCCGTTTGGCGCCTCCGGACTCACCTCGTGGAGCGGCCTGCTAGAGCCGTCGCGGCCAGCGAGAGTCCAGCCGTTCGAAGCACGGGATGCACAGCATCTGTCCGCGGAAGCGTCGCAGGCGCGTCTCCATCGTCATCTCTCCGCATCGCTCGCACGGGACGGACTCGTGGACGCGCGCGTGCGCCGGCACAACGGGCTCTGCCGCGCGGACCGCGTACAGCCGTTCCTCCGGAGCGTCCAGGACGGCTTGCGCTCGCTGCTGGTGGAGCGCCTGGAACCGCGCTCGCTGCTCGGGTGTCGCCTCGCCGGCTCGCACCTTCGCGAACAGCGCGGACCATTCCGGGTCCGCCGGAAGCGCCTGTGGCAGGCTTACCAGCCGGATCGCCTTGCCATCGCTGCGGCGGATGAACGTGTAGGCGTTCTTGCCGTGATCCAGGTGGATCAGGTTGCCCTTGCCGAACGTGCAGCCGGTGAGGTACTGGATGGCGTCCACGGCGCACATGTCGGTCTCGACGACCGCCACCACCTCCTCGTCCGACGAGTGGGACCCGATCTCGCGCAAGGCGATCTGCGCGGCGCGGATACCGAGCGCCAAACCGGGGCACATGTGCCCGTGGAACCGGACGACCTCCGCGACCGCCGACGGGGCGTCGATTGCTCCCGCCATCGCTCTCCTCCTCCCGCTCCCGCCGTCTTCCCCAGCGGGTCGACCGTCAGGCCGCGCAGTTGCAGTCGCCGCAGGCGCAGCGACCGTGGAAGAGCTCCCGCTCGAGCCTGGCCACGTCACGCAGCCTCTTGAGCTCCTCAGGTGCGAGCGCCGCCACAAGCGCCGGCACCAGGAGCAACAGGTCGACGAGGTGGGCGAAGTCGGGGCGGGCACCGCCCCACTCCCAGAGCGATATGGCCGACTGGTCAACGCCGACCATCCGCGCGAGCTCCGCCTGCGTCCAGCCGTGGGTGGCGCGCGCGGCGCGGATCGCCGTCGCCAGGTCCGCTGTCTGCTGCGACATCACGCATCTCTCCCCTGCGCGAGCGCCAGCTCGGAGTTATGAGTGGGCTCATGTTACGCACACGCGCGGCAGCGGGTCAAGCGCAAGTCAAGCGCCTGACCGAGGCCACCTGACGGAGGAAGGAGGGACACGAGGCGCTCTCGCGCGCCTCGCGCGTAACACTCGGCCGGACGCTGGCGGTTTGGGCCAGCGGAGAGATGCCACAAGGAGGGGATGCGGCATGAGGAGAGGCCGGCGGTCTCGGACCGCGGCATGGAGCAAGGATTGAACGCCGGGCGACCCCGAACGTCAGCCTGAGGAGGTCGGCATGGAATACCGAAGCCGCCGGCCGGGAGCGCAACCGTGGTTGCTCCTGCCGGCGCTTGCGCTGGTCCTGATCGTCGCGCTGCTTGCCGGGCCGGGTGGCGCTGGCTCCGGCAGAATTGGGGCGGCGGCGGATGGAACGCGGTCGCAGGGAACCAGCACAAACTTCATCACGGGCGTGCTGCCTCCGCCACCGCCCGGATCGACCGTCAACTACAATCTTGCCGGCGAACCACAGATCCGGGCAGCGGCCGACGGCAGCCTGTACATCTCCTCGGAGAACGGCCTGAGCGCGGGGACGGACGCTTGGAAGTCGACGGACGGTGGCCTGCAGTACTCGGCGCTGGCACAGCCGAACGCCATCTCCAGCGCCAACACGAGCGCGAACAGCGGCTTTGCCCCCGGCGGGGGCGACACGGATCTTGCCATCGCACCGGTGAAGAACGGCCCGACGAGCAACGGCCAGTACAACGTGTATGTCGCCAGCTTGACGCTCGGGGACGTGACGGTGAGCGCCTCGCAGGACGGGGGCCTGACCTGGAGCTCGTCCGAGCTTGGCGCGACGGTGCCGGCGGACGACCGAGAGTGGATCGCGGCCTACGACGCGAATATCTACTATCTTTCGTATCACAACATCGCCACGGGATTCCAGATTATCGTCAACGAAGGCGCGCTCGTCAGCGGCGTGCCGACCACCGTGCAGACCTACTCCGCCATCAATCCGGCCCAGACCGACATCTACCTCGGGACGGCGGCGGACAACGAGTTGGGCAACATCGCCGTCGACCCGACGAGCGGGGCGGTAGCTCAGATCTTCGTGGGCTGTCCTCCGAGCCCCACCGCCGTCGCGAGCTGCTCGAGCTTCAACACGGTGTACATGGCGGTCGGCACGCCTACGGGCGTGAACGCTGCCGGCCAGCCGATGCTCGCGTTCTGGGATTACATCGTCTACCAGGACTCGAACCCGAACGCGAACTTCGCGAACCAGTTCCCGAACGTCGCCATCGACCGGGCGGGCAACATGTACGCGGCCTGGTCGGACGATCAGAACGTCTATGTCAGCTTTTCCCGGGACCACGGGAAGAGCTGGAGCGCGCCGCAGCGGGTGAATCAGGGCAGCGCGGTGACGGCTATCTTCCCGTGGATGGCGGCGGGCGACGCGGGCAAGGTGGACATCGTGTACTACGGTACGCCCGCGCCGCAGAATTACCAGACGTGCACGGCGGGCACGCCCGGCCAGTACGACTGCCAGAATGAGCCCTGGTACGTCTTCTTCGCGCAGGACCTGAACGCGGTTGGTGGCGGGCGCTGGCAGCAGCAGCAGGTCACCGGCGTCGTGCACTACGGCGGCGTATGTCAGGGTGGCGTCGGCTGCTCGTCCAACGGCAACGACAACCGCGATCTATACGACGACTTCGGCGTGGCAGTTAGCCCGACCACGGGACTCGCCTCCATCGCCTACACGAGCGACCAGTGGGACGAGCTGCAGGGGACCGCCGACGCCGGGGCTTGCAGCGCGAGCCAGTCCAACACCGTGAGCTGCGTTCACACGGACTTCGCGACGCAGGTCGGTGGTACTCCGATCTTGGGCGTCGCGGACAGCGCGCGCGCGTCGAGTCGGCGAGGACCGTACCGAGACCGCTAGGGAGGGCGAGCGAGGTCGGAGGCCGCGGGCGTGCCGCGGCCTCCGGCGCTGCCTAGCTCGAGTGATGGGGTGGGTCTTTGTGCCCCGATGGCACGGCGGCGCTCCCGGCGGGGCCCTTGTCGGCCCTTTGGGAAGTGGCACGGCTGGGGGAGTGTAACCGTGGGCCACGCGGCCGGTTTCCGTCAAGGCCGCCGCCGGACGTTCGCGGAGCCGCCGAGTAAGATGACGGTGGGTTTCGGTTTCGGGTTCGCCGCGCCGGGGTGGCGGAACTGGCAGACGCGGCAGACTTAAAATCTGCGGCCGGAAGGCATGCGGGTTCGAATCCCGCCCCCGGCACCATCTCGCGACAACCGGGCCGTTTTCCGGCCCGGGCCGCCGCGGAGCGTCGGCAGGCCGTAGCGCGCGTTGCCCCACGCTCCCTCCCCGGTTGCGTGAATCCCGCCTGATCCTGATCACTCGCTGTGGGGCGACGCCCTACAGCGGAGACGGAGGTTGCCCGACAGCGCGGACGGCCGATGTCCGCTCGCGTCCGGCATACTCGCTTGACAGCGGGCGGCACGATGGAGGCGAAAGACCAAGGCAGGGGGAGATGGTTGCGCCGCCGGCCGGCGGACCGTCCGGCCGGACCGCGGGCGATGGCGGCGCGCAGCGGGGGGAGGGCGGATGAGCCGCGTCTGCTTCGAGGGGGTGACGAAGCGCTTCGGCGACGTCGTCGCGGTGGACGACCTGCGCCTGGAGGTCGCGGATCGCGAGTTCCTGGTGCTGGTCGGCCCGTCGGGCTGCGGTAAGACGACGGTTCTGCGGCTGGTCGCCGGCCTCGACGAGCCGGACGCCGGCCTCATCCACATCGGCGATCGCCTGGTGAACGGTGTGGAGCCAAAGGACCGGGACGTGGCGATGGTCTTCCAGAGCTACGCGTTGTACCCGCACATGACCGTGCGGCGGAACATGGAGTTCCCATTGCGCACGCGGCGGGTGCCGAAGGAGGAGCGCGCGCGCCTGGTAGGTGAGGCAGCGGAAACGCTCGGCCTGGTCGACCTGCTCGGTCGCAGGCCATCGCAGCTTTCCGGGGGGCAGCGCCAGCGCGTGGCGCTCGGCCGCGCGATCGTCCGGCGTCCCGCGGTCTTTCTGATGGACGAGCCGCTCTCCAACCTGGACGCAAAGCTACGCGCGCAGACACGCGCCGAGCTGATCGAGCTCCATCGGCGGCTTCAGACCACCGTGCTCTACGTCACGCATGACCAGGTGGAAGCGATGACCATGGGCTCGCGCATCGCCGTGATGGACCGCGGCGCGCTGCAACAGGTGGGCCGGCCGCAGGAGGTCTACGAGCGGCCGGCGAACGTCTTCGTGGCGCAGTTCATCGGCAGCCCGCCGACGAACCTGGTGCGTGGCTCGGTGGAGCGGGAGGGCGAGACGCTGGTCGTGCGGGTGCCGGGCGGCGTTGTGCCGCTCACTCCCGACCGCGCGGCCGTCGTGAGCGAGCGGTCGCTGGCCGAGGTGCTGGTGGGTGTCCGGCCGGAGCACCTCGCCGTCGATGCCGGGCCAGTGGCGGCGACCGTGCGTGTCGTGGTCTCTCTGGGGCACGAGCGACAAGGAGTGTTCGCGTTGGACGACGGGCAGCTCGTCGTGGCGCGGATGGCAACGGACGGGCCAGGACTCCGAGAGGGCGCCCGCGTGCAGTTGATGGCGCGGCCCGAGCATGTGCATCTGTTCGACCCGGCGACCGGAACGCGGTTGGGATGATGGACGCGACCGGAGGGACGCCGACGGCCCGCGAGGCAGCATACCGCCGGCATGGGCTGTTCAGCCGGGCGCGGGTCCGCGAGTGGCTCTACGGGCTGGCGCTGCTCTCGCCGTCGTTCGCCTTGTTCGCGGTGTTCACCTTCTATCCGTTGGTGAAGGGCGCATACCTTGGCCTCTACCGCAGCGACCCGTTCGGGTTGCACCGGGTCTTCATCGGGTTCGACCAGTACCTGCATGTGCTGCGTTCCGGCGGCTTCCAGAGCAGCCTGGGGGTCACGTTCTGGTTCGCGGTGTACACGGTGCCGGCCGGGCTGGTCCTCGGCCTGGCGCTGGCGCTGCTCGCGCACCAGCGGCTGCGCGGGATGATCATCTACCGCGCGGTTTTCTCCTCCACGCTCGCGTCGTCCGTCGCGGTGGCGTCGGTGATGTGGCTGACGCTGCTGAACCCGTCGGTCGGCATCCTGAACTACGGGCTGCGCGAGTCGGGCGTCGGCGCGATCCAGTGGCTGAACGACCCGCGCTGGGCGCTGCTGGCCGTCTCGCTGACGACGACCTGGCTCAACCTGAGCTTCACCTTCATCGTCTTGCTGGCCGGGCTGCAGACGATCCCGGAGCAGATGTACGAGAGCGCGAAGATCGACGGCGCCGGGGCGTGGTCCAGATTCCGCAACGTCACGCTGCCGATGCTTTCGCCTACGATCTTCTTCTCGCTGGTGGTCCTCACGATCCGTGCATTCGAGTCGTTCGGCCAGATCGACATCCTGACGCAGGGCGGTCCGCTGAAGCGGACGAATGTGATCGTCTACTCCATCTACACGGAGGCCTTCAAGAATTTCAACGAGGGAGTGGCGGCGGCCCAGGCGATCTTCCTCTTCCTGATCATTCTGGTCCTCACGCTGGTGCAGTTCCGCTTCCTGGAACGGCGGGTGTTCTATGGCTCGTAGGGTTGTTCCGGCCATCCGCCCCGCAGGCTCGCGCCGGCGCGTCCTGGTCCGGGTCGGCCAGTACGCCCTGCTGACGCTAGCGGCGGCGCTGATCCTGGTGCCGGTCTACTTCTCCGTGGTCGATTCGCTGCTGCCGCCGGAGAAGATCTTCGCCTACCCACCGGCGCTCTGGATCACGCACCCGCAGTGGGACACCTACCGGCGGGCCTTCGAGACCGGCTCCCTAGGGCGATACCTCGTCAACAGCTTCGCCGTTTCCGCGGTCATCACGGCCGGGCAGGTGTTCACCTCGATCCTGGCGGCCTACGCCTTCGCCTTCCTGCGGTTCCCGCTGCGCAACTTCCTCTTCCTGGTCTTCCTCACCACCCTCATGGTGCCGGCCGAGGTGACCATCATCCCCAACTACCACACGGTCGCCACGCTGGGCTGGCTCGACTCGTACCAGGGGCTCACGGTGCCCTTCCTGGCGACCGCGTTCGGCACGTTCCTGCTACGGCAGGCGTTTCTCACGGTGCCGCGCGACCTGCGCGACGCGGCGGCGATCGACGGCTACGGCCACCTCGGCTTCGTGTGGCGGGTGGTTGTGCCGCTCTCGCGTCCGGTGATCGCCTCCCTCGCCGTCTTCTCCTTCTTGATGGCGTGGAACCAGTACCTGTGGCCGCTCCTCATCACGAACAGCGACGAGTACCGCACGGTGCAGATCGGGCTCAAAACGCTCGTTTCCCAGAACCTCGACCAGTTCAACGTGGTCATGGCCGGGACCGTGGTCGCCGCGATCCCGATGTTCCTGCTCCTGGTGCTCTTCCAACGGCATCTCGTCCGCGGCCTGACCGCGGGCGCGATCAAGGGGTAAGGACGATGAACCGGCTCTCATCTTGTGCGCTCCGACTGGCCGAGGTGCTGCTGGCCGTGGTCGTGGGGCTCGCGGCTGCCTCCTGCGGAGGTAGGGCCAAGCCCACGGCGACGCCGACCCCGACCCCGCCCCCCTGCCCGACCGGTCTGCTCGGCAACGTCACTTCACCGGTCGATATCACCCTGTGGCACAGCATGACGGCGGCCAACCAGGACACGCTCGCCCGCCTGGTTGACCGGTTCAACGCAGCGCAGGACAAGGTCCGGGTCAAGCTCGTGTTCCAGGGGAGCTACACGGAGCTGCGGAACAAGTACGTGGCCGCGCTCAGCGGAGGCGAGCTGCCCGACGTGGTCCAGATGGAGGACATCTCCACGCAACTGATGATCGACAGCGGCAGCGCCGTGCCCGCCCAGTACTGCGTCGATGCCGATAAGTACGACCTATCGGATTTCCTACCGCGGGTGCTCGCCTACTGGACGGTCGAGGGCAAGCTCTGGGCGATGCCCTTCAACGTCTCGGTCCCGCTGCTCTACTACAACAAGACCGCGTTCGTGAAGGCGGGTCTCGATCCGAACAAGGCGCCGGCCTCGCTCGCGGAGGTGCAGGCCGACTCGCAGAAGATCGTCTCTTCGGGTGCCGCGCGCCACGGGATCGCCCTCGAGCTCAGCCCGTTCTACGTCGAGCACTGGTTCGCCGGCGCCGACCAGCCGCTCGTGGACAGCGACAACGGCCGTGCCGGCCGTGCGAGGAAGGTACTGTTCAACGGTCCGCTCGGGCTGCGGATCTTCACCTGGCTCCAGGAGATGGTCGCCAGCAAGCTCGCGCTTGACGTGGGACTCAACCCGCAGGGGTCGCAGCAGTATCTGGCGGTAGCGACGGGCGACGCGGCGATGACGATCGGCACGTCGGCGGCGCTGGGATCAATCATGGCGGTGCTGCAGAGCGGGCAGTTCAAGGACGTGTCGATCGGGGTGGCGCCGCTGCCCGGCGTCAACGGCACCGGGGCAGTGCTGGTGGGTGGCGCCGCGCTGTGGGTCGTCGGCCGCTCCACGCCGGTCAAGCAGGAGGCGGCGCGCCGGTTCATTCGCTGGCTGCTCGAGCCACAACAGCTTGCCGAGTGGGCGGCAGGCACCGGCTACCTGCCGATCCGTAGGTCGGCGGTGGAGCTCCCGGCCATCCAGCAGCTCTGGAGCAAGCTGCCGGAGTTCAAGACGGCCTACGACGAGCTGCTGGTCGGCGGCACGGGTGTGGCGAGTTCCGGGCCGGTGATCGGGGCGTATGGCCAGGTTCGTAACGCGATCGCCGGTGGGATGGAGGCGATGTGGGTCGGCGGGGCGACGCCGCAGGCGGCGCTGACGCAGGCCGCGAGCAACGCGGACGCCGCCATCGCCGACTACAACAGCCGCGTGGGCAGGTAGCGAACGGTCGCAATCCCGCGCGGGCGTTTTGCGCCGCCGCGCCGTGCGGCGCGGGCGGTGAGCTGGCCGAGCGGACCGCCCGCGAGGTGCGGTTTCGGGGTAACGCGCGGCTATTTGCCAGCGGTATGACGGGTAAACCGTGGTCGGCCACCGCCTCTTGGCCGTGTCGGGCTTCGGTTCTCTGCCGGACGAGCGGGGTTGTGCGACGGGATGTCGCCCCCGGTCCCGGCCTGGGAGGTGACCTATGCGTCACGCAAGCCGATTCGTGCTGCTGCTCACTGCCTCCAGCGTCATCGCCCTCGGAGGGTATCTCGTTGCGCTGGCGTGGCTGCGCGGTGGCTCAAGGGTGCTCAGCATCGGCGGACTCAACGCCAGCCTGGGCGTCAGCGGAGGCTCGCTGGCCCGGGGAGCGCTCACGGCGGCGGTTGCGGCGGTCAGTGGCCTGATCGTCGCGGCGATCGTGACCGAGCTGCTCCCTCGGCGTGACGCCCGCCTGCGCTTGCGCGGACCCGACGGGCGCTGGCTGCCGGTGCCGCGCGCGACGGTGGAGGCGCGCCTTGCCGAAGACGCCCGTTCGGTGGCCCACGTGCTCGGCGCGACGGCCTGCGCTCGCGCGCGCCATGGGCGGGTGTCGGCAACGGTGACGGTGCAGGTGGACCGCTACGCGGCGTTGCCGCGGCTCATCGACGAGATCCGGACGGCAATGCGGGAGGGCCTGCGGACACACGTGGGCGTCGAGCTGACGTCGCTGCCCGACATCGTGGCGCTCTACGAGGACCTGGGGGTGGAGCAGCGGCACACCAGAGTTTCGGAGCAGGTCGCCATGGCGCTCGCGGGCGAGGCGCCAGAGCCATCGCCCCTGGTCGCCGCGCGCGACCGGTAAGACGCCGGCGCGCCGGCCCCGCGGCCGCGTCCCGGCGACTGAGCGGAGCTACGCCCGCAGCGCGGCGCGGAGGGCGGCAGCGACGTCGTCCACGGCGCGGCGGCCCTGGCTCAGCATCCCGCCGAGCTGGAAGAAGCCGTGGATCATGCCGTCATAGCGCTTGAGCGTGACCGGCACGCCGGACCCCGCGAGGCGTCCGGCGTACGCTTCGCCCTCGTCGCGCAGCGGGTCGAACTCGGCGGTGATCACCAGCGCCGGTGGCAGGCCGTGCAGGTCCGCGGCGCGCAACGGCGAGGCATAGGGCCGCTCACCGTCGGCCGGGCTGTGCAAGTAGTGGCTCCAGAACCACTCCATGCCGCTGCGGGTGAGCAGGTATCCGTCGCCGTTGGCGCGGTATGATCCGGAGTCGAGGTTGAAGTCGGTCACCGGATAGATCAGGAGCTGGAAAGCGAGTCGCGGGCCGCCGCGGTCGCGCATGGCGAGCGCCACCGCGGCGGCCAAGTTGCCGCCGGCGCTGTCGCCGCCGATGGCGATGCGGTCGAGGTCCACGCCGAGCGCGTTGGCATTCTCGGCGACCCAGCGCGTGGCCGCATAGCAGTCCTCCAGCGGGGTGGGGAACTTGTGCTCGGGCGCGAGCCGGTAGTCGACCGAGACGGCCACACATCCGGCGCGGTTCACCAGCGCGCGGACCGGCACATCGACCGTCTCCAGGTTGCCGATGACCCAGCCGCCGCCGTGGAGGTAGACGAGCACGGGCAACGCCCCGCGATCCGGCGGGCGGTAGACACGGACCGCGATCTGGCCCGCCGGCCCCGAGATGCGGCGGTCCTCGACGGACGCGACGGGCTCGGGCGGGCCCGCCAACTCGCGGAGCGCCTGGAAGCTCTCCCGCGCCTGCTCCACCGTCTGTTGCTCGACCGGCGGCGCCCCGGCTTGACGAAGCGCCTCGAGCAGGGCCGTTGCTTCAGGATCGAGCGGCATCGATCGTCCTTTCCTCCTCGATCGCCGGCGGCCCGGTCGTTCCGCTCACGACTGGGCGGCCGTCAATCGCGCCGGGCGGTGATGCGTTCCACCTCCTGGGCCTCATCGGCGGTCATCTTCCATTCCAGGGCGCGCACGTTCTGCTCGACCTGCTCTGGGGATGTCGCACCGGCGATCACCACGTCCACGGCCGGACGAGTGGCGAGCCACGCGAGGGCGATCTCCACCATCGGTCTGCCAGCCGATTCGGCGAAGCGCCGTACCGCCTCGACGACCTGCCAGTTGCGGTCTGTCAGGAACCGCGAGGCGTTGGGGCCGGAGAGCGCCAGCCGCGTGCCTGCGGGGAGCGGCTCGCCCTGGCGGTACTTGCCCGTGAGCAGTCCGGACGCCAGGGGGTAGTACGGGATCAGGCTCAGCCCGTACTTCTCGCAGACGGGCGTGAGCTCGCGCTCGACGCGTCGGTCGAGCAGGCTGTACTGGTCTTGCGTCGAGACGAGCTTGGCTCCGTGGAACGCGCGCGCGGTCCACTGCGCCTCGACGACCTGCCAGGCGGGAAAGTTCGAGCAGCCGATGTAGCGCACATGCCCCGCCCGGACGAGGTCGTCCAGCGCCCGCATGGTCTCCTCGATCGGGGTGTGTGGATCCGGGAAGTGAATCTGGTAGAGGTCGATGTAGTCCGTCCGCAGCCGGCGCAGGCTGTCACGGCAGGCGTCCACGATGTGGCGGCGCGAGGCGCCCGTGCTGAGGGGGTCGTCGCCCATCGGGCTACCGACCTTGCTGGCCAGCACGACCTGGTGCCGGTGACCCTCGAGCGCCTGGCCGAGGTACTCCTCGCTGAGCCCCCGCGGCCCGTAGACGTCCGCTGTGTCGAAGAAGGTGACGCCCAGGCCGAGCGCACGCTCGACGATGGCGGCGGTAATGCGCGCGTCGCACCGCCGGCCGAAGTTGTTGCAGCCGAGGCCGGCGACCGAGGTCTTGAGCCCGGTCGCCCCGAGATTGCGGTGCTCCATCAGCGGCGATCTCCCAACGCACGGTCGCTGGCGTCCTCCGGACGGCAACCGCGACGGAGCACAGCGTACCATCCGCTGGCGGCGGGCGTGCCCGCGGCAGTCAGCCCGCGCACCGCCGCGGGGGTCAGAAGCCGCTGTCGGGCTGGTCGCCGCGACAGCGTGGGGTGGCGCGCACATAGCCGTTGCGCACGTACCACTCGGCCGCGGCGCGCAGCGCGGTTGCCGCCGGCCTGCTCTGATAGCCGAGCTCGGCGCGCGCACGGGACGTGTCGACCCACATGCGCATCCTCGCTTCGCGGGCCGCGGCGCGCGGGACTGCCGGTGGCCGGCGGAGCAGCGGGGCGAGCAGCCGCTCGTCCAGCTCGGCCGCGAGCAGCACGGTCGGATACGGCACGCGCAAGCGGGGGGCGCGCAGGCCCGTCTCGGCGGCGAGCAGTTGCATCGCCCGCCGCATGGTCACGTTGTCACCGCCCAGGATGTACCGTCGGCCGCTTTGTCCGCGTTCCAGGGCCAGGAGATGGCCTTCCGCGACGTCGCGCGCGTCCACCAGGTTGAAGCCGGCGGCCGCCAGGTAGCCGTACATCCGCCCACGCAGGAAGCGCAGCACCATGGCGCCCGTGGGCGTCGGTCGCCAGTCCCACGGGCCGACCGGCGTCGTCGGGCAGACGATGACCACGTCCAGGCCGCGCTCGACCCAGCGGCGCGCCTCGGCTTCCGCCAGGACCTTGCTGCGAGCATAGGGGCCGGGTGCGGCTTGCGGGGACTGCAAGTCGCGCTCGTCCGCCAGGCGACCGTCCCGCGCCGGCCCGACGGTGGACACGCTGCTGGTGTAGACGACACGGCCGATGCCGAGCTCGGCGGCGGTCTGGAGGACGGTGCGGGTGCCGACGACGTTGTCGCGGACGAAGGCGTCCGGATGGCGGTCCCAGAGGGCGTAGCGGGCCGCCGCGTGGATCAGCGCGCCGCTGCCGCGGAGGGCGGCGCGCACCGCCGCCGCGTCGGTGATGTCGGCCCGGCGGAGGTCCACCGGCAGCCCGGCGAGGGTGTGAGCGGGGGCGGCTGGGTGCTCAACCACGCGGACTTCCCAGCCGCCTGCCAGCGCCCGCCGCACGATGTTCGTGCCGAGGAAGCCCGCGCCACCGGTCACGGCGAGCACACCCGGAGGTCCCGCTCCCGCGGCTCCTGTCAGCGCGGCCGGGGCCGCCGTCGGGTCCAGGTTGGGCGAGTCCAGGCTCGGTCCGGGCACGGCTGAAGGCTAGAGAGCCCCGCTCGGGGTCGCAAGCCCCCTCGGCCGGGCTGTCGGCGCAAGCGCAAGGCTACTGCCCGCCGCCGCTACCAAAGGGAGTGCCCAAGCCTCGCGTCCCGTTCGTGCCCGGGGGTACGACGGTGACCGCCGTCGCCTGGAACGAGCCGTCAGTCTGGGCTTGGCCCGTGATGACCACATCCTCGCCGGACTTCAACTGGTCTACCTGGCTCGTCTGGAGCTGCTCCACCCGTGGGCTGTGCGCGAGGTCGACCTTCGTCTGAGTGCCATCGGCGCTCTTCACCGTCATCGTCGTGCCGGAGACGGACTCGATGGTGCCGCTGACTCCGGCGCCTCCGAAGCGCCCCGTGCGCCCGGACGGACTCGACGCCCGCCCACTGCCGGCCTGATCCTGAGTCGTCGGGAGCACCTGCACGGTCTGCGCCTTCGCCGCGTGGGTGCGGCCGAAGAGGACACCGCCACCGAAGGCGATGCCTGCCGCCAGCCCCGCCACCGCGATCCATGTCAGGAATGTGCTCTTGCTTCGCATCGTCGCTTCCTTCTCCTGAGTCCGTCTCACCGCTGCTCGGCTACTCGTAGCGGAGCGCCTGGATGGGGTCGAGGCGCGCCGCCCGTGTTGCCGGGTACATGCCGAAGAAAAGGCCGATCGCCACCGAGACCCCCACCGCCAGCAGCACGGAGCCGCCGGAGACCACGGTGTGGAGCGGTTGGCCGTTGAGTGACTTGCCGTCGATGAGCCGCGAGGCGAAGATGCCGACCGCGACGCCCACGATCCCGCCCGCCAGGCTCACCACCAGCGACTCGGTGAGGAACTGCGACAGGATGTCGCGAGTGCGCGCGCCCACCGCCTTGCGAATGCCGATCTCGCGCGTCCGCTCGACCACGGAGACCAGCATGATATTCATGATCCCGATGCCGCCCACCAGCAGCGAGATCCCAGCGATGAAGCCGAGGACGATCGTCAGGTTGCGCGTCACCGACTCGTACGCGGCGCTCACGTCTTGCTGGGAGACGACGGTGAAGTCGGGCGTTGCGACCTGGTGGCGCGCGTCGAGCAGCGAGGTGATGCCCTGCTGCACCTGCGGTACCAGGGAGGCCCGCTGCGCCTGCACCGCGACCAGGTTCACGAGCTGCTCGCCGTTGGCGGCGCGCTGGCGGGAGAGGTATTGCGACAGGGAGCTGATCGGCATCAGTACCTGGTCGTCCACGTTGGCGATCCCGGTGCCGCCCTTGCTCCGCAGCACGCCGAGCACTCGAACGTGAAGCGAGGTCCGCGCCGCCGGGACGAAGATCAGCATCTGCTGGCCCACCGGATCGGCGCTGCCGAACACCTCCTGGGCAACCGTGGCGCCGAGCACGGCCACCGTCGAGCGCGATTGGACTTCCTGGTCGGTGAAGAACGATCCCTCGGCGAGGGAGGCATCGTACGCCTGGGCGTACTCGGCCGTGGTACCGACCAGCCGGGTAAAGGCGTTTCGACCCGTGCCCACGAGCTGCGCGCCCGTGAGGATCTCGGGCACGACGGCGGATATCCCCTGGACCTGGGTCGGGTCCCCGATCGCCTGCGCATCCTGGATGGTGAGCGTTTGCGCGCTGCCGATGCCGCCACGGACGCCGCCGGTGTTGGTGGCGCCGGGCGTGATGAAGATCAGGTTCGTTCCAAGGCTCTGGATCTGGCGCTGCACGGTTACCTGCGCGCCGTTGCCGATGCTGATGAGCGCGATCACCGCGCCCACGCCGATCACGATGCCGAGGGTGGTCAGCGCCGTCCGCAACGCGTTCGCCGTCAGCGCGGCCAAGGAGACACGCAGCGTCTGGAGCGCGCTCATCGCGCCGCCTCCGCGCGCGCGTCCTGGACGACGCACCCGTCACGCAGCGCCACGACGCGATGTGCGCGTCCGGCGATCTCGGGCTCGTGCGTTACCACGACCAGGGTGATGCCACGCGCCCGGTTCATCTCCTCCAGCAGGTGCATGACCTCGTCCTTCTGGCCGCTGGCGAGGTTGCCGGTCGGCTCATCCGCGAGGATGAAGCTAGGCTCGCTCACGATGGCACGGGCGATCGCCACGCGCTGCTGCTGCCCACCGGAGAGCTCGTTCGGCCGGTGATCGACGCGGTCGCCCAAGCCCACGGCGCGCAGCGCCTCGAGTGCCCGTGCTCGGGAGTCGGGGACGCGCTGATAGAGGAGCGGCAGCTCGACCTGCTCGACGGCGGGCACGCGCGGCAGCAGGTTGAACGACTGGAAGACGAAGCCGAGCTTGCGTCCGCGGACCGTCGCGAGCTCGTCGGGCGAGAGCGTGCTGACGTCCTGGCCGTCCAGCTCGTACGTGCCCTGGTCCGGCCGGTCGAGGCAGCCGAGCAGATTCATCAGCGTGCTCTTGCCGCTGCCGCTCGGGCCAGTGATGGCCAGGTACTCGCCGTTCTCCACGTCGAGCGAGACGTCGTCAAGGGCGCGGACCTCGGTTCCGCCCAGGTGGTAGATGCGCGAAACGTGGCTGAGCCGGATCACGACTACCGCCTGCCCCGCCCGCCGATGCCGCCCAGACCGCCGACCCCGCCGACCGGTCCGATCAGATTCGGGATCCGGGACGGCTGGGCGGTGCCGCCGGTCAGCGGCGTTACCAGCACCAGGTCTCCCGGTGTCAGGCCGCTGAGCACCTGAATGTTCGTCCCATCGCTGATCCCGGTGGTGACCGTCACCGAGTGCATCGCGCCGCTGGGGTCGATGACGGTCACGGTCTCTCCCGCCGCGCTCCGCTGGACCGCTCGCACGGGGACCGTCAGCGCGTCTGCGACCGAGTTCACCGTCACCGACGCGTTCGCGGTCAGCCCCGACTGAAGCGTCACGCCCGGGTGGACGATGCTGACCGTGACCGGAAACGTGACCACTCCCTGACTGTTCGTTCCGGATGGCGTGACCGTGGCAACCGTGCCCGAGAACGACTGCCCCGGCAGCGCGTCGAACGTCACCTGCACCGGCTGGCCGTCGTGAAGCTGGACGACGGACTCCTCATCTGCCGCACCGACGACCTGCGCGTGCGCCAGGTCGACCAGCTCGACCGCCTCGCCGTTGTTGGGCGGGACCGCGCCGACGACGGCGTTCACCGCCGCGACCACGCCGTCGAACGGCGCCCGGATCGTGTCCTCGGCGATCGAGCGTTGCGTGTCATCCACGTTCACTTGCGCGCTGTCGATCGCCGCCTGGGCTGCGGCAAGGTCGGCCGCAAGTGGACCGGCGCTGAGCTGCTGCAGCTTGGCTTGCGCGGCGGCAACACCGGACTTCGCCGAGCTTATCTGGGCCGCGGTCTGCTGAAGCTGTTGCGCCGTCGGCGGCTGGGTGAGGGCAGCGACGGCGGCGTTGGCCGAAGCGAGGTCCGCCTGCGCGGAGGCGAGCTGCGCCTGCTGGGCGGCGGCCGTGGCCGCTGATGGGTTGAGCAGCGCGTCCAGGGCGTCGTTCGCCGCCTGAACCTCCGCCTTGGCGTTCGTCACCTGCACCTGGGCCGACTGGACGTTGCGCTGTGCGGAGGGGCAATCGATGGGCGCCGGCTGGTACGTCGGCTGCTTGCTGCCGGGCAGCACCACGATCGGTGGGACATAACAATTCTGCTCCTGCTGCTGCGCGGCCTGCAGCGCGAGGTTGGCGTTGGTCAGGTCGCCGTTGGCCTTGGTGACCTGCTGCTTCGCGGCCGAGATCTGGGCTTGCGTTGGCCCGGCCGTGGCCTGCTGCGCGCTGAGCAGCGCGGCGCTCGCATGGGCGACGGCGGCCTGAGCGGCCGCCATCTGGCTGGGCGTGGGGCCAGCCTGCAGCGCCTGCAGGTTGGTGGTGGCCGAGTCGTAGGACGCCTGCGCCGCGACCAGCGCCTGCTCGGCCGCCTGGACATCGGCCGGGGCGGAGGTCTGCAACAGGTCAACCAGATGCCCGCGCGCCTGCACGACGCCGTCCTGGGCCTGCCGGAGCTTGCTCTGGAGCGAGGTCGGGTCGAGCTGAATGAGCGGGTCGCCCGCTTTGACCTGTTGCCCCGGGGTTACGTAGACTTTCGTGACGCGGTCGCTGGCAGGGAAGTTGATCTTGAGGTCCTGCCCGGGCTCGACATAACCCGTGAAGCTGACGGTCTGCGCGATCGTTCCCCGGCTCACGCGCGTCGCCTGGAGCGTCGGAAGGGACTGGGAGCCGTCGCCCTTGACCGTGTGGAATCCAACCCACCCCAGGGCGAAGGCGGCGGCGAACATCAAGATCGCGAGCAGCACGCGGCCAAGCGAACGACCGCGGAAAGGTACGGGACGCGCCACGGATGCGGGCGCACTCATCGGCTACCTCCGGGAGCGAGCGAAGTTCACACGTACTCACTCTAGTACCCCCCGTGGGTGTTTTGCCGCAACTCAATTAAGCCTGTGTAAACGCGGTGTTATGCGGGTGCTGGCGGCGCCGTCGATCCCCCGCGACCAGGGCTCGGCCCGTCTCAGCCTGCGTCCCTGCTGCCTCCGGCCGCCTCGTGCGATGGGGCCGCGCCGAGCTTCTCGAGCGCGGCGCGCAACCGTGGCCGCTCCACCACCAGCAGGACACGGTCCCCCGGCAGCAGGAGCGTATCGCCGGAGGGGACCGATGCCCGGTCCCTGCGCAGGACGAGCACGGCCAGCGCTCCCGGCGGCAGCGCCAACGAGGCAAGGGTCGCCGGGGCCGGCCTGCCGTACGGCGCCTCGTAGAAGACGACGGCACGCCTGCGACGGGATGGGGCGCGCTCGCCTGTTGCGCGGACCTTCGCCTCGTAGGTTCTCAGAATTCGTTCGCGGGTGAGCACGCCGGCAAGCTTGCCTCGGTACACCACCGGGATCACTGGGCTCGCGGCGGCGCCAGACCGCCGCAGCACGTCGTCCAGGTACTCATCGGGAGCTGCCGTGACGATGCCCTGGCGGCGGGTAAGCTCGCCCACCGCGCTCGCCTCGTCTGACTCCCCCGCCAGGCGCTCCAGGTCGGCGCGCGTGGCTACGCCGACCAGGCGCCCCTCCTCGTCTACCACGGGTAGCGCCAGGTAGTCGGAGGCTTCCATGACCTCGCGCAGCGCACCGGCCGACACGTTGCCGGCCACGCGCGGGTAGGAGACGGACATCACCTCGCGCACGCGGGTCTCACGCAGCGGGTGGGGCATGGCGGAGCGCGGGGTTACGCCGAACCGCTTCAGCTCCGCGGTGTTGATCGAGTCGCGGCGCACCACTCGGGCCACGCCCACGCTCACGCCGGAGGCGAGCAGCAGGGGCAGCACCATGCGGTAGTCGCGCGTGATCTCGAAGATGAGCAACGTGCTGGTGATCGGCGCGTGCTCTTGGGCGGAGAGCACGGCCGCCATGCCCACCAGGGCATACGCGCCCGGCAAAGCGACGGACGGGCCCCAGACGAGGCTGGCCAGGTGCCCGAACGCGCCGCCTGTCATCGCGCCGATGAACAGACCCGGGGCAAAGAGTCCGCCCGAGCCGCCAGAGCCGAGGGTGACGCTGGTGGTTCCGATTTTGGCGAAGGCCAGAGCGAACATCAGCCAACCGCCGAACGCGCCCGCCAACGCCGTGCCGATCTCCGTGTAGCCACCGCCGAGCGGGTGCAGCGACCAGAGCGCGACCATTCCGACGGCGAGGCCGCCCAGCATGGGTCGCAGCACCGGCTGCGGCACGAGCCGCGCGCTGACCCGCGGCACCGCCTCGAGCGCAGCGACGAAGAGCAGCGCCGCCAGGGCGGACAGGATGCCAAGCGGCACGAACAGAAGCAGCTCGCCGGGGTGCACCACTCCGTAGTCGGGCACGGAGAACGCGGGGTACTGCCCCTGGGTTGCCTGCGTCACGGCGCCCGCGGCGACGGTGGCCAGCACGACGATCGCGAACGACCGGAAGCCGAAGTCGGCCAGCAGCACCTCTCCGGCGAAGAATGCGCCGGCCAGCGGGGCGTTGAAGATGGCCGCGATGCCGGCCCCGCCGCCGGCGGCGACGAGCGCCGTGAGGTCGGTCGGGCGCAGGCGCAGGCGCCGGCCGACGAAGCTCGCGGTGCCCGCGCCGATGCTTACGGCAGGGCCCTCGCGTCCGGCGCTACCCAGAAAGCCGATTGTCAGTGCGGAGGCGATCGTCTTGGTCACGGTCACGCGCAGCGGGATCCGTCCGCCCCGGCGTTCGATCGCCAGCATGATCTCGGGCGTGCCGTGGCCGTGGGAATCGCGGGCGAACCAGTGGATCAGCAGGCCGGTGACGAGGCCGCCGACTGCGGGCAGGAGGATGTAGCTCGGGCGGTCGCCGGCGAAAAGAAAGGCGCGACGGACGTCGTCCACCGCCACCTGGTTGACCAGCCGCAGCAGCTCGACGAAGCCCCACACCGCCAGCGCCGCGACCGCGCCGATGAGCGGGGCCAGCAGCAGGACGGGAAGTGGAGCGCCCACGATCTCCGCGGAACGCACGCGGGCCCACGCCGCGCGCGCCGCACCGGCTACGTCCGGTGGGTGGTGTGGCGTCCGCACGCCCCGAGCGCCTCGCAGTGGTTTGGCCGCGGTTGTTCGTGACACGGCGATCGCGTTCAGGTTCGGCGTTCGCCGCCCGCGATTCAAGCGCGGGCTAGGCCGACCCTTGCTGCGGGAGCAGCCGGTCCGCGATCTCGCGCAGCAGGCGGAGCTGCTCGTCGTTCACGTCGTAGAGGTGCGACCAGGCGCGGTGGTCGGCCTCGTCCTTGATCCGGTCGCGCTCGGCGGCGCGGTTGGAGGCGGTGAGCATCGTGGGCACGAAGAGCGACTGCATGATGCCGCCGAGGATGAAGAAGAGGAACGGATAGGGGAACGGGTCGAACCCGCGGTTGTGGTCCACGGCGCTCTGCCAGAGTGACCACGCGCTCATGACGAGGCAGAGGAAGTAGAAGAACACCATCGTGCCGGCCAGGCCGACAAGGTGGTCTGCCAGCCAGCCGTTGAAGCGGGCGGCGGCAGGCCGCTCGGCCCGCATGCGCTGGATTACGCGTTGCGGGTGTACCAGCGCGGCGGTCTCGCTCTCGAGGCGGTCAACCAGCCGGCGGATGTCCTCCGGCGGGCGGTAGGGGTGGACGTTCACGGAGCTCATGCTGCGGCGCCTCCCTTCGCGGCGGACTCGGGGGAAGCGTAGCGGTTCGGCGGACGGGGAGGAATCTCAGGGCGGTGTCGCTCAGTGGCGGGAGGTCTCGCGCTGGGCCAGCCATCCCAGCCAGGCGCCAGCCGCGAGGATCAGGAGAGCCGAGGGGAGGAGCGCCCACGAGAGCGCCGAGTTGTCCGACACGTCGGCGAGCACGGCCGCGGCGATCATGCCGGCGCTTACCAGGGTCGCGACCATCAAGCCGAAGCGACGTCTTCGCGTGCTCACGCTGCCCCCGGCCCGATACCTGGGCCGGCTTCAGCGTAAGAGAGCCGCGCCGCGGCAGCCTAAAGGACGGGTGGGTAGCTTATCAAGAAGGTGTCAGCTTTCGGGAGCGCGGAAGCGATAGCCGACGCCGAGCTCCGTCAGGATGTAGGTCGGGTTTGCCGGGTCGTCCTCGAGCTTGCGGCGGAGCTGCGCGATGAAGACGCGCAGGTAGTGGGTCTCGGCGACGTACTCGGGCCCCCACACCTCCCGCAGCAGCATGCGATGCGTCAGCACACGCCCGGCATGACGCGTCAGCAGCGCCAGCAGCTCGTACTCGGTGCGGGTGAGTCGCGCCTCTTCGCCCCGCAGAGTAACGATCCGGCGGTAGTAGTCGACCTCGATCTCGCCGCAGCGAAAGACGGAGGACTCGTCGTCGCTCGGCCGGTGGCGCAGCGCCGCCCTCAGCCGGGCGAGCAGCTCCGCCGTCCCGAAGGGCTTCACCAGGTAGTCGTCGGCGCCCAGGTCAAGGGCATCCACCTTGTCGCGCTCGTCACCCCGGACAGAAAGGACGATGATGGGGACCGCGCTCCATTGGCGGATGCGGCGCGTCGCCTCGAAGCCATCGAGGGCTGGCATCATCAGGTCCATCAGCACGGCGTCCGGCCGCCGCAACGCTACCGCGTCGACGGCGCGGGAACCGTCCTCGGCCAGGACCACGTCGTAGCCGGCCTGGGTGAGGACACCACGCAACGCGCGGCGGATTGGGGCCTCATCGTCGGCGACGAGCACGGTGGTTCTTCGGTCAGTCATTCCATCTCCTCCGGGATCGCCGGCAGCTCTGGCTGAGGCAAACGGATGCGGAACAGGGTGCCTTCCCCAATACTACTCTCCACTTGGACGGTCGCGCCGTGCGCGTCCGCGATCGCCTTGACAATGCTCAGACCGAGGCCCGCACCCTCAGGCCGAGCCTGCCGTGCTGTCGAGCCCCGGTAGAAGCGCTCGAAGATCCGCTCCTGCTCGTCGGCCGAGATGCCGGGCCCCTGGTCGGCGACGGAGAAGATCGCGGCGTGCTCGGCGTGCCTTGCCTCAATGCGCACGGTCGTGCCGGGCGGCGAATAGAAGACGGCGTTTTCCACCAGATTGCCGAGGAGCTGGCGCATCAAACCGAAGTCGCACCAGACGAGCGGCAGCGCGGGATCGATCGCGGGTTCGATGCGGTGCTGGGCACCGAGTCCGCCGCCCGCGGGCACGACCGACGCGATCAGGTCTGCCGGGTCCTGCCAGTCGCAGTCCGGTCGCAGCGCGCCGGACTCGATGCGCGACATGGAGAGCATGCTGCCGACCATGCGGTTCAGGCGGTCGGCCTGCTGCGAGATCGCGTTCGCGAGCTCGCCGCGGCTGGCGGCGTCGGTCTCGTCAGTCGCCAGCAGCTCCGCGTTGGCGCGGATCGACACGAGCGGCGTGCGCAGGTCGTGCGATACCTGGCTGAGGAGTGCCGTCCGGAACTCTTCGCTGCGTCGCAGGCTCTCCGCCTCGGCGGCATCGCGTTCGAGCCGCTCGCGCTCCAGCTCGAGGGCCAGGAGCTGGGCGGTGCCCCTGAGTACCGTGTCGGTGAGGACGCCGCGCTCGGCCATCTTCTCCATGCCGCCCCACAGGCGCAGAACTCGCCGCGGTTCGCCCGGGACGACGGCGGTCACCGTCGGGATGGGCCCATCGGCGGCGGGCTCACGCTCGGCCGGGGAGATCTCGCCGGTCGCCAGTGGCGGATCGAGAGCGGCACGCTGCGCAGCGAAAATGCGGCGGATGGTTTCGAGCGGGCCGACGCCCGCGCCCCGGGAGGCGAGCAGCGTGGCCCCGAGCTCGGTGAGGAAATCGGCCTCGCGGCGGCCGCGCTCGGCCTCGATCGTGCGGACGCGAAGCTGCGCCGAGAGCTGGCCCGTCACGATCGCGGCCAGCAGGAAGGCGACGAGCGCCAGGATGTCGAGCTCGCCCGGCGTGCTGACTCCCGCGCTGAACGGCCGCAGGGAGAAGACCCACAACCAGGCGGCCGCCACCAGGGACGTGGCGAGCCCGGCGCCGAGGCCCCATACCACGGAGGCCACCAGCACGATCACGATGTAGCCGAGCGAAAGGTTGGCGTAGCGGACGCTTGCGCGGAACGGCTGCAGCGCCACTCCGAGCGCGACGATCGCCGGCAGTGTCGCCAGCGCGCCAGTCGCCCATGCGGGCATGCGCCGGATGAGCCGCAGCGCCAAGCGCCGCACTGCGAGCCCCTCGGTGCTGGGAGCGGTCGCTTCGATCATTGCGTGCCGTGCTGCCTCGGGCCGACCGGGCAGGCCAGGCTGTGGCGGGTCACGCGTACGCTCATGCCGAACTCGCCCTGCTGGCGAGCGGCACCCCGGCCGCGTCTGCCCTGCCATGCCGCCCTTTCACGGCCTTGCTCCCGCAGGCGACAGTATACGTGGTAGCGAGGAAGTTCGCTCGCCACGCGCGACCACCCTGGCCGCGGCTACTGCCCGCCCCGCGTGACGGTGAACGAGCTGCCGGCGAGGTCTCCCGCGCGCGCCAAAGTTACCCCGCCGCGCTGCAACGTGACGCGCATGACCCGCAGGTCCTCGAGAGAGGTCCAGCGCTGGCCGTACCGGACCTGGGCATTGGTGAACGTCACCGGGGCAAAATCCGGCAGCGAGTAGTAGGGCGGGCCGTTGTTGGCCGTCGCATTCGGTGACTCGACGATGAAGTCCGCGAACTCCTGGTCGGAGCGGAACGTGGCCGTCGTCTCGAAACTGCGGCCGCTGGTGAGGTCGCGCAGCGTCATGCGCCAGCGCTGCGGGCTGGCCTGCACGAGCTCCACGGTCGCCTCGATCTCGTCGCCGGGCGCCACCGCCACGGAGGTGAGGTTCCAATGGTTCGGCGGCAGCGTCTCCCACCAGACGATATGCTGGACCGAACGGTCCGGGAGGACCGAGGCGAGCGTGCCGACCTGCACGATGTTGTTGTAGGTGGCGTCCCAGCCGCCGATGCCGACCCAGATGACGACGTGATCGTCCGGTGTGCCGCTCACGGTCGGTTCGGTCCAGCGGGAGCGGAAACCCGTTACGCCGTCCCCTGGCACCGTGTAGCCGCTCCAGTTCGGGCTGGTGCCTTGGTAGTCGGGTGGCCGTGCGCGCGGAGTGGCGGTCGGCGTGGGCGAGGGTGTCGGCGAGGGCGTTGGCGAGGGCGTTGGTGAGGGCGCTGGCGTCGCCGAACGGGTTGGGGCCGGGGTGAAGGTGGCGAACCCCGGCGGCGGGGTGGGCGGTCCCGACCGGCCGCCGCACGCGGCCAGCGCGGCCGCGGCGACGAGCGTGACGGCCGTACCGAGGACGCGGATTCTCGACGGTGCCTTCTTCGCGGCCGAGTGCGCAACGGTTCGGTTCGTCACGTCGTTATCCCTATGGGTCCCCCGCACGCCGCGGTGTGCGGGGACGCTTACGGAAGCTTGATGTCCCGCCGGCCTGACACGGCGGGTGACGCAGGTAGGCTGGATCGTGATGCATTCGAGAACCACCCGCGGCCAGGTTCGGCGCCGAGCGTTTCAGTGGACGGTGGTGCTGTCCGCGGTCGCGGCGCTGAGCTGCTACCTGGCAGCATACGCGGTGTTGCACGTCGAGCACTGGTACGTGCCGTCCAACCCGCTCTCGCTGCCAGGACCGCTTGGCACCCTTCCCGGCGTGACGAAAGGTGACATCCCCGTCGGTCGGCGGGTGACGATAGCCCTGCTGGGCATGGACACGCGGCCCTCGGAGAAGGTGCACGACACGCGCAGCGACTCCCTGATGCTGCTGACGGTCGACCCCAAGACGAAAACCGGCGGGATCCTCAGCATCCCTCGCGACTCGTACGTGAAGATCCCGGACCCGCGGCGCCGGGGCGGTTACCTCTGGGATCGGGTGAACACGGCCTTCGAGTACGGCTACATCTACCACTACTCGGGCGGCGGGCCGCAGCTCCTCAAGGACACCCTGATGCTGAATTACGGCATCAAGGTGGACTACTACGTCGTCGTCGACTGGCCCGCGTTCGTCAAGGTCGTGGACTCGGTCGGCGGCATCGATATCAAGGTCGACAAGTACCTGTACTCGGACCAGGTGCAGATCCCAGAGCTCCACCAGAACTGGGCGCGTTTCACGCCGGGGACCTATCACATGGACGGGCAGACCGCGCTGGCATACGCGCGCATGCGGCCGGACAGCGACTTCGGGCGGATCGAGCGCCAGCAGCAGGTGCTCGTGGCGGTCGCCCACAAGGCGCTGTCGCTCGGGCTGATCACCACGCCGACGAAGGTGCTGCAGCTCTACAAGGAGTACCAGAGCTCGGTGCAGACCGATCTGCCGGACGTGCAGGCGCCCGGCCTTGCGCAGCTCGGCCTCTCGATCGGGCTCGACAACCTGCGCCGTGGCTCGTTCGGTGACGGCGCGGTTGTCGGCTACGTCGGTCCCGGCTGCGCCGACCTGCTGCTGCCGCTGCCGCAGAAGTCCGGTGAGATCGCGGCACAGGTCTTCGACGACCCGTCGGTCGGCGAGACGGCCGGCCAGCACCTCGCGGCCCAGGGGTTCGGCAACCCGGCCAACTTCCGGGATTACTCCAGCGCGTGCAGCGGAACAGCGCCCGATAGCGGGAGCAGCCCCGGGCCGGTGCCGCGAACGCCGACGCCCTCCGCTACACCGCATCCGTCGGTGACGCCCACGCCAACGTCGACCGTGCACCCGTCTGTGACGCCCACGCGGACGCCGACGGCGAAGGCGACCGCGACGCCGACCGCGACGAAGTCGCGGGTCTTCCAGACCCCCATTGCGCCGGGGGCACAGGTCGGTGGGACAACGCCGGCTCGACGCTGAGGGGCGCAGCCGCGGCGCCTGCCCCCGCCCCCGCCTCCGCGGGGGCGCGGCACCGGCCATCCCGGGTTGATCACTGGCCTCGGGGCGGGAGGAGCACGCGCCGACCGGCGACGGTCAGTCCGTCGGCGGGGCGTCCACGTCGTGAGTGAGATACAGGACGAAGACATCGCCGGGGGCGATGCCCTCCAACGTCGCTGACTCACCCTGTGGGAAGAGCGCGAGCCAGTCGAGCCGGCCGTCGGCGGTCAGGACGGGCTGGAAGCAGGCGGTCCAGGCTTCGCCGTAGCGGGCGGTGAGGGCGCCACGGAGATCCTGCGTCGTCGGCGCTTCCTCCCACGGCCACTCGGCCACGGTGAAGCCGGAGCCATGGGGCGGCCGAGGTGTGCTGCCCGACTCGGGCCACGTGGCGACGGTCGCCTGGCGGAGCGCCAGGGCGTAGACCTTGCCTCGTTCGAGCGCGGCCATGCTGCCCGAGGCGCCCCGCGGGAAGAGCCAGCGATAGGCCAGCGGGTCGGTGCCCGGCACGGGATAGGCGAGCGCCGACCAGGCGCCCGCCAGGCCGACCTGGTCGAGGGCGCGGCGTACACGGTCGGCCCCCGTGACACGCTTCCCATGCCAGACGACGAAGCTCACGCCCTGAGCGAGCGGCAGCGCCCGCACCGGGGCAACGGTGGGCGTTGGCCGGGGTGTGCGCGTGCGCGTCGGCGTGGCGGTGCGGCGAGGCTTGGACGTGCGTGACGGCGTCGGGGACCTCGTCGTGGTTGGCGAGCGAGTCGCCGACGGCGAGACGGATGCGCCGACGGTGGGCGAGCCGGGCGGACCGGGCGTCGCCGCGGGCGTGTCCGTCGGACCGGGCGTGGCGGTCTCGGTCGGTGAAGGCGGCGGGGGCGGCGAGCAGGCCGCGAGGCTGAAGACGGCGAGGTCCGCCGGCAGCGGCAGCTCCTCGGGCCAGGCGCAGATCATGAGCTGAGCGCCCGGCTGCACGACGTCGAACACCAGCGGTTGTGGCAGCGTGGCCGCCGGCAATATCGTTTCCCAGGGCACCGCAACGCCGCTTCCCGGGTCGACGCTGACGTCGAACGCGCCCGGGTCCTCGGCCAGCGCGACCTCAACGGAGACGGTGCCGACGTTCTGCAGGTCCACCTGGTCGCCAGCGTGGACGAAGTGGACGCCGGGGTTGGCGTACGGACGCGCGTCGCCACGGACCTGGATCGCGGCGGATGCGCCCTGGACCCGCCGACCGGCGGAAACGACGACGAGCGTCGCCACCAGCATCGCGAGCGCCCAGCCGCCGACGGACCGTTGCGCCATCGTCCTCGTCCCTTCAGCCGTAGCGATTAGTATGCGCAGCGATGACAGCAACGGCAACTGGTGTCCTCAGTGCAACTGAGTAGCGCGCGCGCTGCCTGGCCAAGTGGCGTCGGTTCGGCCACGGCTGGTCCGGGGTGACGCCGCGGGGCTCGGATCGGGGCACCGGTCGGAGGCGGCCGCGGCTTCCCGGCCACGCGCGGCGAACGCAAGCGCGCCCTTCCTGACGCCATATTGACGGTAGACGACCGAAAGGCCATACTACCGCCAATTGTGTGCCGTTGCCCGTTGGCGGACGATTTCGACTGCGGAAGGCTGATGCGGCGGCTCGAGTCCCATCGCCGGAGATAGGAGGGCGGTACCCGATGATGCGACCGCGATCCGCTGCCCGCTGGCTCGCGAGCACGCTCTTGCTGCTGTTAACGCCGATCGTTCTGACCGTCGCGGTCTCGCCCGGGACACTCGATGACTCGCGCCCTCCTGCGGATGCGGCTTCCCCGGCGCGTTCGCATCGGTCGAGCGCGACGGCCGCCGAGGTCGAGCTCTCCGTTCGTGCGGTCCAGGGGCCATCTGGCGGCCGCGTAGACGTTACCGAGGTCACTCCCGGTGACGAGCTGATCTGGGTGTTCGAAGCACGCTGGACCAATCCGGAGGTCACTCTGACACCGGTGTGCGATCCCCGCACCGGCAAGTGCTTCGCCTTCCCGATCTTCGACCTGTCCGGCGCGTTCTCAGCCTCACGCTACGACCTGCTGTGGTCGAACAGCGGCTCGGGACCGGGATGGTGCTTGGCAGCCAATGACATCCAGTGCTCCTCGCTCGTGGGGCTGCGTACCGGCGATCCCCGCACGCTGCTCGTGGGGCTCCGGGTCAAGGCCGGCTTGTGTGACTCGCTGTCCGTGACTCCGGCGGGGGTCGCCACCTCATGGTCGCCGCCGGTGCACTTCACCATCCTCCCTTCGCCAACCGTGGCGATCGCCGGGTGCGAGACGGCAACGCCGACGCCCACGCCCACGCCCACGCCGACGCCGACGCCCACGCCGACGCCGACGCCCACACCACCGACACGAACCGTCCGCATCCAAGAGGTGACGACGAGCCCCTCGCACCCCGCGCAGGCGTTCGCAGGTTCGGTTTCGCCCGGCGGCACGGACACCAGCTTCGATGTCTCGCTCGTGCAGGATGGCGCCTCGTCGGACGTCGAGACGCTCACCGTCAGCGCGGACGCGCAGACGGTCGCCGAGACGGTGCCCGACAACTGGGCGCTCGACGGCTACGCGGTCAAGCCAGATCCCGACGGCACCGCGACCTGCTCGACCACGGATAGCTACACCCAGACCGCCGGGGCGGCCGCCGTCCCGCAGGGCGTTAACAGCTATCTGGTGTGCATCCTGGACCGATACCTGGGCCACGAGGAGATTACGCTCGCGAAGCTGTGGGCGGACGGCGTCCCGGCCACGCTGCAGCCGGGCGAGAGCGTCGGCTTCGCCATCCGGCTGAAGTACACGGCCGTCGGTGGCGGCCTGCCGACGACCGTCAACCTTCGCGACGTGCTCGACGACCTCGACCGTCACGTGACGCTTGCGGCTGTCGAAACCTCCAGCCTGCCGTCCGGCGTGACCACCGACTGCACGCTGGCCAACATCGCGACTCCCGGCGGCTGCACCGTCGACCTGCCCGCCGGCAGCGGCGGCGCCGACATCAACCTCACGGCGACGGTCGACGATACCCCCTTGGAGGCAAGCGGGATCTGCGGCCAGGCGTCCAACCGCGCGCGCGTCATCGCCGCGGACGAGCCTGGCTCCAAGACCAGCCCATCCGCCGAGATCGTGGCTGGCGACCAGGTGGCGACTCCAAGGCCGATCGCCTGCCTGCCGCTGAAGGCAGCCAAGACAGCGGACCGCACGAGCGCGCATCAGGACCAGGAGCTGCAGTTCGCCGTCACGGTGAGCAACCCGAACTCGTTCCCCGTTCCGGGAGTCCACGTCGTCGACGCGGTCGACCCGCGCGCCGCTGTCAGCTCCGTGACGACCGATGCCGGCCCCTGCGCCAACGGCCCGGGTTTCATCGGCCAGAGCGTCGACTGCGAGGTGATCGTTCCGGCCGACGGGAGCGTCGACGTCATCGTCGCCGCGACGGTGAGCCTTGCCGCCGGCGAGCCCGACTGCGCTGCTATCGACAACACGGCCCTGGTTCAGGGCCCGCTGACCCCGGGTCCGGAGACCGAGGGGCTCCTCGCCCGTGTGATCCCGAGCGGCCTCCGGACCTCCTTGAAGCAGCCGGTGGCCATTCAGTGCGCCGATCTCGCGGTCAGCAAGGCTGGGCCGACGGTTCCGCAGCCGGTGGGGACGCCTTTCACCTACACCATCACGGTGGCGAACACCGGCGACGCCCCCGGCTCCGTCACCGTCAACGACGCCGTGGGGGCGCCCTTCGTGCTGGTGAGCTCCGATGACAACGGCAGCGCGCCCGGTGGCAGCCCCTGGTGCTCGGGAACGAGCTGCGCGGCGACCGTCGCCGTCCCGGCCGGCGGCACGGTCGAGCTCACCGTCACTGTCCAGGTCTACGAGACACCCAACGCCGACGGCGCCTGCGACGCCGTGACCGACATGGCCACCCTGAATGTGCCCGGCGGCGGGACCGCCATCAGCACCCCCGCTGCCCAGACCACCACCGCGATCCTTTGCGCCGTGGCCGGCGCCGAGCTCGCCATCGAGAAGACCGCCGACCGGCAAACCGCCGAGTGGGGCGAGCAGGTCAGCTACAGTATCACCATCAGCAACAGCGGCACGGGCGCCGGCGACGTCGTGGTGGTAGACGCTCTCGACGCCCGCCTCACCGGCGCCCGGCTCGCAGCTCCGGAGGACTGCACCGACCGCGCGCCCGGCGACCCCTGGACCGGCCGGTGCACCGTCCACTTCACCGGCGGAACGACCAATGAGATCCGTACCGTTACGCTCGTGGCGAGCCTGGTCACCGCTCCACCGCGCGACGCGGAGGGCGACTACTCCTGTGGTCCGGTGCTCAACTCCGCCACCATGCTCGTCGGCGACCAGCCTACCGGCGCGCTTGGTCAGGCGACCGTTGCGCCTGTCTGCGACCCCCTCACCCTGACCAAGACGGCCGAGCCCGCCTCGGTCGGCCACGGCGACACGCTGACCTTCGCCATCACCGTCGGCAACGGCAACGCCTTCCCCGTCAGCGGGCTGCGCGTCAGTGACACGCTCGACCCGCGCGCTGTCGTCGCCGCCGTGGCGACCGATGCCGGCCCTTGCGCCAACGGCCCCGGCTTCTCCGGCCAGGCGGTCGACTGCGAGACTGACGTCCCGGCCCACGGCTCCCGCACCCTCACCGTCACCGCCCGGGTCGACTTGGCCCGTCCTTCCGGGGAGGGGGGCGACCCCTGCGGCGCCATCGCCAACGCGGCCCGGCTGCACGACCCCGTCGCCGGTCTGGACCTGGCTGCCGATCTCAGCTCGACGGTGTCCATCTCGTGCCGGCCCGGCCAACTGAGCATCGTCAAGTCCGGTCCAGCCCGCGGCCAGGGCGGCGATCGTCTCATGTACACCCTCTTTGTCGCCAACCACGGCGACAACGCCGTGGGCGCTACCGTCTATGACCCGCTCGACCCGCGGCTGGTACTGCTCGGCCTCAGCGGGAGCGGCGCCGCCGCCGGCTGCTCCGCTCTGCCCTGCGGCTTCACCCTCCAGGGACACGCCCAGGCGACGCTCACCCTCTCTGTTCGCGTCAACCCGGGGGCCTGCAACGCCCTGGCCAACGTCGCCCACGCCGTCGTGCCCGGACAGGGAGCCGCCGCCTCCAACACGGTCACCACCGTCCTGCCGCCCTGTCCGCGCACTCCGACGGGCACGCCCACGTCCGCTCCGACACGCACGCCAGCGCCGAGTCGAACCGCCATATCGACGCCGCCCGTCGTTCCCGGTGGCGTGGTGAGCACGCCGACGCCTGTGGCCTCGGACCCGCCCGGGTCCCCCGTCCCCGACCCGACGTCTGAAGCGCGGGGCATCATCCAGCCGCCCGACACCGGTGGCGGTCCGTTCCCCGGCGGCCGGACGGCCGCGAGCTGGCTCCTCCTCGCGCTCGCCGGCCTGACGCTGGCCGCCGCGGGCGTCCTCTTCCGACGGCATGGAGCACGATGAGAGGGGAAGGACAGCCGTGGAGGAGATCTCATGCGCGCGCTCTGTCTGGTGCAAGAGTTGATGTCGCGGGAACGTGTCCACGCCGCCTGCGCCGCCGCTGGCTGGCAGTGTGCGGATGGCGACGCGCCACAGGTGCGGTGGGACGGGATCGACGTCGTATTTGCCGACCTCGGCGAGGAGAACGCATGGGTGCGCGAGACGCTGGCGACACGGCCGCCCGCGGTTCGGCTGTTCGCGTGGTACCCGCACGTGCGTGGCGACCTGCGCGAGGCCGGACGCGTGCTGCGGGCCGATGTGATCGTGCCGCGTTCCCGCTTCTTCCGTGACCCGCTGCCGCTCTTGCGGTCGGTTACGGCGGGCGAGACGATCGCGGACTAGGCGGGCTACGCGGCGCCGTCCGCCTCCGAGAACGCCACGAACGCTCCCACGATGTCACCGGCGTCGCTTCGGAGCGGCGTGCCCCAGCCGAGCAGCCGTCGGCCGCTGGCGGGCACGCGCACGAGCGCACGCGTCACTTGGATGCCCATCTCGGCCGCCATCACGGCCGGGTGGCGCTCGCGCGGGAGCGGCTCACCGCTCGGGCCGGACAGCTCGATCTCGCTGCAGTGGAGTCCCAGCAGATCATGCAGGGACAGGGCGAGCAAGGGCTCGGTCGCGCGGCTGCAGTCGACCACGCATCCGGTCTCGTCGAAGACGAGCAGGCCGGTCGGCATCCAGTCGAAGAGCGCGAGGCGCTCGGCGGCGAGATGGGCTTGCTCCTCGTGCTCACGCCAACGTTCGTACTCCGCCGTCGCGTCCTCGAGCAGCAGCAGACCGCCGGCGATGGAGTTGTCCGCGGCGGTCAGCGGTCGCCCACGAACGCGCACTACGGCCTGCGGGCGGGAAGTGAGCCGCAACATCTGGTTCTCCACGCGCTCGCCGTTCAGGACGCGGCGGCAGGGGCGCTCGGCCGGAGGGATGGGCGTGCCGTCCAGGTGAAGGTGGATGGATATCTCGTCCACATGGCGTCCCAGCAGGTCGGCGGCGTTCAGACCTGCGACCGTGACGACGGCCTGGTTCACGTCCCGCACCACGCCGTCGGGGCCCACCAGGAGGACGCCCACGGGCAGGGCGTCAAGCAGGTTGGCCCGCTCCTGCTGCAGCCGCAGGACCTCGCGCAGCGTGTGCTCACGGTCGCGCTCCTCGGTGACGTCGCGCAGCACGGTGACCGCGCCGATGATGTTGCCGTCCGCGCCTCGGAGCGGGGTGCTGACCGAGTGCCACGTGCGGCACGGATCGTCCGCGTAGCGGTACAGGCCGACCGCCGGCGACTCGCCCCGCAAGGCCCGGAAGGTCGCGTATCGGGCGGGCGGGAGCGGCTCGCCGGAGTCCGGGTCGATGTGGGTGCTGCGGCCCGGCAGGTAGTTGAGCCCCTCGATCGTGGATCGCGGCCGCGCGCGGAGCTGCTCATAGGCGGCGTTGCAGTCCCGGAACGCGCCGTTGGCGTCGACCACGAACACGGGATCCGCGATGGCGTCAAAGAGGGCCTGCTGCGCGGCCTCTCGCTGGTGGGCGACGATGACGGCGGCCGTGTACTCGGCCAGGACGATCATGCGCCGAACATCGTCCGGCGAGATCGTGCGGTGCGAACGGGCGGCCGCCAGCATGACGCCCAGGCGCGCCTCGTCCAGCACGAGGGAAACGCCCACGCCGCTGGCCAGACGCTCGCGTCGGACGACCGCGTAGCGCTCGCGGGCAACGGCGGTCGTCAGGTCCGGCAGGACGAGCGCCGGCGCAGCTCCGGCGATGTCGTGCGCCAGCGTCAGCTCGGCCGCGCCGCCCGCGGACGGCGGCTGGGCGAGCAGCGAGCCGGCGACGCCGTACCCGCGTGTCTCTGACAGCGCCGCGTCCGTGAGGACGACCTCGCAATACTCCCACCCGGAGATGCGCAGCGCGCGGTCGGCCAGGCGCGAGAGCTCGAGACGCGCGCCGGCGGCACGACGGCCCTGCCCGTCGGCCATGTCCTCGGGATCCGCGGGCGAGTCGCGGCTCGCACGAAGCCCGTCATCGTGCTTGTTCATCCGCAATGCAACCACCGGGAACGCGGCGCGGCGACGCCGGCGGGCGCCCGTTCCCTCCTCATCGATCATCGGTCGCCACGCGCCCAGCCGTAGGCCGGGGCCCCGCCCGCGGCGGGCAGGCGGGCGCCGGTACCCGGCGGCAGGTATGCTGGAGGCGATGCACGGCAGCGGGGGCGCGAAGTGACGACGGTCGCGACCGACTACGAGGTGGTCATCGGGCTGGAGGTGCATGCGCAGCTCCTCACCCGCAGCAAGATGTTCTGCGGCTGTAGCGCCGAGTACTCGGCCGCGCCGCCCAACACGCACGTCTGCCCGGTGTGTCTGGGAATGCCGGGCGTGCTGCCGGTCATCAATCGTCGCGCTGTCGAGCTGACGATCATGACCGCGCTCGCGCTGGACTGCGAGATCCCGGAGCAGAGCAAGTTCGACCGCAAGAACTACCATTACCCGGACCTGATGAAGGGCTACCAGGTCTCGCAGTACGATCTGCCGCTCAGCCGTGACGGGTGGCTGACGATCGAGACGGAGGAAGGCGAGCGGAGGGTCGGGGTCACGCGGGTGCACCTGGAGGAGGACACCGCGCGGCTCACGCACGTGGACGGGCCCGACGGGAGCTTCTCCTTGGTGGACGTGAACCGTTCCGGTGTGCCGTTGATGGAGATCGTCTCCGAGCCGGACATGCGCTCGCCCGAGGAGGCGCGGCTCTACCTGGTGAAGCTGCGCCAGGTGCTGCGCTACGCGGGCGTGAGCCTGGCCAACATGGAGGAGGGCAACTTCCGCTGCGACGCCAACGTCAGCCTGCGGCCGCGCGGGTCGTCCTCCTTGGGCGTCAAGGTCGAGGTCAAGAACATGAACTCCTTCCGCTCGGTGCAGCGCGCCCTGGAGTACGAGGTGGAGCGCCAGACGCGCCTGCTGGACGGCGGCGAGGCGGTCGTGCAGGAGACGCGAGGCTGGGTGGAGTCCGAGGGCAAGACCGTGTCGCAGCGGTCGAAGGAGTACGCGCACGATTACCGGTACTTCCCTGAGCCGGACCTTCCGCCGATGCAGGTCAACCGGGAGCTGGTATCCCGACTCCGTGCTGCCCTGCCCGAGCTGCCGGACGAGAAGCGCCGGCGGTTCGAGGAGGCGTACGGGCTGACCCGGTACGAGGCAGAGCTGCTGGTCGAGTCGCGGGCGCGGGCCGACTACCACGAGGCGGCCGTGGCGGCCTCTGGCTTGCGCGGCGACGCTCGCCTGCAGCGCGCGAAGCAGGTCGCGAACTGGATGCTGGGCGACATGGCCCGGCTGCAGAACGCGCAGAACGTTGACATCGAGGCGGTCCGCATCCAGCCGGAGCAGCTCGGCCAGCTCGTCGCAATGGTGGAAGGCGGGCAGATCACCGGCCGCAGCGCCAAGGCGGTGTTCGAGCGGATGTGGCGCGAAGGCCGGTCGCCGCACGAGATCGTGGCGGAGGAAGGGCTGGCGCAGATCTCGGGCGTGGACGAGTTGCGTGGTATTGTTGAGCGGGTGATCGCGGCCAGCGACAGGGCCGTCGCCGACTATCGGGCGGGGAAGACGGAGGCGGTACAGTTCCTCGTCGGCCAGGTCATGAAACAGACCAAGGGGCGGGCCAATCCCGGGACGGTGCGGGATCTCCTGCTGGAGATCCTGCAGAACGGGTAGCAGCTCCGGTCGGATGACCGGTCATACGGAGGGGTACCATCCGCCGTTCACAGTGCGAGAACCGTGCGGCGCGCGTGCCGACCTGCCGAGAGGCGCACGGCGGGAGCGCCACGCGAGCCGGTGCGCCGCTGGGCCTTGCGGCGTCGACCCGGGGTACGTGACGGGCTGATGGAGACGCAGGCTCCCGTGAGCAACGGGAGGTCGCGGGACTGGCGCATGCTCCTCTGGCTGCGTCCGGGGATGCACGTCAAGCGCTGGCTGCTGCTGCTCTTCCTGGGCGTCGTACTGATGGGCCTCGGAGTGGCCTACCTGCTTCGCGAGGCCTACCTCACCTACACCTTCCCGGGCGTCGCCTACTACCTCACCATCCAATTCATCCCGCGCTTCCTTCGCGGACTGATCTTCGCCGTGCTCAGCGTGGCGATGATCGGCACGGCGGTTTGGAAGCTGAACCACTCCTTGCTGGAGGCAGTGCAGGGCTACCGCGGCGGCGCCAGCCTGGTCGACAGGGTGTACACCTACCGGTTCCGCAACCAGGGCCCGCGTGTCGTGGTCATCGGCGGCGGCACCGGTCTCTCCACGCTGCTCCGTGGGCTGAAGCAGTACACGACCAATCTCACCACCATCGTCACGGTCGCCGATGACGGCGGTTCCAGCGGCCGGCTGCGGCGCGACATGGGCGTGCTGCCGCCGGGTGACATCCGCAAGAACATCGCCGCGCTGGCCGACGAGGAACAGCTCATGACGCGGCTCTTCCAGTACCGCTTCGATGAGGGCAGCGGCGACCTGGAGGGCCACTCGTTCGGCAACCTGTTCATCGTGGCCATGACCGCGGTCACCGGCTCGTTCGAGGAGGCGGTGCGCGCTACCAGCCGCGTGCTCAACGTGCGCGGCACGATCCTGCCGAGCACGCTCGAGGACCTGACGTTGGTGGCGGAGGTGGAGGGCGTGGGGACCGTGCGCGGTGAGTCCGCGATCACGGAGCGGGGCGGGCGCGTGAAGGCGATCCGCATCGAGCCGGCGGACGCGGAGGCGAACCAGGAGGCGGTGCAGGCGCTCTTGGCGGCGGACATGATCATCGTCGGTCCGGGCAGCCTCTACACGAGCGTGCTGCCCAACTTCCTGGTGCGTGGCGTCCGCGACGCCGCCATGGCCTCGCCGGCGTTCAAGGCCTACGTCTGCAACGTGGCGACGCAGCATGGCGAGACGGACCGCTTCGGCGTGGCCGACCATCTGGGGGTGCTGGAGCGCGAGGTGGGCAAGCATTTCTTCAACGCGGTGCTGGCGAACAGCAACCTGGTGGACGAGCTGCCGCCGCAGTGGCACAGCGAGCCGGTGCGGCCGGATCCCGGCCCGGTCCGCGGAACACCGGTGGTGCTGGCGGACGTGGTCAGCGACCAGAACCGCTACCGGCATGACCCCGACAAGCTTGCGACCGCCCTCATGCAGCTTTACGATGTTCGAGTCCGTGTGCCGCTCCTCGCCCCGACGAGCGCGGAGCCGCAGGCTATGGCAATGACCAGGTGAACCGATGACCTTCCGTGACGCCGTTAACATCGGCATGATCCTCATTTCCGCGCTGCTTGTCGGCGTGGTGCTGCTGCAACTGAAGGGAAACACCCTGAGCGGCATGCTCGGAGGTTCCGGCTCGATGTATCGCACGCGGCGCGGCGTGGAGAAGACCCTGCTCCAGGTCACGGTGGTCCTGGTCGTCGTGCTCGTGATCCTGGCGGTAGTCACCGTCCGGGCTCACTGAGCGGTTTGACCGCCAGGTCCCGAAGTCCCCGATACCCTTCGCTCCAGCGCGAGACCCGTCGCCGCGGATGGCTGCTCCTGCTGGCCGCGGGCGTCGCAGCGGCCGCGCTCGGCGGGATCTGGTGGTTCGGTCTGCGGGCGCCTGGTGACCGGCCCGCGTTTGGCGGCACCTACGTCGAAGCGGAAATTGGTCAGGCGCGTCGGGTGAACCCGCTCTATGCGTCGTTCAACCAGGCGGACCAAGATCTCGCCGCCCTGGTGTTCAGCGGTCTCGTGCGCATGGGCGCCCATGGTGAGGTGCTTCCCGGCATCGCCGAGCGCTGGGACATCAATGCGGACGCCACCGAGTTCACCTTCCACCTCCGGCGCAACGCGCTGTGGCAGGACGGCAAGCCGGTGACGGCCGATGACGTGGTCTTCACCGCCGCCCTGCTGGGCTCGCCGGACTACGCGGGGGACCCGGCACTTCAGCAGGTCTGGCGCGGGGCCACCGCGGTGAAGATCGACGAGTACACCGTGCGCTTCGTCCTCAAGCAGCCGTTCGCGCCGTTCCTGGCGTACTGCTCCATCGGGCTGCTGCCGCGCCACCTGCTGGAAGGGATGTCCGCCTCCCGCCTCGCGGACGCAGGGTTCAATCGCCAACCCGTGGGAAGCGGGCCGTACCGCCTCGTCGCGCTCGATTCCGCGCACGCGGTGCTCGAGGCGGTCTCCGGGTACTATCTCGGCGGTCCCTACATCAAGACGATCGAGATCCGCTTCTTCCGCGACCCCCGTGAGGCGATGAACGCCGTCTTGCGGAAAGAGGCCGATGGCGCGCTGCTGCCCCCGGTCTTCCAGGCGAACGAGTGGGCGGCGCTGGCCGCCCGGCAGGACGTCAGGCTGCTCCGCGAGACGCGGACCAACTCGCTCGTCCTCTACCTGAACAACGGCCAGCCGCCGTTCACCGATAGCCGTGTTCGCCAGGCGCTCTCGCTGGCCATCGACCGCGGCCGCGTCGCGGACCTGGCCGCCGGCGGTCGGGCGACGCCGAGCGATCTGCCCATTCCCCCCGGCGCCTGGGCGGCGCCGGCCGAAGCCGTCGCGCCGTCGGCGGACCCCGCGCGCGCGAAATCGCTGCTGGCTGAGGCCGGCTGGACGCCCGGCCCGGACGGGACGCTGACCCGCCAGGGGAAGGCGATCGAGTTCACGCTGGTGGCGAACAACGATCCCGGCCGCGTCGCCGCGGCCACGGAGGTCGCGCGCCAGCTCGCCGTCATCGGCGTGAAGGTGCAGGTGGCCACCGCCGGCGCCACCGAGGTGCTGCGTGACTTCATCGCGCCGCGCAGGTATGAGGCCGTCCTGTATGGTTGGGACCCAGGGATCGACCCTGATCCCTACCCGGCCTGGGACAGCGCGCGGGATACGCCGGACGGCGGAAACGTGGCACGCTACCACAACAGCGAGGTCGACCGGCTGCTGGAGCGCGCGCGGCAGACACCCGACCAGGCCGCCCGGCGCTCGTTGTACGACCAGTTCGTGGCGCGTTTCCGGGCCGACGCACCCTCGATCGTGCTCTACTACGCGCAGGACACGTACCTGCTCCGGCGCGATATCCACGGGATCGAGCCCGCGGTCCTCGCGCAGCCGTCCGCCCGCTTCTGGGACGTCGCCGACTGGTACGTGAAGACGAGGTGATCGTCGATGTCGCGACCGGTCATCACGTTGCTTACCGACTTCGGGACGCGTGACGCCTACGTCGCGGCCATGCGCGGCGTCCTGCTGGCCCTGGCGCCGGAGTCGCTGCCGGTGGACATCACCCACCACGTCCCGCCGCAGGATGTGCTCGTCGGCTCGCTGGTCGCGGCGCAGGCGTGGCCGTATTTCCCGCAGGGCTCCGTCCACGTAGCGGTGGTCGACCCGGGCGTCGGCACCGCGCGCGCTTCGCTGGCGGTCGAAGCCGGTGGCTCGTGGTTCGTCGGTCCAGACAACGGCCTGCTCTCGCCCGCCGTGCCGGTGGGCTCGCGGCCGCAGGGGGACCCGACCGTCGCGGCCGTCTGTCCGCTGCCCGAGGGTGTCCGCCTGTGGCGGATCGATCACGGGCGGCTGTCCCCCGGACGGCCGGTGAGCTCGACGTTCCAGGGACGTGATGTCTTCGCGCCCGCGGCGGCCCGACTGGCACGCGGCGAACCGGCGGACGCCTTCGCCGCGCCGGCCGACCGACTGTGGTGCTTCCCCGTGCCACAGGCGCGGCGCAGCGTGCGCGGCGTCCTCTCCGGGGTGGTCCTCTACATCGACCACTTCGGGAACGCGGTCACCAGCATCCGGGAGGAGCAGCTCGTCGCAGGGCTCACCGTCGAGGCGCTGGCGCGTGACCTGGGTGCGCCGGTGCGCACCTTCGGCGACCTGCACCCCGGGCAGCCGGGGGCGCTGGTCGGCAGCGCCGGCTTCCTCGAAGTGGTCATGCGGGACGGGAGCGCCGCCGCGGCCCTCGGCATCGGCCGCGGCGACGTGGTCGTCTGCCGGCCGCTGGAGCGGCGATGACGCGCGTCGTCTTCATGGGCTCCGACCCGTTTTCGCTCCCCACGTTGCGCGCGCTGCTGGAGTCCGGCTATGAGGTCGTGGCGGCGTATACGCAGCCGTCCAAGCCCGCGGGCCGTGGGCGACGCTCGCTGCCCACGCCCGTACAGGCTGAGGCCGAGCTTCAGGGGCTGCCCGTCCGCACGCCGGTGACGCTGCGCGACGGCGCCGAGGTGGCGGCGCTGCGTGCGCTGGCCCCCGACCTCATCGTCGTCGCCGCCTACGGCCAGATCCTCCGTCCGGCCGTGCTCCACCTGCCGCGCCACGGCTGCATCAACGTGCACGCCTCGCTGCTACCGCGCTGGCGCGGGGCGGCGCCGGTGGCCGCCGCTATCGCCGCAGGCGATGAGGAGACGGGCGTCTCGATCATGCTGATGGATCCGGGTCTGGACACTGGCCCGGTGCTCGCGCAGCGCTCCGAGCGTATCCTGCCGGACGACACGACCGCCTCAGTGTCGGAGCGACTGGCAAGGCTTGGTGGTGCGCTACTGATGGAAGTCTTGCCGGGCTGGCTCAAGGGGGAGCTCGCACCACGGCCGCAGGACGACGCGCGCGCCACGCATGCGCCGCGGCTCAGCCGTGGGGACGGCGAGCTCGACCTGGCGCGCCCGGCGGCCGAGCTCGAGCGGGCGGTGCGAGCGCTCCACCCGTGGCCGGGCGCGTGGCTCCGGTACGATGGGATCGGGCTGCGGGTGTTGCGCGCCCTGGCGATTGACGGCTCGGCCGACCCGGGCGCGGTGGTCACGCCGGCGCCGGCAGGGGGGCGGCTGGCGGCGTTTGCGGTCGGGACGGGCAGCGGGTTGCTGGTGCCGCTCCAGGTGCAGCGTGAGGGACGCAGGCCCGCGACCGCGGCCGAGTGGGCGCGTGGCGAGCGGGCGTTCTCGTCGCTGCGCTTCCAGCCTGGGCCCGGAAAGGATGCGTGATCCGGTGACGGTGCCGGCCTTCCCTTCCATCTGGGGGCTCGACGACGAAGAGCTCCGGCGGCGTGTGGTCGCGGCGGGGCTCGATGCGTATCGCGCGCGTCAGCTCCGCGCCTTCACGCTGCGACACCCTGGCGAGGTGGCGACCGACAGCAGCGTGCTTGGGCCGCGGGTGGGCGCGCGGCTGAGCGCGGTCGTCGACCTCGCGCTGCCGCCCGAGATCGCCCAGCAGCGCAGCGCCGATGGACAGACCGTGAAGTCGCTCCTGCGTCTCGCCGACGGGGTGACCGTCGAGGCGGTGCTGATGTGCTATTCGCCGGAGGCGGGCAAGCGCGAGCGGCGCACGTTGTGCGTATCGACCCAGGCGGGCTGCGCAATGGGCTGTGTCTTCTGCGCTACCGGACAGCAGGGACTGGTAAGGGACCTCGACGCCGCGGAGATCGTGGCGCAGGTGACTCACGCGATGCGGCTGCCCGCATCTCGCGGCCGGTGCCCGACGAACGTGGTCTTCATGGGCATGGGCGAGCCGCTGGCCAACTACCGCGCCACGGTTCGCGCCGTGCGACTGCTGGGCGAGGTGCTCGGTCTCGGTGAGCGCCGCATCACCCTGTCGACCGTCGGCCTCGTGCCGGCCATGCGTCGCCTGGCGCGCGAGGGGTTGCGGGTCGGGCTGGCAGTGTCGCTGCACAGCCCGGACGACGCGCTGCGGCGGGAGCTGGTGCCGACGGCGCGGTTCGGCGTGCGCGAGATCCTCGATGCGGCGGACGAGTACACGACGCGGACCGGTCGCCGCTACTCGGTCGAGTACGTGCTGATCGAGGGGAGAAACGATTCGTTGCACCTTGCCGGCCGGCTGGCGGACCTGCTGCGCGGGCGCACGTGCCACGTCAACCTCATCCCGTGGAACTCCGTGCCTGGTCTGCGGGGAGGGCGGCCGTCGCGCAAGCGTACGCTCGCGTTCGAGGCGGCACTGAGCGGACGGGGCGTCAACGTGACCGTGCGGGTGGAAAAGGGCGTGGAGATCGCGGCCGGGTGCGGGCAGCTCCGCGGGCAAGAAGCAGGCCGGTCCGCCGAAGGCGGACGGGCGCCGGCCTTCCCGATCTCCTGACGCGGGGCTACTCGGCCTCTTCCCCCTCCGCCCGCTTCCGTTCGACGCGCGCCGGCTCGGCCATCTCCTCGGGCGCGGCCTCGACCTCCTCAGCCGCGATGCCAGTGGTGATGCGGGCGACCACCAGCGCGGGGTCGGTCAGCAGCGCCACCCCGGGCGGGACGCGCAGGTCGCGCACATGGATCATCGCGTCTGGCGAATCGAGGGTCGTCACGTCGACTTGGATGTGTTGCGGGATGTCACCCGGCAGGCACTCCACCTCCACGGCGGAGAGGCTGTGGAAGACGGTCAGGTCGGCGGCGGCTGCCGGCGCCTCGCCCACGAAGGCCAGCGGCACCTCGAGGCGCATCTTCTCCTGCATGGAGACAGCCTGGAAGTCGATGTGGAGCAGGTCGTCGGTCGCCGGGTCGCGGGCGATCTCGCGCACGACCGCGTGTATCGGCTGGCCGTCGCCGGCGATGCGGAGCTCGATGAGCGAGGTGCGCGCCACGTGGCGGAGCGACCGCAGGAGCTGGTCCGTCTTTACCTGGACGGCGCGCGACTCAAACCGGTGCCCATAGACGTGGCCCGGGGTGATGCCCGCGCGGCGCAGGTGGCGGACTCGCTTGCCGAGCACCACGCGCGGCTCGACGTCGAGAGTGATAGCTGCCATGGTGGGCGTGACCTCCGTGATATTGGGCAGGATGAGTGTGGGGAGCCGTCAGGCGAGCGTGCGTCGCAGCCAGCGAAGCGCGGCCCGCGCCAGGAAGTACCCCGCGCCGAAGGCGAGCGCGCCGCGCATGTCGAAGAGCGCGCGCACGTCGCCGCGCGAACGCAGCGACACGACGACCAGCGCACGCGTCTGTGTGCACTCGACCTCGCGCGCCGCCAGCACGCCGACGTTGCTCGATTCCACCCGCGCATAGCCGGCACGAACCAGCCCCGCCGCGCTCCCCGTGAGCCGAGCGTGCTCGGCGGCGAGCTGGCGCACCGCGCTTGCCTCGGCGTGCACGTCCTCCCCGTGGACCTCGCGCACCGCCGAGGCGCGAACTTCGACTCGCTCCGCGCCTGCGCCGCCGATGCTGCCGTTGTGGTTCACGACTCGTCCTGCTTCCGGCTGACCGCGGCCACGGGCGACTCCGCGCGGCCGGCAGACTGTGGGCAATGTACCGGACACGGTGACGGCCGGTCAAACGGCTGGCGTCCGCGCAGCGGGGACGCGGGACGTCGGCTGCGCGGACCGATGGTCTATCTGGCTGACGACCGAGCTCAGAGCGCCGCGCGGACGGCGAGGACCGCGTCGCGGGTCACCTCCACCACGCGGTCCACCTCGTCGGGCTCGATGATCAGCGGCGGGGCGAAGCAGATCGCCTCGTTGCGATGGCGCGTGATGACGCCGCGGGCGCGCATCTCCGCGACGACCCTGGCGCCCACGCCACCGGGCGGGTCGAAAGGCGCGCCGCTGGCCTTGTCACGGACCAGCCCGACGGCGGCCAGCAGGCCGAGCCCGCGCACGTCGCCGACGATGTCGATGTCGTCGAGCGACTTCAGCCCGTTGAGCAGCCGCTCGCCCATCCGGGCAGCGTTCTCGGCCAGGCGTTCTTCCTTGAGGATCTGGAGGTGGCGCAACGCCACCGCGCACGACACCGGGTGACCCGACGCCGTGAACGTGTGCATGAACTTGAGGCTCGGTGGCGCCGACACCATCGCCTCCAGAATGCGGTCGGAGACGAAGGTGGCGCCCAGCGGCGTATAGCCGGAGTTGATGCCCTTGGCCACGCTCATCAGGTCCGGCTCGATGCCCCAGCGGGTCAGGGCGAACCAGTCGCCCGTGCGCCCGAAGCCGGTGATCACCTCATCCGCGATCAAGAGGATGTCGTGGCGGTCGCACAGGTCGCGCAGCGCGCGCCAGTAGTCCGGCGGCGGCGGGATCACGCCGCCCGCGCCCTGCACCGGCTCCGCGATGACGGCCGCGATCGTGTCCGCGCCCTCACGCTCGATGATCGCTTCGATGGAGCGGACGGCGCGTGCGGTGCGATCGCCCCAACCGCGGTCGAGCTGAGCGCGATACTCCCAGGGCGCCTCGGCCTGGAAGAAACCCGGCATCACCGGACTGAAGTACTCGTGGTAGACCGGCATGCCGGTGGCGCTCATGGTCGCGAACGTGACGCCGTGGTAGGAATCGACCCGCGAGATGAACTTGGTCTTGGTTGGCTTTCCGAGCAGCTTCCAGTAGAAGCGCGCGACCTTGAAAGCGCTCTCGTTCGCCTCGCCGCCTCCCGAGCTGAAGAAGACCGCGTTGAGCGAAGGGTAGGTCACCTCAGCGAGCGCCGCGGCGAGCCGGATCGACGGCTCATTCGCGTAGCCGGTGTAGCTGGACGTGAACGCGACCGCGCGCATCTGCTCGGCCGCCGCCTCGGCGAGCTCCCGTCGGCCGTGCCCGACGTTGACGTTCCAGAGCGAGGAGAGGCCATCGATGTAGCGGCGGCCTTCCGTGTCGTAGAGGTAGATCCCTTCGCCGCGCTCGAAGATCAGGGCGTTCCTCTGGGCCTCCCGATGCCAAAGTGGATGGATGAGGTGGGCCAGGTCGAGATCTTGGAGCTCCTGGTAGCGAGTCGAGGTCGTCAATGCCTGCCCCCGGTGAGAGCGGGCGGCGAAACCGCCCGCCCGAGTTGGCTCCATTCTCCCACCCGGCCGGCCGTGGGCTCAAACCGCGGTGCGACAGGCCGCACGCGCAGCGTGCCGCAGCCCGGGGGGGCGGGTCCGGTATTGACCAGGTTCGCGCATGGGACGCCGACGAATAGGCCACCCCTATCGAGGGCATCACAACTAGCGATTGGCTGCTGCGGGCGCACGAACGCTACGCTCGTTGTGGACGCCGGTTCTCGACGCCACTTGCCATGAGCGGCATCCCGGAGGCGACACCGTGAAAGCGGTCGTGTTTGACCAGCATGGCGGGCCTGAGGTCCTGCACCACAGCGAGGTTCCGGAGCCCGAGCTGACGCCCAATGAGGTGATCGTCAAGGTTCGGGCGGCAGCCTGCAACTTCAACGACATCTGGGCACGCCGCGGGCTTCCGGGCATGAAGGTGATCCTGCCGCACGTGTCGGGTTCGGATGTCGCTGGCGAAGTCGTAGCCGTCGGCTCGGAGGTCGGTCAGGGGGACCGGGCCACAGGCTTCAACAACCTGCCGATCAAGGTCGGCGATGAGGTCGTGGTGCACTGCGGGCTGTCCTGCCGGGTGTGTGAGGCGTGCACGCGTGGCGACGAGTTCTTTTGCAAACAGTTCAAGATCTGGGGCTTCCAGACCGGTCCGCTCGACGGCGGCCATGCCGAGTACATTCGCATCCCGGCGGCAAACCTGCTGCCCAAGCCGAAGAACCTCTCCTGGGAGGCTGCGGCCTCGATCCCACTGGTGCTGGTAACCGTGTGGCGCATGCTGGTCACCCGCGCCCGCATCCGGCCGAACGACTCGGTGCTCATCTGGGGCGCGGCGGGGGGCCTGGGCTCGATGGCGGTCCAGATCGCGCGACTGTTCAACGCCCATCCGATCGCCGTGATCGGCAGCAGTAAGAAGGAGGAGTTCGTCCGCTGCCTGGGCGCGGAGCACGTGATCGACCGCTCGCGCGAGAGCGTGCCCGAGGCGGTCAAGCGCATCACCGACCGGCGTGGCGTCGACATCGTGTTCGAGCACACCGGCGCTGAGACCTGGCAGGATGGCGTACAGTCGCTGCGCTGGGGCGGCACCCTGGTCACCTGTGGCGCCACCACCGGCTTCATCGGCCAGACCGACATCCGCTTCTTGTGGAACAAGCAGATGAATCTCCTCGGCTCCCACCTCGGAAACAAGGGCGAGCTGATCGACGCGATGAAGTTCGTGGAGTCGGGACACATTCGGCCGGTCGTGCATCGCACGCTGCCGCTGAGGGATGCCGCCGAGGCCCAGCGGATCATGGAGAATGCGGAGGTGCAGGGCAAGCTCGTCCTCGTGCCCTGACCGCTTGCCGCGAGGTGGCTCCATGAACGACGGCCGTGAGCTGGAACGGATCGACCGGGCGCTGCACGCCTGGGAAGAGGGGACGCTGGGGAAAGCGCTGGGCCGCTCGCCCGAGCGACAGGAGCGGTTCGCGACGTCGAGCGTGGAGGCACGGCGGCTCTACACGCCCCTGGACACGGCGGAGGTCGACTACTCGCGCGACATCGGCTTTCCCGGTGAGTATCCCTACACGCGCGGCATCCAGCCGACGATGTATCGCGGCCGGCTGTGGACGATGCGCCAGTACGCCGGATACGGCACGGCTGAGGAGTCGAACCAACGCTTCCGCTACCTGCTCTCGCAAGGACAGACTGGCCTCTCCGTGGCGTTCGACCTGCCGACACAGCTCGGCTACGACAGCGACGATCCGATCGCGGCGGATGAGGTCGGCCAGGTCGGTGTCGCCATCGACTCCCTGGCCGACATGGAGACGCTCTTCGCCGGCATCCCGCTGGACCGCGTCTCCACCTCGATGACGATCAACGCGCCGGCGCCGATCCTGGTGGCGATGTACGTGGCCGTCGGAAAGAAGCAGGGCGTCCGCCCGGACCAGCTCGACGGAACAGCCCAGAATGACGTGCTCAAGGAGTACGTGGCGCGCGGGACGTACATCTACCCGCCGCGAGCGTCGCTCCGCCTCGCCGGGGACCTGATCGCCTACTGCGCGCGGGACGTGCCGAAGTTCAACAGCATCTCCATCTCTGGCTACCACATCCGCGACGCCGGCTCGACCGCCGTGCAAGAGATCGCCTTCACCTTCGCCAACGCGCTCGAGTACATCGTCGCCGCACAGCGCGCGGGCGCGGATGTGGACGGGTTCGCGCCGCGGATTTCGTGGATCTTCAACACGCATAACCACTTCTTCGAGGAGGTGGCCAAGTACCGGGCGCTGCGCCGACTGTGGGCCCGGATCATGCGTGAGCGCGTCGGTGCGAAAGACCCTCGCTCGTGGATGCTGCGCACGCACAGCCAGACCGGTGGCTCGACGCTGATGGCACAGCAGCCGGAGAACAACATCGTGCGCGCGGCGATCCAGGCGCTGGCGGCCGTGCTGGGCGGTGTGCAGTCGATCGCGCTGTCGTGCTACGACGAAGCGCTGGCGCTGCCCACCGAGGAGGCGCAGCGGATTGCCCTGCGCACGCAGCAGGTCATCGCGCACGAGTCCGGCGCCGCCGACGTGGTGGACCCGCTGGGCGGCTCGTGGTACGTGGAGCGGCTGACGTCCGAGCTGGAACAGGGCGCGGAGGCGCTGATGGCGGAGATCGAGTCGATGGGCGGCGCCGTCGCCGTCATCGAGTCCGGCTGGATGCAGCGGCAGATCCAGGACGCCGCCTATCGCTACCAGCAGGCGATCGAGGCCGGAGGCCAGGTGATCGTCGGCGTGAACCGGTACCGGGTGGAGTCGGAGGAGGCGAAGATCATCTTTCGCGTCGACCCACGGCTGCGCGACGCCCAGTTGGAGCGTCTGCGGCGGCTGCGGGGGGAGCGCGATGGGACGGCCGCGGGGGCCGCGCTGGCGCGGCTCGAGGAAGCCTGCCGGGACGAGGGCAATGTGATGCCCGCGATCCTCGAGGCGGTCGAGGCGTACGCCACGCTGGGCGAGATCAGCGGCGCGATGCGCCGGGTGTTCGGCGAGTACCGGGCACCAGTGGCCGTATGAGCGAGGGGGACTGACGCCAGCCCGTGCGTAGGGCCGGCGTGGAGCAGGAGGTAGGTCGATGGGACCGCTGACAGGCAAGGTCGCGGTGGTCACCGGTGCATCTCGAGGGCTCGGTCGCTCGATCGCGTTCGAGCTGGCGAGCAGCGGTGCGCAGGTAGCCGTCAACTACAACACGAGCGCCGAGCCTGCCATGGAGGTCGCGCGCTGCATCAGCTCCGACGGGTCGCGCGCCGTCACGGTCCAGGCCGACGTGTCGCGCGAGGAGGACGTCCGCCGCATGGTGGACGAGGTGGTTCAGGAGTTCGGCGGGGTGGACATCCTGGTGAACAACGCGGGTATCAACCGCGACCGGACGCTGCGCAAGATGACTTCTGCTGAGTGGCACGAAGTCATGCGCACGAACCTGGACTCGGTCTTCTACTGCACGCAGGCGGTGGTCCCGCACATGAGCCAGCGCGGCGGGGGCGTCGTGGTCAACATGTCGAGCATCATCGGCCGGATGGGCAATGTCGGGCAGGCGAACTACGCCGCCTCGAAGGCCGGCATGATCGGCTTCACCAAGGCGGCGGCGCGCGAGCTGGCGCGCGATAACATCCGCGTGGTGGCGGTGTGCCCCGGCTTCGTCGAGACGGACATGCTCGCCGGCGTGCCGGAGCAGGCCCGCGAGCGGCTGCTGACACAGGTGCCGCTGGGCCGGTTTGGGAAGCCGGGGGACGTGGCGCGGCTGGTCCGCTTCCTGTGCAGCGAGGCCGGTTGGATGACCGGCGCGATCCTCGACCTGAACGGCGGACACTACATCCCGAGCTGACATCGGGGGGGAGGGGTGAGCGCGCGGGGGTACGCCTTCTCCAGCCGGCCCCCGCGCGCTACCTTTGCCGTGGGCCGATTGCCCCGATCGGAGGCGCAGATGACCACCGTCGAACAGGCCGCCAGCTCGCCTGCGCGCTCGTTCCGGCGCGAGCTGCCCACCGTCCGCGCGGCCGTCATCCAGGCGGAGTCGCCATTCCTGGACATCGATGCCGGCGTGGAGAAGGCGTGTCGGCTGATCGAGGAGGCACGTCGAGGCGGGGCGCGCGTGATCGCCTTCCCGGAGACCTGGCTGCCTGGCTATCCGTTCTGGCTGTGGACCGAGCGCACGATCTCCTCCGGCCTCTTCCTCGACTTGTTCGAGAACGCCGTCGAGATCCCCGGCCGGGTGACCGAGACGCTCGGCGAGGCAGCGCGGCGCGCCGGAGCGTGGACCGTCATCGGAGTGAACGAGCGAACGACACTGGTCCCGGGAACGCTCTACAATACCCAGCTCTTCCTCGCGCCGGACGGCTCGGTCGCGCTGGCGCGGCGCAAGGTGATGCCGACGCACGTGGAGCGCACCGTGTGGGGCTGGGGTGGCGCCGAGGGGTTGCGGGTGCTCGACACGCCCGCCGGCCGGCTCGGCGGGCTCATCTGCTGGGAGCACGAGATGCCACTGGTGCGCCAGGCGTTGCACGAGCAGGGCGAGCAGGTGCACGTCGCCGCCTGGCCGGCGATGCGCAGCCAGAACAAGCACATCGACTTCGGCTGTCGGCAGTACGCCTTCGAGGGCGCCTGCTTCGTCCTGGTTGCGGGCGGACTGTTCGACCCCGCTCGCTGGGAAGGACGGTTCGGGCAGCAGACCGGTCGCGCGGCGGCCAACGGCGGCTCGGCGATCATCGCGCCATCGGGCGAGTACCTGGCGGGGCCGGTCTACGATGCAGAGGTGGTGCTGTACGCGGACCTGGACCTGCGGATGTGCGCACAGCACAAGTACTGGGTGGACGTGGCCGGTCACTACCATCGCCCCGACCTGCTGCGGCTCGACTGGCCCGCGGGCCGGCCGTACGAGGGCGGGACGCGTCCGGAGGTGGAGGAGCCGGCGGACGAGGAGTGAGCCCGGCCTGCCGTGCGCGGAGGGGAGGCGCAGTCAGGCGACATAAGGAGGATACACGTGAACGAAGCCGTCATCGTTAGCGCGGCGCGGACGCCGATCGGCACCTTCGGCGGTGTCTTCACCGACGTTCCGGCCACGACGCTGGGCGAGGTGGCCATCCGCGCGGCCCTGGAGCGCGCCGAGGTCGAGCCGTCAGCGGTCGACGAGGTGATCATGGGCAACGTCCTGCAGGCGGGCCTGGGGATGAACCCGGCACGGCAGGCGGCGCTGGCGGCAGGTATCCCCGACTCGGTCCCGGCGATGACGATCAACTTCGTCTGCGGCTCGGGTTTGCGCGCCGTCGCGCTGGCGGCGCAGGCGATCCGGCAGGGCGACGCTGAGATCGTGGTGGCCGGCGGTATGGAGAACATGAGCCGCGCGCCGTACCTGCTACAGAACGCGCGCTTCGGCTACCGAATGAACGACGGCACGCTCCACGACAGCATGACCACGGATGGTTTGACCTGCGCCCTGGAGCACTGCCACATGGGCGTCACTGCCGAGAACGTGGCGGCCGACTGGGGCGTGAGCCGCGAGGACCAGGACGCCTTCGCCCTCGAAAGCCAGCGACGGGCCGCCGCGGCCTGGGAGGCGGGCCGCTTCGCCGACGAGGTCGTGCCGGTGACCGTGCCCGGCCGCAAAGGCAGTATGACCGTGGACCGTGACGAGCATCCGCGACCGCAGACGTCGCGAGAGGCGCTCGCCGGCCTGCGGTCCGCGTTCAAGCGGGACGGTACGGTGACGGCCGGGAACGCTTCGGGGATCAACGATGGCGCCGCTGCGACGGTAGTCATGTCGCGCGCGCGGGCCGTTGAACTGGGGCTGAAGCCGCTGGCTGTCATCCGGTCGTACGCCTGGGCGGGCGTGGCGCCCCGGGTGATGGGCATCGGTCCGGTGCCGGCGACGCGCAAGGCGCTGGCTCGCGCGGAGATCAGCGCCGAGGACCTGGACCTGGTCGAGGCGAACGAGGCCTTCGCCGCCCAGTCGGTGGTGGTCGCCCGTGAGCTCGGGCTGGACGCGGCCAAGCTGAACGTCAACGGCGGGGCGATCGCGCTGGGGCATCCGATCGGGGCTAGCGGCGCGCGCATTCTGACGACGTTGCTGTACGAGATGAAGCGCCGCAACGCGCACCTGGGGCTGGCGACGCTCTGCATCGGCGGCGGCATGGGCATCGCCATGGTCGTGCAGAACGGCGACCATTGACCCCGGGGAGGGGGACAACAAGCGCTGGTTAGCCGCGAGGCGCCGCGAAGCCGCGGTCGCGCAGCGCGCGTTCGAGCTCCGTACGGTCGTCCCAAGGGTGGGCAGTCTCAGCGAAGATGAGCGTGGGCTCGCGGCCCTTGCCGGCCAGCAGCACCAGGTCACCGGGCCGCGCGCGGCGTAGCGCCTCGACGATCGCGGCGCGCCGGTCGGCGATCTTGACGTAATCGACGCGCTCCCGGCGCCCGCCCGCCTCCATCGCCGCGGCGATGCGATGGATGATCGCCATCCGGTCCTCCGTCCGTGGATTCTCGTCGGTGAGCACGGCGAAGTCGGCCAGCTCGGCGGCCACGGCGCCCATGCCGTCGCGGCGCGCGGGGTCGCGCTCGCCGGCGCAGCCGAAGACCACGATGAGCCGCGACCGGGTGAGCGGCCGCAGGGTGGCGAGCGCCTGGCGGAAGGAGTCGGCGGTCGAGGCGGCATCGACCACGCAGGTGAACGGCTGCCCCAGGTCGATGATCTCCATCCGGCCGGGCGAGCCGGGGAACGCGCCGATCGCGTCGGACACGGTTTCCCACGGCAGGCCGAGCGCCAGCCCGGTCGCCATCGTGGCGAGCGCGTTCTCCACGTTGAAACGGCCGAGCAGCCGCGTACGCACCTCGCGACGGGTCCCGCGCCAGGCGACGGTGAAGCGGGCGCCGGCCGCGCTGAGCTGTGGCTCGTCGGCCGCCAGATCGGCGGCGAGGCCGATGCCGTACGTCAGCGCTGGGCGGGAGGTCGCCGAACGCATGCGCGGCCACCACGGGCTGGCCGCGTTGCCGATGGCGAGACGCGGCCACGGCTTCGCCGACGGCGCGTCGAGCATGGCGAAAAGGCGTGCCTTGGTCGCGGCATAGTCCGCGACCGTTCGGTGGAAGTCCAGGTGGTCGGGCGTGAGGTTGGTGAACACGGCAACGTCGAACTGGCACTCGTCGAGGCGGTGCAAGGAGAGGGCGTGCGAAGTCGCCTCGAGCACGGCGAACGTGCCGCCGGCGTCGCGGATGCCGGCCAGCGCATCTTGGACGACCGGCGCCTCGGGCGTCGTGAGCCCGGAGCGGTTCAGCACCGGGGCGCCGTCTACCACGATGTCCACGCCGGAGACCAGGCCGCCGCGCCAGCCGGCAGCGCGCAGCAGGTGGGCGATGGCGTAGCAGGTCGTCGTCTTGCCGTCCGTCCCGGTGACGCCGACGACGAGCAGCGAGCGTGCGGGGTGGCGGTAGAGGGCGGCGGCGAGGCGCGGTAATGCGGCCCGCGGGTCGTCGTCCGCCAGGAGCGCGACGGTCGGCGGAAGGGCCGACATGACGCGCGGGGCGTCCAACTCCGCCACGAGGAAGGCGGTTGCTCCCCGCCGTAGCGCTTCGGGCACGAAGGCGACGCCGTCGCGCTTGAATCCGTTCACGGCGACGAAGCAGGCGCCCGGCCTGGCTTCGCGCGAATCGTGCGTCACGGCGGTGACGACCGTCGCCGGGTCCCCGGCCGCCAGACGGCAGCCGCTCGCCCGCGCGAGCTCGCCGCAGGTGAGGTGCGGAATGGTCACCGCTCCATTCTACCCGCGGGCAGGCGCCGACCCTCTTCCGCGGTCGCGGCTGTTTCGGCGACCTACACGGACGCGGTGAAGGCCGGCGGTCGGCATTCCGAGAATCCCTGTGGCCACGGGCGTCGTGCACCTGAGCGGAACCCGCGCCGGGCGGCGCACGGATTGGGGCAGCGCGGGGCCGCCGCCGGCGGAGCGTGCAGCGCCACCGACCGACAGCCGCCGGCGGGCATCAGGTATGGGCTGTGGTCAGAGCAGGATGGAGGCAGCGCGACCCCGATGATGCGAATTGTGGTGGTCGACGGCGACGTGGTGAGCCGCGCCGAGATGGTGAAGACGCTGACGCTCGCCGGGATGCACGTCGTCGACGAGGCGGAATACGGCGTGGCGGCCGTGAGCTCGGTGCGCGACAACCACCCGGACGCCGTTCTCGTGCACGTCGAAGAGCCCGTGGCCCGTCCGCTGCAGACGGTGCGGACGATCACGGAGACCAGCCCCCATGCGCTGGTGGTGGTGTACAGCGAGGCGAACAGCGGCGAGGCCGTGCGCCGGGCGGTGAGCGCCGGCGCGCGGGAGTACGTGGTGGCGCCGTGTTCGAGCGAGGAGATCCGCGCGCAGCTCACGGAGCTCGCGGCGCGGGTGCGGCGTTGGCGGGAGCGCGACGGCGTACCGCTGGACGTCACCGGTACGGTGATCTGCGTCCACGGCGCGAAGGGCGGCATCGGCAAGACCACGGTCGCCGTGAACCTGGCCTGCGCGCTGCAGCAGGTGACCAACGCCGACATCGTGCTCGCCGACATGGACACCCGCTTCGGCGACTCGGCGATCGCGATGGGCGTGGAGCCGCAGCGAACGATCGCGGACTGGGTTCGGGACGGGCGCGACGTCTCGCGCGAGGAGTTCGAACGCTACCTGACGCCGCACCCGAGCGGTGTGCGGCTGTTCGCATCGCCTCATCGGCCGATCCACTGGGCGGACGTGGTACCTGAGGACCTCACACTGGCTCTCGGCACGCTGGCCTCGCAGCACGACTTCGTGGTGGTCGATCTGCCGGGCGTCTACAACGAGCTGGTGGCGGCCGTGCTGGACACCGCCACCGTGCTGCTGATGCTCACCACGCTCGACGTGGCCAGCGTGAAGGACACGGCCATGTCGCTTGAGCTGCTTTGCGGCGATCAGCCGACACAGACCGACCGACTGAAGGTCATCGTGAACGATGCCACCGGCGTGCCGGGCCTGGCCGCGCAGGACCTCGAGGGACTGCTCCACTTCCCGGTGTTCTGGTTGCTGCCGCGCGATCGCACCGTCGGCATCTCGATGCAGCATGGCGAGCCGCTCGTCCGTTCGCATCCGCGGTCGCCTTTCGCGCGCTCGGTGGTTGAGCTGGCGGGGAGGTTGGCCGGAGTCCGGGTCGACGTGTCGTCGCCGTGGTGGCGGCGCCTGCTCGGCCGACGCGAAGCGCAGGTGGCCTGACGTGACCGCGGCTCCGCGCCCCGCCCGGGCGGCTGACACGGCCGCGTCCGCACGCGCGGGCGAGCAGCGCCGCGATGCGGTCCGCACGCGGCCCCGCCTGCGCGACACGCTCGCGCGTCGTCAGCACACGCTTACCAGCATCATGGCCGCGGGGTTGCTGCTGGGGTTCGGCATCGGCCATGTCAGGGGCTTCGTGGAGACCGGCCGGCCGATCGGGCTGGGCCTCGCGGCGCAGGAGCTGATCACCGCGGCCCTGTTCATGATCCGGCGTCCGCCGCGGCGCACGACTACGAGCTGGAAGGCGTGGGGAGTGGCGATAGTCGGTGGCTGGGGCGTGCTGGCGGTGCGTCCGGGCGGCGCCAACCTGGGGTGGAACGACAGCGTGGGCCTGGCCGTGCAGGGACTGGGTGCGGCGCTGACGGTGATCGCGCTGCTCACCCTCGGCCGGGCGTTCGGGATCGTCGCCGCCGACCGCGGCATCGTCGATGGGGGGCCGTACCGGCTCATTCGTCACCCCGTGTACGCCGCCGGGTTCGTCGGCGCGACGGGCTACCTGATCCAGTCGCTCACGCCGTGGAACGTGGCCGTCGTGGGAGTGACCTGGTGCTTCCAGGTGCTGCGCATGCTTGCCGAGGAACGGCTGCTGGCGGCATCGCCCGCGTACGCCGCTTATGTGCGCCGGGTACGCTGGCGCGTGCTGCCGGGCGTGTTCTGACGGCGCGGACGCCGCGGCCCTCAGCGGCGAGACACGCCGGTCGAGCCCGCGCCGCAATCTCCGCGTGCCCGCTGCGAGCAGGCGACGAACCCCGGCCCTATCGGTGGCCCTTGCGATCGAGGTAGTCGGCGAGCGCATCGCGCACCGGGCGCAGGGGCGGCACGCCGGCGAGTGGCAGCTCGCGGTTGGCGAGGACGGAGTACGCCGGCCGCCGTGCCGGGGCGCCAAAAGCCGCGGTGGTAGTCGGCGCGAGGTCGGCCGGCACCCCGGCCAGCTCGAAGATCATGGCGGCGAACTCGTGCCAGGAGAGCGCGCCCTGATTGGTGGCGTGGTAGGTGCCGTGGCGCTCGGTCGTCAGCAGCGCGCGGACCGCCTCCGCCAGGTCGGCGGTGAACGTCGGTTCGATGACCTGGTCGGCGACCACCCGTACCGGGCGTTCCTCACGGGCCAGCCGCAGCATCGTCTCGACGAAGTTGCCGCCCTTGCCGCTCGCCCCGGCCACGCCGTAGAGCCCGTTACTACGCACGATGTAGTGCTGTTCGCCGGTGGTGCGGATGGCGACCTCACCGGCAACTTTGCTCGCGCCGTAGAGGCTGATTGGGTCGGGCGGCTCGTCCTCGAGGTAGGGTCGGGCGACCTTGCCGGAGAACACGTAGCCGGTGCTGAACCAGCAGAACGGCATGCCGGCCTCGGCAGCCGCCTCGGCGGCGTAGCGCGCGCCGACGGCGTTGACGAGAAAGCTTGCCGCCACCTCGCGCTCGCAGTCGTCCACGCGGTGGAAGGCGGCGCACGAGACGAGGGCCTCCGGCCGGTAGGCGGCGACCGCGGCGCGGATGGCCTCGCGGTCGGTGACGTCGCAGGCCGAGTGCGGCAGGCGGGCGCAAAGGCCTGGCGGCCAGGCCGCCTCCAGGTCGTGCGCGAGCTGGCCCGCGCCGCCGAGCACCAGGATCCGGGGCGGCCGCATCAGAAGGCGGACTCGAACGGCCGCAGGACCGGGTACATCTCGTCGAGCAGCGTCATCCAGGCGATGTTGTAGTAGCGGGGATGGAAGAAGTCGTGCACGTGGTCCAGGTCCAGCCGCCTGAGCATGTCGGCGATCGATTCGAGCGGGGTGAGCGCTGGCCGGAAGCCGACCCGCTCCTCCAGCTTGCGCCCGGAGCAGCGGTAGTTGCGGACCAGCGGCGGGGCGGGCGCCTCCTCCAGGACCACGCCGCGCTTCACCATCTGGACGGAGCCGGCGACCAGC
>JAJYLG010000168.1 GCA_021787985.1 Chloroflexota bacterium
CGATCGAAAGTCATGTGCGCGCCCCTGCGTCGAGGTTCGGCGACCGCTGCCGCCTAAGGAAGCTCTGCATAAGTGACTCTTGCGCGGAAGACCGAGCAAGCCCGGCCTCATCAACGACCTCGATGTTGACGCCCACCAGGTCCTCCTGGCTCCCTAACGAATCGCGCCTCAGCGGCCGGCGACCCCCGGCCTGGCGCACAACACCTGCATTACACCCAGGTCAACTCGCCAGCCCCATCAACACCTCGAGCCCCGCGCGCCGGGCCGCTGCAGGCGCTGGTTAGGCCGCTTGGCGCATCAACGCCGCGCTGCGATCGCCTCTTGGAGTCGATCATACACGACGTCTGCGTTGAACAGAGTTCCCAACCCGACGAGGGTGCCTCCGCTGCCGACGACGGTGACAGACTTCCAGCCCCCAATACCGAACCCGACTTGGACGGTTTCGATCTTGCTGAGCTGAATGTCGGTCGTCGGGTGGAGAAGCCCGCGCTTCACGCGGACGGCGGTGGGTCCGACCTCGATGAAGGACGCCAGATAGTCGATGATGGGGAGCGCGATCAGCAGGAGTCCGAGGAGCCAACTGCCGTAGAGCAGGAGTACCAGCCCGAGAAGAGCGAGGATGGCGACCCAAGCAGATGGCTGCGCCCTGGTCCGAAAGCTAGGCAAAGGCACCGATACGCGACGTCGAGTCGTCTCCGCTGGCGCGCGGTGGGGCGGCGCGTGTCGCTCAGGGGCGGTGACGGCGCCTGAGGGGCCCGCGCTGATCGGATGGGCGCAGTTGGGGCACGCGGCGGCCTTGTCGGAGACTTGGCGCCCGCATTCAGGACAAGATATCAGGGCCATCGCTGCTCCCGATTGTGAAAGACCAACGAGCGGCCAAGCGGCCTAACGAAATGCGCCTCAGTTGAGATGAAGCGGCGGCTGGCCATCCAGGGGCACGGGATGGCAGCTTCGCCTCCCAAGGGATGTACGCGGTCAACTGCCGCAAACTGACTGGAGGCCAGCCGCCATGGACAATATCGGGCTCGATCTACACCAGCGCGAGAGTCAGATGTGCATCCTGACGCAGGACGGGGAGCTCGTCGAGCAACGCATCCGCACCAGCCGGGAACGGTTCAGCGCCGTGCTGGGCGGGCGGCCGCCCGCCCGGGTCCTGCTGGAAGCCTCGACCGAGAGCGAGTGGGTGGCCCGGCACTTGGAGAGCCTGGGGCACGAGGTGATCGTGGCCGACCCGAGCTTTACGCCGATGTACGCCACCCGCAGCCGGCGCGTGAAGACGGACCGCCGCGATGCGCGCACGCTGGCGGAGGCGTGCCGGCTGGGGGCGTTCCGCCGGGCGCACCGGCTCTCGGAGGCGCAGCGGCACGTGCGGGCGGAGCTGGCGGTGCGCGACGCCCTCGTGCGGACCCGCAGCCGCTACGTCGGCGTCATCAAGGCGCTGGTGCGTCGGGATGGGCTGCGGGTGGCGAGCAGCGAGCCGGTCCACCTCGTGGCCAAGCTCGCCGCGGTCCCGCTCCCGGCGCCGCTGACGAGCGAGGTGGCGCCGCTGCTCACGCTCTTCGCGCCCCTGAACAGCGAGATCACGGCCGCCGACCGGCGGCTCGAGCGCCGCGCGGCCGACGCCCCGATCGTGGCGCGCCTCGCCACGGCGCCGACCGTCGGGCCGGTGACCGCCACCGCCTTCGTCGCGACGCTGGACGACGTGACGCGGTTCACCAGCGCGCACCAGGTCGAGGCGTACCTCGGCCTAACCCCGGGCGAGCACAGCTCGGGCGACCAACAGCACCGGGGGCGGATCACGAAGACCGGGCACACGCGGGCCCGGTGGCGGTTGGTCGAGGCCGGCTGGCGGTTGCTCCGCTCAACGCGGCCCGAGGCCGCCGCGCTCCGGGCCTGGGGCGAGCAGATCGCCCGCCGGCGGGGCAAGCGCATCGCCGCGGTGGCCCTGGCCCGCCGCTTGGCCGGGATCCTCTACGCGATGTGGCGGGACGGGACGGCGTTCCGGGCGCCCGCGCAGGCGTAGCCGCTGCACACGGAGCGGGCAGGTGACTGACGCAGAGACGGTGAGCGCGACGCCGCTGGTGGGAGCCGGTGAGCCCGTGCCTCAGATTGGCGCCACCGCCTCGTCGCAGATCCACATGCGCCGTCGAGCTGCGGCTCGACACCCGAGAGCGCGAAGAGAAGACTGAGCAGCACCTCGCGCCGCCCCGCGGACGACGACGGCAGAAAGGAAAAACCCCGGCCAGCAGCCGGGGCTTGACGGGGAGCGCCGCTTCAGAGAAGCGGCGGGCGACCGCCCGCCAGCCACACAACACCTGCACTACCTCAGGTCAACTGTCCAGCCAAGCCATTCCGATGAGCCCCACGCGCCCGGCCGCTGCAGGGTCAGGTCAGGCTGCACGACTAATGAGGCGTGAGGTCGTGGGCCGATGGCGGCGCTGCCGCGGCTGGACCACCAGGCAGCCTCGACGGTGACGCCTCGCGCTGGACCAGGGAGCGCTCCATAAAGTCCTGGCGCTCCGTAAGTTCTTCCAGTAAGCGCCGCAGATCAGATACGGCTGCAGCGGTGCTCGTCAACAGGGCTGTATCCTTCTCCCTTGAACGGGCGAGGCGACGAAGCGAGCGGCCGACGGGACCCCAGCTGAGAAGTGCGAGGCCGCCGAAACCGCCCAAAAGCCAAGGAAGCGCGTGTACGAACTTGGCCAGCAAGTCCCACAGCAACAGCCTGATCTGCTCGTGCATGTGGCCTCCCGGACCGCGCGGCCTAACGTATCGCGCCTCAGCGGCGCGCGTCCTGTTCCTGCCAGCCCCACAACACCTGCACTACCTCAGGTCAACTGTCCAGCCACACAACACCCGCCCGACGCGCGCGCCGGCTGCAGGCGCTGGTTCGACCGCCGCGAGCTCCCGTAGGCCGGTGGACGCTAGAGCGAGTCAAGGCTGAGAATCGAGACGATCGGGCCGACCTGTGCGCAGCTAACGACGCCTGTCTGGATTACCGCTCGGAGCCGCACGCGAAGGCTATCGCGCTGGAAGGCGGCTGGCATCCCTGCGTCGGGCTCATAATCGTGGCCGTCGTCGCCGAGGATAGCGTAGCCCAGGCACCCCATGGCGCCATGCCAAACCGTCCCGTTGGTCTGCACGAGGCCACCCATCTGCAACCCGCCGGCGCGCGCGTCATAGAAGGTGAGCGGACTGGCACCCTCGAAGGAGGTTGACAAGGTGCCTTGCAGCGTGTCGGAGCCTGCCAGATGCCCCGCGAAGACACCGACCGGGTACTTGGAGAAATTGAAGTC
>JAJYLG010000068.1 GCA_021787985.1 Chloroflexota bacterium
CCATGTCGCGGATGAGATGGGCAGCAACCTCGCGGTCATGAGTGATGATGACAATCGTGGCGCCGCCGGCGTTGAGCTCCTCGAACAGAGCCATGAGCGCCTCGCCCGTAGCGCTATCGAGGTTGCCGGTCGGCTCGTCGGCCAGCACGATCGCCGGCCGGCCGACTAACGCCCGGGCGGTCGCGACTCGCTGGCGCTCGCCGCCCGACAGTTGGGTGGGGCGCGCGCCGGCGCGATGGCCGAGCCCTACGCGGGCAAGCGCAGCCGCTGCGCGCTGGCGCCGCACCGTCGCCGCGACGCCTGCGTAAAGGAGGCCGTCGGCCACGTTCTCCAGCGCCGTTGAATGCTCCGCCAGGAAGAACTGCTGAAAGACGAAGCCGATCCGCGTGGCCCGCAGGACAGCCAGTTCACCGTCGGACAACTTTGCGATATCCAGCCCGGTAACGCGCACGGCGCCGCTGGTGGGGCGGTCCAGCGTGCCCATCAAATGCAGCAGGGTAGTCTTGCCCGAACCGGACGGGCCGAGGATGCCCACCAGCTCGCCCCGTCTCACACTGAACGTTACGCCGCGCAGAGCCGCGACCGGTGGCTGGCTGGGATACGTCTTCGTAACGTTCTCAACTTCCAGCACAACCGGCTGTTCGCGGCCGCCGCTGGCACGGCGTTCATAGCCGTCACCGCGGCATGCGGCAGTTTCGGCGGAGGTCTCGGCTGTCCTCATGTCGCAGGCACCACCACCCGTTGACCCGCCGCCAGCTCCGAGCCCGTAACCTGGACCAAGCCCGCTCGGTCGTTGAAGATGCCGAGAGACACCGGCACCAGCTTGTGGAGCCCGTCCGCGCCGACGACCTCTACCGCATAGCCCCCGCCCGCCAGCGCAAGGAGCGCCGTGACGGGCACGACCAGCGCGCTCTCGACGGAGGCGGTGGTGATCGAGACCAGCACCGGCGCCTGGTCGAGGCCACCGGCGGCTGCCGGGTCGGTGAGTGTGATCTCGACGGCGACGGCGGCGTGGCCTTGTCCACCCGTGCCCGCGGTCGTGGCGACGGTACCGACCGACGACACGGTACCGGGAGTCGTGGTCAGGTTGGGCAGGGTGATCGACACTGCGTCGCCCTGCTTCACCTGGGTCTGGCGAGCGGGGTCCAGACCGACGGTGACAACGGGGGTTGTCGAGGTGGCCTTCAGCACGGTGGCGCCCGGTTGCGCTGGCGCGCCCAGAGTCGCCTGTACCGAGGTTACGCGCACCGCGGAGGGCAGGAAGACGACCTGCCCGAGCATGAGCGCGCCGGTCTGCTTCACGCCGAGGGCGGCCTGAAGCTTCTTGATGGCCTGCGCGGTAGCCCAGGTGAACTCGTCGGAGTTCGGGTCGAGCGTGGATGTGTCCGCGTATCCCAGCGCGACGAGTGCGGCCTTGAGCTGCTGCACGTCCGGGCCTTTCACGTCTGAGGCATACGCGCCAGCGGCGAGGTCCCGGTACGCGGGGGTGGCGCCGTAGAGCAGCACGACCGGGTAGCCGTTCACCCGGTAGAGGACCTCGCCCTGGTTTACAACCTGTCCCACCGCCGGCAATGCAGTGGCCACCTTTGTGTTGGCTTGGTCGCCCTGCCCCGGCCCCTGGCTGGCCAGGTTAACTACGCTGAAGTCACCTGCATACCCCAGAAGGCCGCTCACCTGCGTCTGTGCCGAAAGCGAACGCTTCTCCACTGTCGCCAGTGACGTTGCAACCCCGTTGCCCGATGCCGCACTGCTGGTCTGGCCGATTTTCATCGGATTGGTGACCGCCACGATCAGGCCGACCGTCATCAGTACGGCCACCATGGCGCCCAGCACCAGCCATCGGCGCCGCGGCGGGCGCGAGCCCGTGGCGAGCTCGGCTTCAGCGGTTGACTGCGTCGAGAGTGTGCTCACTAGTGTCCGCCCTGATTCGTCGACGGCCCCTCGTCGCCTGCTGGCAGGTACTGCGTGCAAGCCTTATGGGCCGCCTGGAACAACGGTGACTGGGGATCGAGGTTGCTGCCGAATTGAGACTGACCGGACTGCGACTGGGTGTTGGGACCGGTTCCCGGCGCGGGTGGGTCGGGGAAGTCAGAGATGCCCTGGTCTCGCATACACTTGGCGTAATCGAGGCGTGCGGCATAGTCCTTGGCTTCCTGTTCGGCGCTGCGTCTCGGTTCGAGTGACTTGCAGGCCTCTTGGGCCGCCTGGAACTGCGGCGAGTTGAAATCGAGGTCAGGTTTGTCAGGAGACAGGGCGAGATCGAAGTTTCCGTTGCTGTTTGGGTCGGGGAAGTGCGGAACGCCATTGTCCCGCATGCATTGGGCGTAGGCGACCGCGTCGGGTTCGGATGAACCGGACGGTTTCGCTCGATCCGCTGGCCGCCGGGCCGCTGTGGTTGGATCCACGGCCGCGACGCCGGGGCTTGACGAGTTGCCGGAGCAGGCCGCGGCCAGCGTCATGAGGATGATCACCGCGGCGAACGTCGCTGCCCAGAGGGCGCGGGGTCCCCATCTTGGCAGCCGCTGGTTGTTGCCATACGTCGTGGTCACTCTTCGAACTCCTTTTCGACTCGAGAATTCGTGTTTCTGAGGCGATTGTGCGCCCGTCGCGGTTTCGGGACGGTATCACTGTTGTAGTGCTTCGGCACTCCGTGACTGATACCCTTCCGAAACCCAAGGCGAGGTATCCTAAGGAGAGCAATGGAGGACACAACGTGCGCGTGCTCGTGATCGAAGACGATGCGGAGATGGCTGAGGCGGTGGCCGTAGGCCTCCGCCGGGCGTGTATGGCCGTCGATGTCACCTTCGATGGCGTATCCGGGCTGGATCGCGCCCGTGACAACGACTACGACGTGGTCGTCCTCGACCGCGACCTGCCTGGCATGCACGGCGACGAGGTTTGCGCCGAGCTCGTGGCCGTGGGATGCCGCAGCCGTGTGCTCATGCTCACAGCCGCGGCAGCAATGGAGGACCTGGTCGGCGGGCTGGGCCTCGGCGCCGACGACTATCTGCCGAAGCCGTTCGACTTCCCGGTGCTTGTCGCGCGTATCGGCGCCCTGGTGCGCCGCGCGCAACCCGCCATACCGCCCGTGCTGAGGGCCGGCGACGTCGTGGTTGACACGGCGCGGCGGCGCGCCTTCCGGGGTGACCGGCTGCTCCACCTGGCTCCCAAAGAGTTCGGTGTCCTGGAGCTGCTGCTCGCCTCCCAGGGGAGGACGCTTTCGGCGGAAGAGCTTCTGGAACGCGTGTGGGACGAGGCTGCCGACCCATTCACGAGCGCTGTCAAGATCACCATCAGCCGGCTACGGGCGAAGCTCGGCGACCCGCCGGTGATCGAGACCGTGGCCAACGCAGGCTACCGGGTCAGGTGGACGGTCTGGGAGTGATGCGCAGCCTTACCAGAAGTGCCGCGCGTCAGCGATTGCCCCGGCGCACAGTTCGGCTGCGCCTCACACTTCTCTACGGAAGCCTGTTTCTCGCTTCGGGGATCGCGTTGCTGGCAATCACCTACGTGCTCGTGAGTCGCGCCACGGGTGGCAACACGGTGGCCACGCTGGCGGACGGCCGAACGTTCGCAGTGAGCGATCATGGTAGCCCGGTCGGAGGCCAGGAGCCTCCTGCGACGGGTGCGAGGGCCGCTGGGCCTGACGCAGCCGGCACCGTGCCGGACGAGGCGCCCCTGTCGCCCGCGCAGGTCCGTGCCCTTGCCGCACAGCAGCACGCGGAAACGATGCGCCAACTGCTCCTCCAATCCGGCATCGCCCTCGGCATCATGGCCGTGGCCTCCATCGGGCTCGGGTGGGTCGTCGCGGGTCGCGTCCTCAGGCCTCTCCGCACGATCACCGCCACCACGCGCACCATCTCCGCCGCCAACCTCCAGGACCGCCTCGCGCTCGATGGCCCCGACGACGAACTCAAGGAGCTGGGCGACACCATTGACGACCTGCTCGCCCGGCTGGAGCGGTCGTTTGAGGCGCAGCGACAATTCGTCGCCAACGCATCACACGAGTTGCGCACGCCCCTTGCCCGCCAACGGACCGTGGCTCAAGTCGCCCTCGACGACCCCGATGCCACCGTCGACTCGCTCCGGGCAGCGCACGAGCGAGTGCTCGCCGCCGGGGCTCAGCAGGAGCGGCTCATCGAAGCGCTTCTCACGCTGGCGCGGGGACAAACAGGCTTCAAAGAGCGCAAGACATTCGACCTGGGCGAGCTCACTGACCACGTATTGCTTGCCAGGCGGGAGGAGGCGAAGCGCCAGGGGCTGGAGCTTCGTGAAGGACTCACGCGGGCCATGACTGCGGGCGACCCACGCCTCGTCGAGCGTCTGGTCGCCAACCTTGTTGACAACGCGCTGCGCCACAATGTTCCCGGCGGTCAGGTCAGCGTCGTGACCAGCACCCGCGTCGGGCACGCCGTGCTGTCGGTGGTTAACACGGGCCCTGCCGTGCCAGCCACAGACGTTGACCGGCTCTTTGACCCCTTCCAACGGAGCGGCCACGGCCGCACGAGTCACGGCGAAGGTCTTGGCCTCGGGCTCTCCATCGTCAAAGCCGTCGCGGAGGCCCACGGCGCTACGGTCACAGCTCACCCGCGGCCGGAAGGCGGTCTTGAGGTGGAGGTGAACTTCCCAGTGATCGGAAACAGCGTCGTTGGCACGCGCAGCGCTCCAGATCGTGCTCAAGGCCGGCCTTCGGCAACACGGTCAGCCGGTTCAGGCCCGGTCGCCGAAGCAGGGTCTCCGCGTCGACCGCCCCCGACAACCCAGGATCGAACCGCCCAAGCCGAATAGCACGGCGCCTAGCAGAGCGTTGAAGATGGCCGGTTGTCTGAGGGGTTGGCGGTGGAGGGCAGGACAGCGAGGCTCGCGGGCGGGGTTGAAGGGTCTGGGGTGATGGCGGAGAGAGGGAGTATGGAGCGCTTCGGCACTCTCTGCTGCGCCTCCGCGCCCTTCTGCAGTGCCAGGAAGTTCGTGTTCCCGGGCGCAGGCGGCAGCACACGCCCCGCAACACCCAGGCGTCGCTCCGCTTCCTCGTAGAAGGGGAGCAGCTCGTCGAGCTCCAATGGCCAGTCGACCAGAGCGGCTCCGGCGACATCACCGTACGTCGTCCTGGCCTTCAGCTCATGGGGCTGGAACCGCAGGGCCGCGCCCGCCCAGTGCGTGGTGGTGCCCCCGACGGTCTTGCAGAGCCAGGCCGCCAGCCCGGTGACGTCCGTGCCCGCCGTCAGCACGGGGTCGAGCCAGGCCAGCTTGTGGAACATCGCCCACTCGTCCTCTTCGAACTCTCGGTCCGGGTCTTCGATCCGTGGGCCCGGCTCCAGCGCGACGACCGTCACCCCTTTCATGCACAGCTCGCGAATGACGTTCCCGCCGCCCGCGCCGGTTCCGCCCACAACCACGTCGGCGGGCTCTTCCAGGGGAACCTGGGCCGCCGGCCCTGTCATGATGGCTTCACCTCTTTCCTCGATCGTGCGATGCGCGGGATCGCGCGGTGCACGGCCAGCGCCGACCGGACCACGCTACCAATCCAGCTTGTCGAAGCCCTTGTCGATGTACCCGGCGCCGTCCCGCTGGTCGAGGCCCGGGTATCCCAGCGCCTCCCAGACGACGTGGCGGTTGTAGAAATCCGCCAACGTGGCCGAGATCAGTTGTTGGAAGAACGGAGTGTTCTCAATGGCTCGCAAGACGGCGTCCAGCTCGGCGGGCTCCAGTGCCTCAAACGCCTTCTGGGCACTGGCGCGAGCGCGGCTGTCGACATCCTTGAGACCGGCGCGCACTTGCGCCTTGAGGTTGACGTTCGCCACCAGTTGGGCGTCGATTGCCAGGCCCGTCTGTAGGACCGTGTCTTGCAAGCTGGGCAGCTTGTGAGGAACGATGCGCCTGACGACGGCGACCAGCGTCTTCGCCTCGTCCGGCAGCAGGGCTTGGAATGAGAGCACGGGCACCTCGGCCATCCTCAGATCTCCTCTAGGCGAGCTCCCGCCTCGCCGCTTTCGACGGCTTTGCACCGATCCGCCTCTCGCCGGACCGGCCGCTCTTTCCGACCCCCTCTCACCCCCCTTCTTCCTTCGCCGCGACGGCGCATCACCCTTCGCGGCAGCGCACGCGCACGGCGCCCGGCTCAAGGGCCGGCCGGGGCGAGCTCCTCGCTCGGGAGCGGCTGCTCCGCCTGCCACAGCCTTCCGGAGAGGGCGCCCGTCCGGCGGTTCACGGAGTCCGCGACCTCGGCCATGATCCCGAACACCGGGGACGTTCCGACGCGAGCTGGGTCGCCGGCGGCGAGATGCCGAGCGCGCCCAGCGCCTGGCGTTGGGGGCCCAGCAGCGGCGTGGCAAGGCAGCAGAAGCCCTCGGTGAACTCCTCGCGGTCCAGCGCCACGCCGGTTCGCCGCACGGTCTCCAGCTCGTCGCGAAGCTGAATCGGGTCAACGATGGTATGCGAGGTGAAGGCACGTAGCCCGGTGCGCCGGGCGTAGCTGTCGACCGATCGCGGGGGCAAGTGGGCGAGGATGGCCTTGCCGATCGCCAGCGCGTGCGCCTCGCCACGAACCTTGCGGCCGACGCCGAGCATCCTCGGCTGTCCTTGGCGCCCCTTCACCTCGTGAATGAGGATCGTGCCGCCGTCCAGCACGGCGAGGTAGGTGCGATGGCCGGACTTGTGATAGAGGTACTCCACGGCGGCGTACAGCTCGCCGGCCGGCAAGGCACGGGTGTACCGGGAGAACGGCGTCGCGATCCCTTCGGCGGGGCAATAGCGGCCTTTCCCGGCCATCCGACGGGCGAACCCCTCTTGGCAGATCGTGCCCAGCAGCCGGTAGCTGGTTGCCAGGCTCTTCCCCGAGAAGTCCGCAACGTCGCTGGCGCGGATGCCTTCGGGGTGGGCCGCCACAAACGCCAGCACCTGCAGCACCGTCCGTGCCGCGCTGGCTCTGTCGCTGTCTGGGGCCACCCGGTCCATTTCACGTCCTCCCCCGGAGTGTGCCGAGCGCCCCGATAGTGCGCGTGGCAATGCAGGCTATCAAGAAAGGGAGCAATTCGCACCTGGTGCGAAAGATCCTTGCGATGGCAGCCGTCGTGAGGGCGTGGCGCTTCCGCATCATCGAGGCGCTCCGTGAGTCCGCCTCGGTGGCCGCGACCGCGGGGTAGAATATGACGGAGGGCGGTCCACCTCGGGCGGAGGGCCGCCGGCGCTGAGCGTGCCTCGCACGACGCACAAGCGGATACGGGATGGCTGGATTCATCGGCAAGATCTTCGGCGACGCCAACGAGCGCGTGCTCAAGCGCACGCGCCCAACCGTCGATCGCATCAATGAGCTCGAGCCCGAGTTTATGGCGCTCAGCGATGCCGATCTGCGCGCCAAGACCGACGAGTTTCGCGAGCGGTTGGCGAACGGCGAGGCGCTCGAGGACTTGCTGCCCGAGGCGTTCGCCGCCGTCCGCGAGGCGTCGCGGCGATTCGTGGGGCTGCGCCACTTCGACGTGCAGCTCATCGGCGGCATCGCACTGGCGCGCGGCGACATCGCCGAGATGAAGACGGGCGAGGGCAAGACGCTGGTCGCCTCGCTGCCCCTCTACTTGCACGCGCTGGCGGGCCGCGGCGCACACCTCGTCACGGTGAACGACTACCTGGCGAAGCGCGACGTGCAGTACATGGGCCCAGGCCAGATCTTCGCCGCGCTCGGCCTGAGGGTTGGCGTGCTCCAGCACGACGCGGCTTACCTGTACAGCCCGGAGAAGGTCTCCGACCAGGCGAACATGGAGCACCTGGTGCCGTGCTCGCGACGCGAGGCGTACCTGGCCGACGTCACCTACGGCACCAACCACGAGTTCGGCTTCGACTACCTGCGCGACAACCTGGCGGTCGACCACTCCGGCATGGTGCAGCGCGAGCTGTGCTTCGCCATCGTCGACGAGGTCGACTCGATCCTGATCGACGAGGCGCGCACGCCGCTGATCATCAGCGGGCCGGCCGAGGAGAACGTGCAGATCTACTACACGTTCGCTCGCTTGGTGCCGCGCCTCGAGCCTGAACGGCACTTCACGGTGGACGAGAAGATGCGCGCCGTGATGCTGACCGAGGAGGGTGTCGAGCAGGTCGAGAAGCTGCTCGGCGTGGAGAACATCTACGCCCCCGAGAACTTCCGCCTCACCCGCTTCATGGAGGCGGCGCTCAAGGCGCAGGTGCTCTACAAGCGGGACCGCGACTACGTGGTGCGCGACGGCGAGGTGATCATCGTCGACCAGTTTACCGGCCGCCTGATGCACGGGCGGCGCTGGTCGGACGGCCTGCATCAAGCGGTCGAGGCGAAAGAGGGCGTGAAGATCCAGCAGGAGAGCGTGACGTACGCGACGATCACGCTCCAGAACTACTTCCGCATGTACGAGGTGCTGGCGGGGATGACCGGGACGGCTGTGACCGAGGCGGAGGAGTTCCACAAGATCTACGAGCTTGACGTGGTGATGGTCCCCACCCACAGGCCGATGGTTCGCAAGGACCACCCCGACTACGTCTTTCAGGACGAAGAGGCCAAGTTCCGCCAGGTCGTGCAGGAGATCGAGGAGCGGCACAAGCTCGGGCAGCCGGTGCTGGTGGGCACCGTCTCCATCGAGAAGAGCGAGTATCTCTCCGACCAGCTCAAGCGGCGGGGCATCCCGCACGAGGTGCTGAACGCCAAGCACCACGAGCGCGAAGCGACGATCGTGGCGCAGGCGGGCCAGCACGGCGCCGTGACCATCGCCACCAACATGGCCGGCCGCGGCACGGACATCAAGCTCGGCGAGGGCGTCGTCCAGGTGGGCGGCCTGCACATCATCGGCACCGAGCGGCACGAGGCGCGACGGATCGACAACCAACTCCGCGGGCGTTCCGGGCGGCAGGGCGACCCGGGGTCCAGCCGATTCTACGTCTCGTTCGACGACGACATCATGCGCCGGTTCGCCCCGGACTGGCTGCCCGGCATGATGAGCAAGCTCGGCATGGATGACGATACGCCGCTCGAGCACTCCTGGGTGAGCAAGGCGATCGAGACGGCGCAGACGAAGGTCGAAGGCTACAACTTCGACATCCGCAAGCACGTCGTCGAGTACGACGACGTGGTCAACAAGCACCGCGAGGTCATCTACAGCGAGCGGCGCAAGATCCTGGCCGGCGCAAACATGCGGGACAACGTGCTCGCCTTGGTGCACGAGGAGATCGACCGCATCGTCGCATCCAACCTGCCGGACCGTCACGAGGACGATTGGAACCTCCCCACCCTGGCGGCCGAGCTGGAAGCGATCTTCCCGCTGCCCGAGGATCTGCAGCTCGCCGCACTGACGGGTCGCGCGCGCGAGGAGATCGCCGAGGCGGTCCACACCTGGGCCGACGACCTGTATGAGCAGCGCGAGGAGACGTTTGGCGCCGAGACGATGCGGCTGCTGGAGCGGCTGGTGCTGCTGCGCGCCATCGATTCGCTGTGGGTGGAGCACCTGACGGGGATGGACGAGATGCGCGAGGGCATCGGGCTCCAGGCCTACGGCCAGATCGACCCGCTGGTGGCGTACAAGCGCGAGGCGTTCGCCATGTTCGAGCAGCTTATGGCGAACATCCGCAACATGCTGGCGCGTTCCATCTACCACGTGGAGCTGATGCGCCAGCCGCCGCCCGCGCCAACCGTGGCCGGCGCCAACGGTGCGGCCGGGAACGGCGATGGCGACGGCGACGCCGCGCCGGCGGCCGGCCAGGCGGGTCCGCGCAACCTGCGCACCAACCGCGAGCCGGTGGCGGTGGCCGCGACCGGCAAGCAGAAGGTCGGCCGCAACGACCCGTGCCCCTGCGGCAGCGGCAAGAAGTACAAGAAGTGCCACGGGGCCGTATGACCGCACCGGCCGTCCCGTCCGGATCGCTGGTGTACGCCGGCCGGCAGACCGTGGCGGTTTTCATCGTCGACCTGGCGGGCCGGATCCTGCTCATCCAGCGCGACGACCGGCCGGGCTTGCTCTATGCGGGCCACTGGGGCGCGGTGGGCGGCGTGGTCGAGCCGGGTGAGACCCCGGAGACGGCGGCGCTGCGCGAGGTGATGGAGGAGGCCGGACTGCTGCTGCCGTCCCTGTGCAGGCTGTACACGCACGCCGTGCCGCTCCCGGGCGGGTTGGCCGCCGTGGAGCACGTCTTCATCGCGCGTGGCGATGTGCGCGAGGAGCACCTGGTGCGCGGCGAAGGACAGGCGCTGCGCTTCTTCGGGCCGCGTGAGGCGCTGGCGCTGCCGCTGGCGTTCGAGCACCGGCGCAACATCCAGCGGCTGATCGGCTCGGCGGTCTACCAACGGCCCTGGACGGGGCCCTGATCCGGATGGAAGAGACGCGGACCGAGGCGGCGGGTACCCGCTCGTCGGAAGGTTCGTTGACCGAGCAGGACTCGGCGACGCTGGGCCGACTGATCGCGGCGGTTGACGCGGGCCAGCCCTGGTACCCGGCGCTGCTGGACGCCATCGGGCAGTGGCACTGCACCGAAGAGGAGGTCCGCGGTCGCCGGTTCCGCTACCTGGTCGGCGGCGAAGCGTTCGACTACCTGCTCCTTGCCGAGCGGCTGCTGCTGGAGTTGGGCGACCGCGTGGCGCCCGGCGAGCGCGAGGCGCTGCTGTTCTTCGGCCGTCCGCCCGCGCCCATGGACGACGCGGAGTTCCACGAGCGTGTCGGCGAGACCAAGTACCGCGCGCACCTGAACCACATCTACGGCGTGGTGGTGGAGCAGGCGCTGCTGCTGGCCGCCGAGCAGGATGTGCAGAAGGAGAAGGTCGGGATCGTCGGGGGCGGTCGCGACGGCAGCCAGGAGGCGGCTTTCCAGCGGGTGTACGGCAAGCCGCGCGCCGAGCTCCTGGAGCAGTTTCAGGCCGACCGTGGGCTGGAGCGGGCCGAGCGGCTGGACCACGACGAGCTGATGGAGCTCACCTACTGGCTGTTCAAGTACCGCCTGCGGGCGATGGACCGCGCGCGGGTCGCGTCGGACACCCGCCGCGCGCTCGTCTGCCTCCAGCGGATCGAGGAAGCGGCTCGGCGCCGCTCCGCGCACGCCACCGAGGCACCGTCGGAAGACGAGCTGGTGATCGAGGCCGTCCTGCTCGACGCCGAGCGGGTCACAAGGTAGCGGGCGGTGGACGAGAAGCGCCTGCTGGAGCTGCTCGAGCGCTTTCGCTCGGGGGAGCTCGGCAGCGGCGAGATGCTGGAGCAGCTCCGCCTGCTGCCGTACGAGGACATCGGCGTCGCACGGCTCGACCTGCACCGGGCCCTCCGTACCGGCGCCCCGGAGGCCGTGCTCGGTACGGGCAAGACACCGGGGCAGGCCGCAGCGATCGTCCGCCGGATGGCGGAGCACGCCGATCCGGTGCTGCTGACGCGGGCCACAGCCGAGATGGCGGCGGCGGTGCTCGCCGCCGTACCGGACGCGCGCTACCACGAGACGGCCCGCTGCGTGGTGGTGCAACGGGCGCGCTTGCCACTCCTTCCCGGCGTGGCGGTCGTCTGCGCGGGAACCGCGGACATCCCCGTGGCCGAGGAGGCGGCGCTCACCGCCGAGCTGCACGGCAGCGGGGCGGAACGCATCTTCGACGTGGGCGTGGCCGGCATCCACCGGCTGCTCGACCAGGTGCCGCTGCTGCGGCAGATGCGGGCCGTGGTGGTGGCGGCCGGGATGGAAGGCGCGCTCGCCTCGGTGGTCGGTGGGCTGGTGCGCGCGCCGGTGATCGCCGTGCCCACCAGCGTCGGCTACGGGGCCTCGTTCGGCGGGCTGGCGGCGCTGCTGGCGATGCTCAACTCGTGCGCGGCGGGCGTGGCGGTGGTGAACATCGACAACGGCTTCGGCGCCGGCTACCTGGCCGCCATGATCAACCGGCTGGGTGCGGAGGTGCGGGAGTGAAGTTCCGGCGCGTCGGCGTGGCCGTGCTGCTCGGCCGCCAGCGCGGGGGGCTGCCGCTGGCCGCGGCCGTGGATCGCGCGCGCGAGCGGCTGGACGCGCGCTTCGACCCGGAGCGCGATCTGCCGGCCCACCTCTGGCTGGTCGAGCCGGCAGATGACCTCGACCTCGAGGAGCTGGACGAACACCTGGACCGCATCGTGCGCGCCTGGGGGCCCTTCCCCTTCGCACTGGGCGGACCGCTGCTGGGCGACGGCGGGGTCGTGGTGCTCGCGGTCAGCGCCGGCGCGGCCGACCTGCTCGCGTTGCGGGACGACTGCTGCACCGGGCCGCTCGATGGCCGCCAGCCGGAGAGCCCGCCAGGCGTCCAGCTCGGCTACGGCCGACCCCCGCCCGTTCGCGGGGGCAGGCTCCCCCACGACCGCTTCGACGCCGGCGTGACGCTCACCAACATCTCGCTCGTGGCCGAGCGCGACGACGGCGAGTGGACCAGCCTTGGCGACTACGTGCTGCGGGCGACGAGCCCCGGGCGCGCCGGCAGCCTGGTCTTCGCGTCCGCCTGCCGTCCGAGGGACGGGGCAGGCAGGCGACCAGAGCCCGGGAGCGGTGGGTGAGCGAGGACGGGGCGGAGCGCGTCGCCCACGTCGACCCGGTCGGTGGAGCATCGGGCGACATGCTGCTGGCCGCGGCGGTCGACGCCGGTCTGCCGCTTGATGACCTGCGAGCCGCGCTCGCCGCGCTGCCGCTCGCGGGCTGGTCGATCGAGGGAGAGGAGGCGCTGCGCGGCGGCGTGCGCGCGACGCGACTGCTGGTGCGCACCGGCACGACGGTCGAGTCTGCCGCTGGCGCACGCCGCGACCTGGCAGCGGTGCTCGCGCTACTGGACCGCTCGGCCCTGCCCGAATCGGACCGCGCTGGCGCGAGGCGCGTGTTCACCCGCCTGGCCGATGCCGAGGCCGCGGTGCACGGCGTGCCCGTGGAGCAGGTCCACTTCCACGAGGTGGGCGCGGTCGACAGCATCCTCGACATCGTGGGATTCGTCGTCGCGCTGCGCCTGCTCGGCGTGCGCGAGCTGACCTGCGGCCCGCTGCCGGCCGGCGGCGGCACGACTCGGAGCGAGCACGGCCCGCTGCCGGCGCCGGGACCGGCCACGCTGAGGTTGCTCGCCGATGCGGGCGCGCCGCTGCGCTCCGACCCGGCGATGCCGGCCGCGGAGTTGGTGACGCCGACGGCCGCGGCGTTGCTCTGCGAGCTGGCCCGCTTCACGCCCGCGACGATGACACTGCGGGGCGTCGGAACGGGCGCTGGGACGCGCGATTTCGCCGACTGGCCCAACGTCTGCCGCCTCTGGCTCGGCGAATCCGCCGTCGGCGGAGCGGCACGGGAGCTGCGCGTGCTCGAGACGAACGTGGACGACATGAACCCGGAGTGGTTCGCTCTGGGGAGCGAGCGCTGCCTGCAGGCGGGTGCGCTGGACGTATGGCTCACGCCGGTGCAGATGAAGAAGGGACGGCCGGCGCTGGTGATGTCCGCGCTGTGCGCGCCCGAGCGCGAGGCGGATGTGGCGATGGCGATGCTGCGCGAGACGACCACCCTGGGCGTGCGCGCCTACGCGGTTCGCCGTTACGAGGCGGAGCGCGAGCTGCGCGAGGTGGAGACTCCTTACGGCCGCGCGCGCGTCAAGCTCAAGCGGCTGGGCCCATCCGGGGAAGGGCTGACCGCGGCGCCGGAGTACGAGGACTGCGCGCGGCTGGCGCGGGAGCGCGGCGTGCCGCTGGCCGAGGTCTACCGGGCGGTGGCCGAGGCCGCGCGCGCCGCCGGCTGAACGGGTCGCACGCTCAGTCGAGCAGCATGCGCCACAACCGCCGCGCCAGCAGCCCGCGCGAGCTGCCCGGGCGCTCGATCAGTGGCGCGCAGAGGCCCGGAGCTGCGGCCCGCAGCCGTGCCCGAGGGTCGCCACGACGGTCGGCAGGTGGCAGCAGGAGGTGCTCGACTACTCGCGCTATCCCCTGACCAACGCGATGGTCGAGGGCAGACACAACCGTGTCAGGGCGCTCAAGCGCAGGACCGGCGGCTACCGGACCGAGAGGACGTTTTCGCCGAGGATCCTTAACCCATTCCACACTCAAGCGGGTAGAACCGCCGTTGGGCTCATGACGTAGGCTGGGGTCAGCGGAGGGATGCTCCCATGCACAGCTCGTTGAAGATCGGCCGCATCTTCGGTATCGACGTCGGCATTCACTGGAGCTGGGCCTTTATCTTCCTCATCGTCACGTGGTCGTTCGCGGAGGGCGTGTTCGCCCGCTACTACCCGCAGTGGACGACCGGCCAGCTCTGGATCGGCGGCGCTTTCGTCGCCCTCATCTTCTTCGTCTCCATCCTCCTCCACGAGCTGTCGCACGCCGTGGTGTCCAACCGCAGCGGCCTGCCGGTGAAGGAGATCACGCTCTTCGTGTTCGGTGGCGTGTCCAACCTCACGCGCGAGCCCGACAGCGGGGGGATCGAGTTCAAGATCGCGATCGTCGGCCCGCTCACCAGCCTCGCCCTCGCCGCGCTCTTCGCCGCCGCCTGGTACGCCATCCGCCCGGTGAACGCTGGCATCGCGGGCATTTGCGCCAACCTGGCGCTGATCAACGCCGCTCTCGCCGTCTTCAACATGCTGCCCGGCTTCCCGCTCGACGGCGGCCGTGTGTTCCGCTCGATCGTCTGGTCGCGCAACCACGACCGGCTGCGCGCCACGCACGCCGCCGCACGTCTCGGCGAATGGATCGCCTACGGCATGGTGGGCCTTGGCGTCATCGAGACGCTGCTCGGCGGTTACGTTGGCGGCATCTGGCTCGTCATCATCGGCTTCTTCCTGCGCGGCGCCTCCGCCTCCAGCTACGAGCAAGTGCTCGTCGAGTCGACACTCAGCCGCGTGACAGTGAGCGACATCATGCGCCGCGACGTCGACGTCGTGCCGCCGGACCTCAGCGTCGACCAACTCGTCCACGATCACATCCTGCGCACCAGCGCCCGATGCTTCGTCGTCATGGCGGCGGGCGATCTTGCGGGCTTGGTGACGCTCAACGACGTGCGGCACATCCCGCGCGACCAGTGGCCGCTGACGAGCGCCTACCGCGCGATGACGCCCGCGAACAAGCTGCACACCGTCTCCCCCGACGAAAGCGTGACGAAAGTGTTGCAGCTCATGGCGATGAACGACGTGAACCAGCTCCCGGTCGTGCGGGGACGCGAGCTGCTCGGGATGGTGACGCGCGCCGACATCATGCGGTTCATCCGGGTGCGGCAGGACCTGGGCGAAGAGGCGGCGGAGGCAACGCTCCCCGGCCACCACGACGACGCCCGCCCTCGGGCCGATCAGCCGCCGGGCGTGCCCCTCAGCCGGTAGCGGCGTCCGGACAGGCGGCGGCGACGCTGGGAGAGAAAGCACCGCGGGTGGCGGGTGCCTTCTCCCGCTCACCACGCCCTCGGTCACGGCCGCGCGGGGGGCGGCAAAGGCCATACCAGGCCGGCCTGCCTGCACCGGGCAGGTCGAGCGTGTGCGACGACGCCATCACTGGCGGAGGTCTACCGGGCGGTGGCCGAGGCCGCGCGCGCCGCCGGCTGAACGGGTCGCACGCTCAGTCGAACAGCATGCGCCACAACCGCCGCGCCAGCAGCCCGAGGAAGATGGCGACGGCGCCCATGGCCACACCGGTCAGCAAGTCGCCGGACCACGTGGCCTGCTCCGATAGTGGCTGGCCCGCGATGAAGCGGATCCCCAGGCCGAGCGGCCAGGGCACGAGCGCCAGCGGCAGCCACGACCAGCGGTCCGCGGTGAAGCCACAGGCGAACGCCAGCACCAGGTACAGCCCGATCGGCGACCCGGCGGTGACGCCCCGGTATGACATCGCCGAACCGACGGCCAGGAAGAGCACGGCCGCAACGGGCGCAACCGCGCGCAGACGGGTCGCGGGCACCACCTTTCTCCTTTGAAGCGGAGTGCTCACATCAATCATGGGAAGAAGATAGCGGCAACTTAAGGGGTGGAGCCGCTCGAATTCCGGGGAGCGAAGGCCATCTCTCAGGGTTTGCCCTGAGCGGACCGACCGCATCCCGCTCGGGTGTCCGCGCGCCCTCGGTGACGTCGAGTCGCCCGCGCGGCCTGTCTGCCCGCCAGGCAGGCCTCAGCCGCCGCGCCGCTCGAGCGCCCGCCGGACGGTCAGGCCTCGCTCCGTTCTCCCC
>JAJYLG010000169.1 GCA_021787985.1 Chloroflexota bacterium
GCACTGGCCGCGCCCGGTCTCCACGTTCTGCGCCACGCTCGAGCTGCCGGCCATGTCGGTCGGCTTCACCAATGCGCAGACCGCCCTCGGCATCGCCCTCGACGTCCGGCTGGTGGCCGTCAACGGCTACGTGTACGCCTCCGCTGCCGCCCAGCCCGGCCACCACGTACCAGACGACGCGCGCCAGCGCACCGCCGCCCGAGCGCGCGAGTCGGCCGAGGCGTGGCGCGCCGAATGGGAGCCCGAGGTGCTGGCCGACATCGCCCGCCTGCGCGCCCTCGACCCGGCCGCGCTCTCCGACGCGTCGCTCCGCCTCGAGCTGGAGGACCTGGCCCGCCGCCGCGCCCGCCACTGGGAGCTGCACGATCGCCTGGTGGTGCCGATCATCGAGGCCGCCTCGGCGTTCCTCGACCTCTTCGCCCGCCTCTTCCCCGGCCGCCGCGTGGGCGAGGCGGCGGCGCTCCTCCAGGGACACCCGAACCGCACGGTCGCCGCCGCCAGCGCGCTCTGGCAGGTCGCCCGCCGCGCGTCCGGCCGCCCAGAGCTGTGCGCCGCGCTGCTCGCCGGTCAGCCACCGGAGGTCCTGCGCGCGCTCGATGGCGGCGGGGAGCTGCTGGCCTCGCTCGACGCCTACCTGCACGAATGGGGGCTGCAGATGCCGTCCCTCGACCTGGCCGAGACGCCGCTGGCGGAAGACCGCCGCGCCGCGCTCGCCCGCGTACGACAGCTCTTGCGAGCGCCGTGCCGCGAACCGGACGAGGAGCTACGCGACGCCGCCGCGCGCCGCGATGCGCTCCTGGCGCAGCTCCGCGCCGGCCTGCGCGAGCGCCCCGGCGACCTGGCCGAGCTCGAACGCGCGCTCGGCGATGCGTCCGCCTACGTGCCGCTGCAGGAGGACCATCACTGGCTGATCGACCAGGCGGTGCCTGCGCTCGCGCGGCGGCTGGTGCTGGAGGCCGGCGCGCGCATCGCCCGCGGCGGCGTCATCGAGCGTCCGGACGACGCGTTCTGGCTGGAGCTCGAGGAGCTGCTCGCCGCGCTCGGCGCTCCGGGGCGCGTCCGCCATGCGGTGGAGCGCGCGCGCGTGGCCGCTCGCCGGCGGGCGCGAGAGGAGCAGACGCGCCTCACGCCGCCGCTCTTCCTGGGGGCACCCGCGCCGCCCGGGGTCTCGCGCGTGCGCTTCTTCGGCCCGGAGACGATCGATGGCAGCCGAGACGGGCTGGCCGGCCATCCCGGCTCGCCCGGAAAGGCGGTGGGGGTGGCCCGCGTGCTGCGCGACCCGGCGGAGATGGACCGGCTCGCGCCAGGAGATGTGCTGGTCTGCGAGTCGACGACGCCGGCGTGGACACCGCTGTTCGGTGTGGCGAGCGCGCTGGTCACGGAACGCGGCGGCGTGCTGTCGCACACGGCGAGCGTGGCGCGCGAATTCGGCATTCCGGCGGTGGTCGGTGCGCTGGGCGCTACCGCGCGGATCCGCGAGGGCGAGCTGATCGAGGTCGACGGCGACAGCGGGCTGGTGCGGCGGCTGCTCTGAAGCGGTGGCCGTCAGCGCGCCGACATGGTCCTATCCGCCAGACGGCGCGGCGCATTCCGGGCAGATGCCGGTCAGCTCAACCTGGCTCACCTCGATGTCGCTGAAGAGGGTGACCTCGGCAGCGCGACGGCCGAGGAACGCGGCCTCGGGAAGCTCCACGTCCACCAGCCGGCCGCAGGATCGACACGCCAGATGGAAATGCTCCCCCGGCGTTGCGTCATAGCGGCGCGGGCCGTCGTGGGTGACGAACTCCCGCACGAGCCCCGCGTCACGGAGCACGCCCAGCGTCCGGTAGACGGTCGCCAGGCTGATGTTCGGCATGCGTTCGCGGACCGCGTGGAAGACCTGCATCGCCTCCGGGTGGGTGCGCATGGTGCCGAGGGTGTCGAGCACCACCTGTCGCTGGCGCGTCAACCGCACGCCGTTCGCGACCGGCAGGGGTGACATGAGGTTCTCCCAGATCTGTTCTCATTCGCAATCGTAGCACACTCGAATCCACGGCGAACCGTTTGGCCGATCCACCGCATCGCGGATGCCGCGCCGCGCGTGGCGGCCGGAGCGGCCTTCTCGCTCCATCCGGTCGCCGTTCGCCGTACGCTAGTACGGCAGCGCTGCTGTCCGGAGGCCCGCCGATGCCACTGATCGACCTGTACAGCGACACCGCCACCAAGCCCTCGGCGGAGATGCGGCGCTTCATGGCCGATGCCGCGGTGGGCGACGAGCAGAAGGGCGAAGACCCCACCGTCAACGCGCTGCAGGAGGAGGCCGCCCGCCTGCTGGGCAAAGAGGCCGCCCTCTTCCTCCCCAGCTCCACCATGTCCAACGCCATCGCCTTCGCCGTCCTCGCCCGCCCGGGAGACGAGGTGATCCTGGACCGCACCGCTCACCCGGCGCACTACGAGGGCGGCGGCGCGGGCGCGATCGCCGGCGTCCTGCTGCGACCGGTCGAGGGTGAGCGCGGCATCTTCACGGCCGAGCAGGTGCGCGCCGCCGTCCGCCCGGACGACCCGCACTTCCCGCGCACAGCGCTGGTTTCGGTAGAGAACACCACCAACCAGGGCGGCGGGGCCGTCTGGCCCATCCTCGTGGTCCGCTCGGTAGCCACGGAGGCTCGGCGCCACGGCCTGCGACTGCATCTCGACGGCGCGCGCCTTATGAACGCGGTGGTCGCGTCGGGCACGCCGGCGCGCGAGTATGCCGCGCCGTTCGACCTGGTCACCCTCTGCCTGAGCAAGGGGCTCGGGGCGCCCGTCGGCTCGATCCTGGCCGGCGACCGCACGTTGCTGGCCGAGGCGCGCCGCTGGAAACAGCGGCTCGGCGGGGCGATGCGCCAGGCCGGCATCATCGCCGCAGGCGGGCTCTACGCCCTGCGCCACAACATCGACCGCCTGGCCGATGACCACGCCAACGCCCGGCGGCTGGCCGAAGGTCTCGCCACGCTCCCGGGAATCCACGTCGACCCGGCGACCGTGGAGACCAACATGGTCTTCTTCGAGCTCGAGGACGTCGACCCGGGGACGTTCCTGCCGGCGATCGTGGCCGCGGGCGTGCGCATGAGCTCGGGCGGGGCGGGCCGCGTGCGCGCGGTCACCCATCTCGACGTCAGCGCGGCCGACATCGACCGCGCGGTCGAGGTAGTCGGCTCCGTCATGCGGGAGCTGCGCGGCACGGCGGCCCACCGCGTCTAGCCGGCC
>JAJYLG010000069.1 GCA_021787985.1 Chloroflexota bacterium
CGCCGTTCTGCCCCGCCCACGAGACGGCGTCCGACTGCGCCAGCGCCGGGTCGTCGGGCAGGTCGAGCGCGCCGGCGAGCGACGCCGCGTCGGCCGTGTTGCGCAGGTACTGCCGCGTCCGCCACAGTTGGCCAACGTCCGTGGCGAGCGCGATCACCCCAAGCAGGACGCCCATACCGATGACGAAGAACACCAGGACCTGGCCGCTCTCGCCTCGGGAGGCGGCCGGCACTCGAGCAGCTCTCGAGGCGCTGTTGCGTTCCATCGCCCTTCTCCCCGTTGCCGTCCGTCGATGGCGGGGCTCAGGCCGGCCGGGTACCTGCTCTCCCTGGAAAGGCGACCAAGCAGGGAACAAACGCTATCGTTCCTGCCAGTCACCCTCAGCGGCACACATCAGGCGTGTCCCGGCCGGCCATGCATACCCGCCCTGGTCACACCGGCGACGGACCTGGTTCCTCCGCGCCGACAAGACGCGGCCAGGGCGCTTGCGTCCGACGTCGCGCTCAGGCGCCGGGGATCAAGCCCGAGACGTACGCCACGGCCTTCTGGACCGCGGCCGGCAGCAACCCGGCCGCGAACAAGGCCACCGCCAGCGCCGCAGCGCCCACCAGCACGATGGCGTACTCGGTCGTCGTCTGGCCGTGCTCGCGGCTCAGCCGCTCGGCGAGCCAACTCTTGAGCATAAGGACGTACAGCATGAGACGTGTTCCCTCCTCCGTTGGTTCCGTGTCTCTGCGCGCGGCTCCCGAGCCTGCCAGCCCGGGGCCGGGCCGGTCTGCCCATGCGCGGGCGGCCGGCATGCCGTGAAGCGTGGTCCGCTCGCGTGGGGAATCCTGAAGGGGGATACCGGGGCACGCACGCCACCGCTCATCGCGGTGCACGCGTGGCGTCCCGGTTGCCAAGCATCAGCTCGCCGTGCTCAGCACGGTGCGAGAGGTGGCGGGAAGGCCCCAGCCGCGCGGTGCCGGCCGTGGATCGCAGGCCGACGCGCGGGACGGTTGCGAGGCCCTCGTCCGCGGGCGCCCGTATCCGGTGGGAGACCACCTCCTTCCGGCAACGAGCGCGCGAGCATCCGGCCGCTGGACATACGGCGTGGCTCGCCGTATACTCAGCGCGCACGGACGCTGGCAGATGAGCCGCCCGCCCGTTGCATCGGCTGACGGTGTCGCTACCACCGCCAGCCTTCTCTTTTCTGGTCATTTCCGCCGCGCCGGAGCCCGTTTCCGTGCGAAGCGGCGAGCCGCAGCTTATCACGGGTCGGCTGGCACGTCAATACCCCCTTCACAATCGGTGTTGCGCGTTGTACACGCTGACCGGTCAGTATCTCGCTCTTTGCCCGCTTCGCCACTCCCACGGCGCCTGCCCGCTGTAACGCTGGTCCCTGCCGGGACGATTAAACCGGCGAGATGTCCTCCACCACGCACCCCGCCAGCCCGCCCCCCACGCCGAGGGAGCCGGCGCACCTCCTGGAACGCCGCTTCTGGGAGCTCGTCGAGACGTCCAGCGGCTGCTGGACCTGGCGCGGCACCCGTACCAGGCGCGGCTACGGGGTGCTACGCGTCGATCACCACTACCGCTACGCCCACCGGGTCGCCTGGGAGCTGAGCAACGGACCGCTGCCCCGCGGGCGCTACGTGCTGCACACCTGCGGCAACCCCACATGCGTCAGACCGGCGCACCTGCACACCGGCGCGCGCGCGAACGAGGGCGAGGCGAACGGGATGCGCCGCCACCCCGACCGCGTCCCGCGCGGCGAGCGCAACGGCCGCGCCGTGCTGACCGCCACCATCGCGCTGGAGATCCGCCAGGCATACGCCGAGGGCGCGCGCTCACTGCGCGCGCTCGCTTCCGCCTACGGCATCTCGCACGAGACGGTGCGGCAGGTCGTCAACGGCCAGACGTGGCGCCACCTGCGCGCCGGCTGAGCGCGGCGCCGGCGACGAGCGCCAGATCCACAGATAAACGCGGCTGACACGGATGCGGGCACGGGCGACCCGTCCGCCGCGGAACGACGCGTCGCCCGCGCCATGCCGCGCCCTCCGCGTTCTTCGCGTCTTGGCGGTGCATCGTCCTCGGGCCGCCCCCTCCGGCCCAGAGCGCCGGTCCTGTTGACGACCGCCCGTGAACGCGGTATATATCAGTCCATGATGAGCTCAGCACAGACTGATGCGTCGCTCTCCCTCGCCGCACCGCCCGACCTGACCGTCCTCCGGGCGCTCGCCCACCCGCTCCGGGCGCGCCTGGTCGAGCTGCTGGCGACCGAGCAGCTCTGTACCTGTCACCTGTCCGCGGTGACCGGGGCGGGCCAGACCAACATCAGCAACCACCTGCGGGTCCTGCGCGACGCCGGGCTGATCGCGGCGGAGCCGGCCGGCCGGTTCACCTACTACCGGCTGCGGCCGGAGCGGCTGCGCGGGCTTGCCGGCCGCTTCGGGGAGCTGGCCGCCGCGGCAGGGCGGGCGGCCCAGGTCCGGCGGCCCTGCTCGTGAGCGCGGCGACCCGCCACGGTTCGGCACCCGCTGCGGCCGCCGACGGCCAGATCATCCAGCGGCTCTCCACGCTGGACCGGTTCCTGCCGCTCTGGATCGGCCTCGCGATGGCGGCCGGTCTGGGCCTCGGGCGGGTCCTGCCGGGGCTGAACACGGCGCTGGACGCGGTAAGGATCGGGCAGACGTCGCTGCCGATCGCGATCGGGCTGCTGGTGATGATGTACCCGGTGCTCGCCAAGGTCCGCTACGGCCGGCTCGGCGCCGTCACGGCCGACCGGCGGCTGCTCATCTCCTCCCTGGTGCTCAACTGGGCCGTCGGTCCGGCGATCATGTTCGCGCTCGCGTGGCTGCTGCTGCCGGACCAGCCCGCCTATCGCACCGGGCTGATCCTGATCGGGCTGGCCCGCTGCATCGCCATGGTCCTGATCTGGAACGACCTGGCCTGCGGGGACCGGGAAGCGGCCGCCGTGCTGGTGGCGCTCAACTCGATCTTCCAGGTGGTGGCCTACGCCGCCCTCGGCTGGTTCTACCTCCACCTCCTTCCCGGCTGGCTGGGGCTCCCGCAGGCGGACCTGCGCGTCTCGCCCTGGACCATCGCCCAGATCGTCGCCATCTTCCTGGGGATCCCGCTCGTCGCCGGCGCGCTGAGCCGGATCCTGGGGACGCGGCTCAAGGGCGTCGCGTGGTACGAGGGAAGCTTCTTGCCGCGAGTCGGCCCGTTCGCCCTCTACGGGCTGCTCTTCACGGTCGTCGTGCTCTTCGCGCTCCAGGGTGACGCGATCACGTCCGATCCGCTGGCGGTCGTGCGCATCGCCGCGCCGCTGGTCGGGTACTTCGCCATCATGTGGGGCGCATCGTTTCTCCTGGGGCGGCGCATCGGGCTGCCGTACCCTCGGACCGCGACGCTGGCCTTCACGGCGGCCGGCAACAACTTCGAGCTGGCGATCGCCGTCGCCATCGGCGTGTTCGGTGTGACGAGCGGCGAGGCGCTGGCCGGGGTGGTCGGGCCGCTGATCGAGGTCCCGGTGCTGGTGGGGCTGGTGTACGTGTCGCTGTGGGGCCGGCGTCGGCTCTATCCGGGCGCCGGCCTGCTACACCCGTCGAGCGCCAGGTAGAGACAGGCGCCGGCCGATGAGCCGCGCGTGCTGGCGGAGCGCGCCGCGCTCACCGAACGGCCCAGCGCCAGAGGGTCGCGGCAGGGGCGACACACGCGTCGCCCGCCCCAATTGACGAAACGCCGCCATCTGCCTACACTCGGCCCGTTTCCTACGCCCGAGGGGAGCGCTGCGAGATGGGAGCGACGCGGGGACCGACGGTCGGTTCGGACATCCAGGCCCTTGCCGTGCAAGCGACGCCGCCGCTCTGGCGGCAGATGACCTGGTGGGTGCTGGCGCTTCCGGCGCTCATGGTCGCGGCGCTGGTCCGGCACAGCCTCTATCTGCTGGACTACACGCACGTCCTCTCGGGCGCGCTGTGGACCGGAGCCGACCTGTTCCTGGGCTTCATCATCGGCCCGGTGATGCGCCGGCTGCGACCCGACCAGCGCAAGGCCGTGGTCACCTACCTGGTGCCGCGCACGCTGCTGTACATGCCAGTCGTGGCGATCACCACCGGCACGGCCGGCTGGTTCCTGGCGAGCCGGGAGGGACTACTGAGCTCCGGAAGCTCCGACCGGCCGTGGGTCATCGCCGCGCTCGTCATCATCGCGGTCCTGACCGTCCAGGGGCTGGGGCTGCTGCTGCCCAACAACGTCCGCATCTATCGCGAGCTCCAGCGTCCGCAGCCGAACATCGCGCGCGTCTTGCGGATCAATCGCATCAACCTGGTGCTCTCCGGCGTCCAGGGGGCGATGCAGGTGGCGATCATCGTGGTGATGGCGCACCTGGCGGTCGGCTAGGCGCGGATCCCGGGCGCGCTCTCCCGTCACTCCCGCTCTCTTTCGTCATTCCCGCGAAGGCGGGAACCCGGCGTCGATCAGTCATTCGCCACCCTGGATTCCGGCTCGCGCTCGGTCGCCGGCCCGGCCCGGCAGTAGATCCTCGCGAGCGCCCGCGCCGTCTCTGCCATCCGCTGGCCCAGCTCCGGCGGGGCCAGCACCTCCGCGTCCGCTCCCAGCCCGAGCAGCTCGCCGTGGGCATGCTCGACGGACTCGATCGGGAGCACCACGTGCACCCAGCCGTCCTGGTCAGGCGCGCCGGCGCTCTCTCGCGCCGCCCTCGCCCTGGCCGGGTCGAGCAGGTACGACAGCCGGCCGAGCCCTCGGGGCGAGAGCCTCACAACCGCCTGAGCGGGGTAGAGGCGGGCCTGGAACTGCTGCGCCCAGGACTGCCAGAAGTCGGCCAGATCAAAGCCCTGGGGCCGCTCGAAGCCCTCGGACAGGGTCTCCAGCTCCAGGATGCGGGCGACTCGGTAGGTGCGGAGCTGACCCGAGCTGCGCGCCACCAGATACCACGCGCCGCCCTTGAGCACCACCCCCAGCGGCTCCAGCGTCCGGGTGACCTCCTCGCGCCAGCGCCGGTAGCGCACCCGCACCTGGCGCTGGTTCCACACCGCGTCCGCGACCACGGACAGATAGGGCGTCTGGTCGGCATCGCGGAACCAGCCCGGCGCGTCCAGGTGGAAGCGCTCGCGGATCCGTCCGGCGCGCGAGCGCAGCTCCGGTGGGAGGGTGGCCAGCAGCTTGAGCTGGGCCGCGGCCAGCACCGTGCCGAGGCCGAGCTCGGCGGCCGGGCCGGGCATCCCGGCGAGGAAGAGCGCCTCGGCCTCGTCAGGGGTCAGCCCGGTCAGCCGGGTTCGGTAGCCGTCGAGCAGCCGGTAGCCGCCAGCCGGGCCGCGGTCGGCATAGACGGGCACACCCGCCGCGCCGAGCGACTCGACGTCGCGGTACACGGTGCGCACCGAGACCTCGAGCTCGGCCGCCAGCTCGGGGGCGGTCATCCTTCCGCGGGTCTGGAGGAGCAGGAGGATGGACAACAACCGGCTCGCGCGCATGTCAGAAGTCTAGCGCGGATCCTGACACAGGATGACAGGTACGCCGCCGATGATGGTCATGTCCCGGCGGCACCCACGCGCACGCTGGGAGGCGACTCCAGATGGATGACAGGGAGGTGGCAGGAGCATGAGCATCCACGCAGACGCAACGTTTGAGATCAAGAGCTGGGACGAGAAGCCCTACAGCGAGATCCACGGAGGGGGCAAGCTCACCCGCGCCAGCGTGACCAGGTCTTTCCAGGGGGACATCGAAGGAACGGGCACGCTGGAGTACCTGATGGTCTACGACGAGGACGGCACGGCCAGCTTCATCGGGCTGGAGCGCGTCGTCGGCCGCATCGGGGAGCGCTCGGGGAGCTTCGTGCTCCAACACGGCGGGACCTACGATGGCGGCGCGGTGACGGCCACATGGTTCGTCGTCGGGGGCTCCGGGACCGGGGAGCTGCGGGGAGTCCGGGGCAGAGGGGAGGGCTCCATGTCCGGGCAGGCGCAGCATTACCCCATGGCGCTCGACTACGACTTCGAGTCATGACCCGGTCGGTCACCGGGGGCACCGGAACGGAACGGGCGGCCGGCCCGGCGTCCGCCCGCGGCGGACCGGCGAAGCCGCTGGAGAGGGCATGATCGAGAAGTACCTGGACTGGGACGCCCTTGAGGAGTCTCACCATCATCGCAACGAAACCTTTGGAGGGGACACATCCGATGGACGCGACCTTGACCGAGCTATTCAAGCACAACCTGTGGGCGAATCTGCGCCTGCTCGATGCGTGCGCCGTGCTGAGCGACGATCAGCTCGATGCGAGCGCACCCGGCACGTTCGGCCGCGTGCGGGACACGCTGGTCCACATTCTCGGCGCCGAGGAGCACTACGTCGGGCTGCTAACCGACCGCCGCTTCGAGGACGCGCTCGGGCCGGGGAGCAGCTTCCCCGGCTTCGAGGACCTTCGGCGGCGCGCCCAGCGCAGCGGCGAGGCGCTGATCACGCTCGCGGCGCAGGTCCAGCCCGCGCAGACGCTCCGCGGCACCCGGCAGGGCAGACCGTACGCCGTCGCGGCTGGCATTCCGCTGGTCCAGGCCATCAACCACGGCACCGAGCACCGCGCCCACGTGGTGACCACCCTCAGCGGGCTCGGCATCCCGCCGACGGGCCTCGACGCCTGGGCATACGGCGAAGCGCGGGGACTCGTCGATTTCGGCGCTTCGACATGAACCCCGGTGCGCGGCGCGGCCGGAGGCCAGCAAGGGAGGCAGGCAGTGGTGAAGCCGGAGGGGCGGGCATCCTCGATGTCGAGCTGAACGGCCCATGACCACCTACGGCCTCTATCTGGAATCCGGCCCGCGTCGCCGCAAGACCATGGTCCACGCGCTCGACCTGCTCGGATGCGTGGCCGTCGGCCCGACCACGGAGGACGCGCTGGCGGCCACCCCGGACGCGATCCGCGCCTACCGCCGCTTCCTCCACCGCCACGGCGAGCCGCTCGACCCCGACGCGCCGTTCGACACGCGGGTCGTCGAGCACGTTACCGAGGGAGCTTGGCTGGGGAACGGTTCGCCCTACCTGACGTTCGGCCCGGACCTCGAGCCGGTCACGGACGCCGAGGTCGAGGCCTTCCTGGGGCGGTCCCGGTGGCTATGCGAGGCGCTGGCGGCGTGGGCCGACACCCAGAGCGACGAGCAGCTCGGGGTGGGGCCGCCGAGCGGGGGACGGCCGGCGAGGGCGGTGCTGCTGCACGTGCTCGGCGCCATCGGCGGCTACCTGTCAGCGGGGCTGGGCGGCGCGCCGGGGTTCTCCGCCCTTCACGGCGCCGCCGAACGCGGCGAGCTGGGCCTGCCGGAGGCTTTGCGACGGAGCGCGGCGATGGCATCCGAGCGCGTGCGCGCCACCACGCCGGCGGAGCGGGCGGCCGTGCGCGAGCTGCCGACCGGCCCCAGGACCGTCCGCAAGGCGCTGCGACGGATGCTCGAGCACGAGTGGGAGCACCTGGCCGAGCTGTCCAGGCGCCCGGGCGGCCCAGCGCCGTAGGGCCTACGAACCGGCGGGCGGGGGCGACCCTCGGCACGCTGCCGGGCTCGCCCATCGACGTCCTCCTGCGAAGCTGAGATCGACAGCGCCGCCGAGCTCACGGGCGAGTGACCATCGCCTGCCGGACGTAGGCGAGCGCCCGCGCGACGTTGCCTGGCAGGTCGGTGGCCGAATCGAGCACCAGCCGCTGCTCCCGCCATGGTCCGTACTCCGCTCGCCGAGCCAAGACCTGCTCCCACGTCGGCTCGTAGAAGCCCCTGATGTCGCGCCGCCGTGACTCGAGCCGCTGCCGGTGAACGGTCTCGTCACTGCAGACGACCTCGATGACGCGCAGGTCGGCGCCCGCCCGGCGCGCTGCCTCCCGCCACATGTCCCGCGCGATCTCGACGGCGCTCACGGCGTCGACGATCGCGTCCATGCCAAGGCGCATCTGATGCTCGGCCAGGGTGGCCGCAACCTCGTACGCCGCGACGCCGGTCTCGTGGCTCGCCGGCACGCCACTGCGCCAGATCGCGGCCTCGATCGGGTCGACCGAGAACACCGGCACGCTCAACGCCCGGCCAAGAGCGTCGGCGATGGTGCTCTTTCCGCTGCCGGGGAGCCCACTCACGACGATCAGCACGTTTCCATTCTCTCTCTGCGCCGCGGCCGTGGGCGAGCTGGCCCAAGCGAGCGCGCCACAGGTCCGGCTTGACTCTCACGTTACGTTAGGCTGCAAAGTGGTGGACGTGACGCGGTACACGGTCGGCGAGCTGGCCTCCCTGGCGCAGATATCGGTGCGAACCTTGCACTACTACAACGCGATCGGGCTCGTGACCCCGAGCGGCCGGAGCCCTTCGGGCTACCGACTGTACTCGGAGGAGGACCTGATCCGGCTGCGCCAGGTCCTTTTCTACCGGGAGCTCGATTTCAGGTTAGAGCAGATCGCGGAGATCCTCGCCGACCCGAACGCCTGCGCCGACGACCACCTGCGTCGTCAGCACCGGCTGCTGCGCCAGCGACAGGCCCGCACCGAGGCGCTACTCGGCGCGATCGAGAAGGAGATGGAGGCTCGCCACATGGGTATCTCGCTCACACGAGAGGAGCAGTTCGAGATCTTCGGCACCGACCAGCTCGGCGGAGCGCACGCCGAGGAGGCCCACCAGCGCTGGGGCGACACCGACGCGTGGGCACAGTCGCGGCGGCGCACTGCCGCCTACGCCAGGGAGGACTGGGGCGCCATCAAAGCCGGGGCCGACGCCAATCGGCAAGGCTTCGCGGACGCCATGGCGGCCGGCGAGCCTGCCGATGGGGAGGTGGCCGGCGAGCTCGCCGAGTCGCACCGGCGCCACATCTCGCGCTGGTACTACCGCTGCGGCCCAGACATGCACCGGAACCTGGCCGAGCTGTACGTCAGCGACCCACGCTTCGCCGCTCACTACGACGAGCTCATGCCGGGCCTCGCGCGCTACGTCCACGACGCCGTCTGCGCCAGCGCCGAACGCACGCGGGACCAGTAGCGCCATCGCGTCGGCCCGAGCCGGTCACGGGCGGTAGAGCGCGTCGTAGGCCGCCCGCGCCGTGCCGGCCTGACGGGGGCCTTGGGCGACCGCCCAGCGCCGGCTGCCCCGGTCGACCGCCACCGTGGTCCACCCCTCGCCGTCGTCCCCGCTCAGGTGGATGAGCAGCGTCCGGCTGTTGTGCTCCACCCTCAGCCGGTGGGCCGGGTTGCCGATCTCGTGAAGGCCACGTGCAGGTCGCTCGCCGTCGGCGCTGTCCGCGACGAACGAGCTCCAGCGTTCACGGCGTCGCCCGCCCTCCGCTGCGTGTCTCGGTGGCACCACGACATCCTCTCGTGCGCAGCAGCCGCCGCGGATCGGTGGTGGTCTAGCCGAAGGGTCGGACACCGGTCGTGCCCACGTCGGTAAAGATGGCCGTAGCCCCGACCGCGTGGCCGAGCCCGTCGACGAGCACGACGAGGCGCCCGGCGAAGCGGCGCACCTCGCCATCGGCGCAGCGCACCGGAAGGTCAGCCGCCAGGTCCTTCAGCTTCGGCTCGGCCATCGCCCGGCCGAACCCGGCCCAGTGCGCCTCGGCCAGCTCGGCCGGCACGATCAGGTCCAGACGCCTGCCGACCGCCTCGGCAGCCGCATGGCCGAAGAGGCGCTCTGCTCCCTGGCTCCAGAACCTGATCACTCCGCTCGTGTCGGCCGTGACCACGGCGTGGTGTTCCACGGGAGCATGCTAGCACGTCGAGGACCGGGCGCGGGTTCTTTCGCCGGCGCGCACCGACACGGCGCTCCGGCCGGGTCGGTTCCGGCCGCCGTCCAGGCCCGCTCGAACGACAGGATCGGATGCCGACAACGCGGGCGGCGCAAGTGCGCTGGTTAGCGGCACTGGCGCCCCCGGCAGGATTCGAACCTGCGACCCGCAACTTAGAAGGTTGCCGCTCTGTCCGCTGAGCTACGGGGGCACGCATTCCCAGTGTATGGGCCAGGCCGTCGCGGGCCGCCGCCCGGCGTCAGCGTCACGCCCCCTCGGCAGCCCCCGACGAGCGCCAGCGCGTGCGCACGCGGTAGACGTTCAGCCCGCGGACGCGGCGCGCCCGGATGCCCTCCAGCTCCAGGCCCTCCACGCGCGGCGACGTCGTCAGGTACTTCTGCACCAGCCGCCCAACCGGCTGCGCCAGCACGAGCGCGATCATCGACGCCGCCACGGCGTTCGGCAGCCGCCGGGCGCTCGCCGGGCGGCCCAGGCTCACGAACGTCGCCAGCGACGCGAGCAGCGCCGCGACGGCGATGTTCGTCCCGCACAGCGGCGTCACCGCCAGATCCGCCTCGCCGCCGCGCATCCGCGCCAGCGCTTCCGTCGCCGCCTCGCGCAGCGGCTCCTCGGCCACGTTGCCGATGATGAAGAACCCATCCGGCGCGGCGCGCCCCGCCAGCCGCAGGCTGGGACCCAGCCTGGCGAGCAGCACGCTCACCGTGCCGTGCTCGAGCGCATGATTGCGCCGCACCGCCTCGATCAATCCGAGCATCCCGCCACCTCCGCCGCGCCGGCCCGCCGCAGGCAAGTCTACTGCCCGCGCGTCACCCCGTTGGCTCCCGTCACCATCGCCCGGAGCGCCGTCACCGTCACCTGCACCCCCTGCGACGCGCTGAGCGGCGAGTAGACGGTTACCGAGCCGACGGCGCCACCCTGCGGCAGCTCCGCGCCATGTATCGTGAGCGTCACCGTGGCCGGCGCGCCGCCCAGATCGGCGCCGGTCACAACGCCCATCGCCGGGCTCACGTCGATCCAGGGCGTGTTGCTCACCACCAGGTAGGCGTCGAGCCCGCGGCCGCCGTTCGTCAGCACCAACGGGAAGTCTCGATCCTGCCCGACCGGCCCGACGTTCATCGACCGGGTACTCACCTGGAGCTGCGGCTGCCCGTGCGTGGCGGGGAAGCTCCCGCCCGGCGCGGGGGTCGTGTCCGTGTGCGACGGCTGCAGCGTCAGCAGGTCCTGCTTCGCCGTCTGCGCGCCCTGGGAGAAGAGCGCAACGACGTCCGGCGAGATGCTGCCGTGGGGCGGCAGCGTCAGCTTGCCGGCCGGCTGAAGCGCCGGCGTGAACCACGGCCGCCCCTGCGCGTCGACCGGCGGGTTGTTGGTGCACCCCCAGACCAGCTCGCTGTAGGGGTACAGCCGCTGCGTGCCCGGGACGTAGTAGTTCGACCGGCAGTCATAGGGTGGGCGGGGATACGGCAGGTCCGGGCTGTCCGGGTGGTTGCGCATGACGAAGCCGTTGTACGCCCACACCGCGAAGTACCAGTCCTCGGCGACGTGCGGGTCGCCCGTGCCGATCACGGGCAGGTAGCTCGGCATCAGGTTCCACTTGCCGGCGAGCAGCGCCGCGCCCGCCGCGACGTTGTAGGCGTAGTGCAGCCCGGCCAGGAGCTGGTACGTCGAGGGCGTGCCGGACTGCCCTTCCGGCGAGATCATCCCGCTCGTCACCTGCATCACGCCGTAGCCGCAATCGAACGCCACCGTCAGCGGCCCCACGGTGCCCGGATCGGTGTACGCCTGGTGCCACTTGCTCTCCACCACCGCGATCGACTCGAGCAGGACCGGCGGGATGTAGCCAGGCACGCTCTTCTGACTGGTCCGCGACCCGCTGTCCAGCGCCGGCAAGGCGAAGTTCGAATCGCCCGGGAAAAGCTGATTGAAACCGGCACGCGCGAACGTCTGGGACATCTCCGTGGCCGGCGGCTGGTAGCCGCGCAGCCCGTTGTCCAGCGCGCACGCGGCGGCCGTCTGGCCGCCTCCGACGCGCAGCGCCGCCCAAGCCGCCCACACGACCAGGTTGGTCACGAGCAGCGCCAGCGCGACGCGCCTAGCGACCGCCACCGGCCCACCCCCCGAACTCGAGCACCCCGCTCCCACCGACGGTCGCGGGCGCCCCATTCTGGCCGAGAAGGCGCAGGTCCGCGGGGCCCGGGTCGTTCGGGTTGTCGCGCGCGAATGCCTGCACGGCCAGCGTCGAGCCGTCCTGCGACCAGCCGAGCGGCGCCTCGATGCCTTCTGGTCGGTCGTGGGCCTGCGTCCCGCTGGTCGATTGCGCTCCCGCGACCGCCACCCCCACCGCGCCATGGCCGACGCGCCCGACCGTCAGCGTCCCGTCCGGACGCCAGACCGGCCGCACCGCCCCGCGCGCCCCCTCGACGCTGGACGCCGCCGCCAGCGCGGTGCCGTCGAACCGCAGCTCTCGAGCCACGTACATGACCTCGCCGGCGGAGTCGTGCTCGGGCGCCAGGTACGCCATCCTCCGCCCGCCCGGCGAGAGCGAGAAATCGCGCGCGATCCCGTCCGAGAGGTGTGCGACCAGCGTCGCTGTCGCTGCCTGCCCGTCCAGCCGCCAGGCGTCGGTACCGTGCCCGTCGATCGTCGCGTAGACGACCGGCCAGCCGCCGCGCCCCGCGCCGATCGGGTAGATGCCCAACGCCCCCTCCTGCCCGACGAGCTGGGTCGCGGCACCGGTCGCCGCATCCACGCGCACGAGCTCCGTGCCGCTGCGCACGACCAGCGCCGAGCCGTCGACCGACCAGGCCAGCCGCGACAGGTCGTCCGGCTGGACGGAGGCACGGATCGCGGCACCCCCGGGGCTCGACGATCGGATCCACAGTCCTGCCAGTCCATCCGGCACGCCGGGGCGGCCCAGCAGCACGTACGCGACCCGCGCCCCGTCGGGCGATGTCTGCACGTTGCCGAGCACGAGCGGCCGATCGAACGCGGCCAGCGTCACGCGGTCGGACGGGTCGCGCGCGGCGACCAACAGCATCAGGTCGCGCTCCGGGGTGCGCTGCACCAGGACGAAGCGCGGACCGGGCGTGTGCAGGCGCGCGGCGGCCTGACCCCGCCCACCGCCGGGGTCCGCAAAGAGAAGCGCGGTTCCCGCCACCAGTCCCGCGGTCAGCACCAGGACCGCGGCGACCCACAACCGCGCCGAGAGGGCGCGTGTCGGGCCGATGATCCTACCTCCACGTGCGTCTGCCGCCGACCGTCACTCGCTGGCGACCCGTCCCGCGGCGAGGGCTCGCCGTACGTGGCGTACTCCCAGCCAGATTAGCACTAACACGGCCACCAGGATGATCGGAATTTCCACCGGCCGCATCCAGGCCCGGATGCGCTCCCAGTGCTGGCCCAGCGCGTATCCGGCCGCCGCCAGGCCGAGCGACCACAGCCAGCTTCCGACGAAGGTGAGGCCGGCGAACCAAGCGAGGCGCATCCGCGCGATGCCGGGCGGGAAGCTCACGAACGTGCGGACCCCGGGCAGCAGGCGGCCGACGAACACCGTCCAGCCGCCGTACTCGGCAAACCAGCGGTCGGAGCGGTCCAGGTCGTGCCGGCTGACGAGCAGGTAGCGCCCGTAGCGCTCGAGCAGCGGCCGCCCGCCCCACGCGCCCGCCGCATAGGCGGCGAGCGAGCCGGCCGTGTTGCCGATCGCGCCGATGGTGGCGGCCAGCAGCAGACCACTGACGCCCAGGCCGTGGTCCTTCACCAGCAGCCAGCCGGCAAGCGGCATGATGATCTCGGATGGGAAGGGCACGCCGCAGCTCTCGATCGCCATCAGGAACAGCACGCCGCCCCAGCCGATGGCGTCGTAGACGCGCCGGGCGAAGTCGAGGAGCGCCTGATCGAGGCCGGAGATTCGCGTCACCTCCGCGGCACGCCGCCGGGGCAGCGACGGACGCCGTTCTCACGCTAGCAGTGGGCGTCGCGGCCGGTCAAACGTGGCGGAGGACGCTACACCGCCAAGACGGGGAGTGCGCGGAGGACGCTGGGGCCGGCGAAGACCGCAAAGCAAGGGGCGACGCGCGCCCACGGGCGCTGGGGTCGCCGCGGTTAGCTTACGATGGGGAGACGAGGGCAACAATGACGGCGCGAGGACAAACCGCGGCTCCCACGCTGGACGAGGTCATGCAGATCCTGCGGGCGCACTTGCCCGAGCTGCGGCAGACGCACAGCGTCAAGTCGCTCGCCGTCTTCGGCTCCTACGTGAAAGGCCGCCAGCACAGGCGTAGTGACCTTGACCTCCTGGTGCAGTTCGACGAAGGAGCGCACATGACGCTCTTCCGGTTTGTGGCGCTGGAGGAGCATCTGAATGAGATCCTCGGCGTCAAGGTGGACCTGGTGATGAAGAGCGCCCTGAGACCCACCATTGGGAAGCGCATCTTGGCCGAGGCCGTGCCGGTCTGAAGCGCGGGCGAGCGTACGTCGATTACCTGGCGGATATGCTCGAGTACATCGCCGTCGTCGGCGATCTGCTGGGCGACATGCCCTTGGAGGAGTTCGAAGCGGATCGGCGCACGCACCTGGCGGTGATCCGCGCTCTGGAAGTGATCGGCGAAGCGGCGCGGCACGTTCCGGAGAGGACCCGGGGGCGCCATCCCGGGGTTCCGTGGGCAGAGGCCATCGGCATGCCCAACAAGGTGATCCACGGCTACTTCGGCGTCGACCTGAAGGTGGTGTGGGACACGGCGAGGGAGGATCTGCCCCGCTGCGTGACGCCGTCGCGCGAATGCTGCGGGACGTCGAGCGGAGAGACAGCCCCGGATGACGTGGCTCCCGGGCGCGCGGCACGACGGCGCGGTGGGTCAAACGCGGCGCAGCCGATCTTTGGCCACCAGGTCCGCGCTCGTGGCGCCACCTTCGTCCGCGGCGGCCGGCCTAGCCGTCCTCCGCCGTCTCCTCGACCAGCCCGCCCCAGCGCTCCTCGACCCGCCGCAGCTTGAACAGCGCGACCGAGCCGACCCACGTCAGCAGGAAAGCGGCCACGATGCCGTAGCCCAGCTTCGCGAAGTCCAGGTTGCCCAGGAACGCGAAGAACCCACCATTGGCGTTCAGCTTCTCCGAGACGACCTGCACGTATTCGATCGTGCCCACCACGAGCGCCACGAACACGGACAGGGCGGTCGTGGTCATGTTGTAGTAGACCTTCCGCAGCGGATTCGAGAACGCCCAGCCGTACGCCTTGGCCATGAATGCCCCATCCGCGGTGTCCATCAGCGACATGCCGGCGGCGAACAGCATCGGCAGCGCGATGATCCCCATCAGAGGGACGTGACCGCCGCCGGCCGTCGTCGTCGTGGCCGCCGCCGTGATCGCCAACAGGCCCACCTCGGAGGCGGTGTCGAAGCCCAGGCCGAATAGCACCCCCACCGGGTACATCTGCCAGGACTCCGAGATGAAGCGGCGGAAGCGGCCGCCGAGCAGCCGGTTCATGAAGCCCCGCTGCAGCAGCAGCTCGTCCAGCTCGTCCTTCTTGAAACGGCCCCGCTTCGTCTCGTTCCACAGGCGCACGAGCCCGATCAGCACCAGCAGGTTCAGGATCCCCACGATCCACAGGAACGTGCCCGAGACCGTCGCGCCGATCACCGAGCCGATGCTCTGGAATGTGCCGATCTGGCGCTGAATCGCCTGGGCGGCAAAGGCGACCGCCACGGCCAGGGAGAAGACGACGCTCGAGTGCCCGAGGGAGAAGAAAAACCCCACGCCGAGCGGCTTCTTCCCCTTCTGAATCAGCAGGCGCGTCGTATCGTCGATGGCGGAGATGTGGTCGGCGTCGAACGCGTGCCGCAGACCGAACCCGTAGGCGAGCGCGCCCGCCGCCGCGTAGGCCGCCCCGAAGTCGTTGCGGTAGTAAAGGAAGAACCCCCAGCCCACCACGTGCAGCAGCACCACGACCCCGAAGAAGCCGATCAGGCGGGCGAATTCGCTGCCCGATAGATGTCGCGCGCCGATGCGGCGTCGCGTGGTCAATCCTGACTCGGCCATGGCCCCTCCCTGGTCGCCGTGCCGGAGATCCCGTCCGCTCCCGCTCTACTCTACGGCTGAATCGGAGCAGGATGCAACCAGTTGCAACAAAGCGGGGAGGCGCTTGCCCGAGGCAGCAGGTGCCGCCCCT
>JAJYLG010000009.1 GCA_021787985.1 Chloroflexota bacterium
GCGAGCCCTTCCGCTTGCTAGCGTCCGCGGCATCCGCGGAACGGTCGCCCCTCGCTCGACGCGGCGGGCGAGGCGGGCGCGGCGGCGCTCCAGTCGCTCGTGGATCGGCGCGGCCTGCGCGGGCGCGAAGCGGGCGTGGAAGCGCTCGACGAGCGTCAGCCCGCGTTGCGTCCAGGCGAGCGCGGCGGCGGGGTCGCGCAGGCGGCGCTCGTGGAGCAGGGCGAGCCGCTCGTACGGCTCGACGGAGCGGTTCGAGTCGTCGGCGGCCAGCGCCTGCCAGCTCCGCAGCGCCTCGTCCAGGTCGCCGGCGCGTTCAGCCGTGCGGGCGGCATGGCGGAGCGCTTCCAGGTGGCCGTCCTCGGCCGCGCGCCGATAGCGTGCGCGTGCGTCGGCCACGGCGCCGCCGCGCTCGAGCCAGCGGCCGGCGGCGACCAGCCCGGTCGCGGCGCCGCCGCCGTCGTCGAGCCGTCGCGCGAGGTGGGCCGCCAGACCGGCCAGGCCGACGATGTCGGCGCGGTTGTGACGGAACACGGGGACGAGCGGGCGGAAGCGGCGTTCACGCTGGTAGCGGAAGTAGACGGAAGGGATGAGCGCGCCCGGCAGGTCGGCCTCACGCCGCAGCTCGAGCAGGCCAGACTCCGCCTCAATCAGGCGCGCCGAGGGCAGCACGTGGCGGCAGAGCGCGCGCGTGGCGTGGAGCAGGTCGGCGTGCGGGAGCGCGGCCAGCCGGGTGCGGCGGCGGCCGAGGACGAAGCGCGTCTCGAGCAGGGGCACGTCGAAGGCGCGGCCGTTGTAGGTCACCAGTGCCTCGACGCCCGCCAGCTCGTGCTCGACGGCGTCGAGCAGCGCCTCCTCGTCCTCGAACGCGGGAAGGAAGACCTGACGGACGTGGAACCCGTCAGGGGCGAAACGGCCGATGCCGACCAGGAAGACGTAGACGCCGGTGCCGCTGCCCAGACCGGTGGTCTCGGCGTCGAGGTAGGCGACACGCTCGGGCGCGACGTCCGCCAGGGCCGGGTCGCGCCCTAGGAGCGCGAGCGCGGCGGGCGGCGGCGGGCGCAGCGGTGCGCGGCCGACGCGGGCGCGGCGCCGCGTCAGATGGTCGGTGACGAAGGCGCGGGCACCGCCGGACTCGAACCACCAGCCGGGGAGGAGCGCGTCGAGCGGTGGCTCCGGCGCGCGCTCGAGCGGGGGGGCACGAAACGGGGCGCTCACGGGGACATCGGCGCCGCGCGAGCGGGCGATGATCTGGCGCAGGCGCTCGTGCAGGGCGGCGTCGCTCACCGGCCCGACCCCAGTGCGGCGAGGTCGAACGCCGGGTCGAACGGGTTGAGGAAGAGGACTCCTTCGAGCCAGCGGTTGTGGGCGAAGTCCTCGCTGAGGACCATCGGGATCTGGTTCAGCTTGGCGGTCGCCCAGATGAGCGCGTCCCAGATCGAGAGTTGGAACGTGTTTGCGCCACGGCATGCCTCCCACACCACCAGCGGGGTCAGCTCAAGGACGCGGCAGGCGCGCAGGCAACGGGCGACCTCTGCAAGGGCAGCGTCCGGGGCAAGTCTCAGCGGTTCCGGCAGTCTCCAGCGGACGGCGCGAAAGAACTCGGTCAGGCACTGGACGCTGAGGACGGCGTCGCGTCTCAACACAAGGCGCTCCATCAAGCCCATCGCCTCTGCCTGCCGCACGTGGTCGCGCGGGTCGAAGAGGTAGACGAGTATGTTGGTGTCAACGAGCGCGGCGGCCAAAGCGGTCCTCGTAGAGCTCATCCCGTGTCCAATTGCGGCCGGTCTGGGGCACTCCGATGTTCATGCGCTGCTCGATGTCCGCCTTCAGCTCTTCCCATGCAGCGAGGCGGTCACGCTCGCGCAGCAGGGCGATCGCTTGCTCCACTTCTGAGCCCTCGGCGGGCGACTGAGGCTCGAGCACCAAGTGCTCGATCCCTTGGCGGACCAGCTCGGCCTCCGTCACGCCGAGCTCCCTCGCCCGTCGCTTCAGCAGCTCGTCCTGCCGGGGCTCGATGTAGAACTGCTTGCGCACCATGCGGGCCATCGCACGCCTCCGGCGATATACATCGCACTATACATCGTACGCCGCTCACGCCCCGAACGTCCGTAGCGCGGCGACGATTCGCAGCGCGGCCGCGCGAGCGTCCGCCTCGGCCCGCGGCGGCGGGCCGACGCAGCCCGGGCAGCCATCCCGGCAGCCGCAATCGCGCAGCAGCTCATGTGCGGCCTCCAGCAGCGCCGCGCGCACCTCGAAGCAGCGCTCGGCCAGGCCCACGCCGCCGGGGTATGCCTCGTACAGGAAGACGGTCGGCAGCTCGGTAAACGGGCTGCGCACCTGCACGGACGTCTGCAGGTCGCGTGCGTCGCACAGCAGGAAGACCGGCGCGACGTTCACCAGCACGTTGGCCAGCCCCAGCAGACCGGCCTCGATCTCCGCGCGGGTCATCTCGGCGGTCGCGGCGGAGGGCAGCGCCAGCCAGTAGGCCCGCGTTTGCATCTCGTCCTGCGGCAGGGCGATCGTGCCCCAGCCCACGTTCTCGTGGGTGAACAGCCGCACCTTCTTGAAGATGGTGGCCAGATAGGTCACCGTGACGCCGCCGTGCGCGTGCTCGCAGGCGGCGCTCTCGGCCCGGCCGTCCTCGTGCAGCACTCTGAGGTCGACGGCGAGCTGGGCGTCGGTGTAGTGGTCCACCTCCACCGGATGCACGTACGCTTTCAGCTCGTCCCAGGCGAGCCGGTCCACGTGGTACTGGCGGCCGCCGTGGTAGTAGATCGCGTCCTCGTGCACCAGCAACGGCGCGGAGGCCCGGTCCACCTCGCCGATGACGCGCGCCGGCGGGCCGTGGTCGATGATCACCACGTTCTGGGTGCTGGCGCTGCGCAGCGACACGCCCTCCGCCGGGAAGGACTCGGCCGACCAGAAGTAGCGGTCGCCGCGGCGGACGAGGATGCCCGCCTCGGCGAGCGCCGCGCAGATGTGCGCCACCGCGGGCCCGAGCTGCTCGCCGTCCCGGAACGGCAGCTCGAAAGCCGCGCACTTGACGTGCTCGACCAGGATCTCGAGGTTGTCCGGGTCGATGCGGCCCGCCTCGGCCGGCCGCTCGAAGAGGAAGTCGGGGTGCGTGGCGACGTACTGGTCGAGCGGGCCGGAGCCAGCCACGAGCACGGCAAGCGACGCCCCCTGCCGCCGGCCCGCGCGGCCGAAGCGCTGCCAGGTGCCGCTCACCGACCCCGGGTAGCGGCAGCAGACGACCGCGTCCATGCTGCCCACGTCGATGCCGAGCTCGAGCGCGTTCGTGGCCACGACCGTCCGCAGCCGGCCGTTGCGCAGGTCGCGTTCGATGGCCCGCCGCTCCTTTGGCAGGTAGCCGGCGCGGTAGCCCTCGATCGCCGATCCTGCCGCGGAGGGACGTGCGCGCTCGCCGCGGCGGAGGTAGGTCACCAGCAGCTCGACCTCCTGCCGGCTCTGCGCGAAGCAGAGCACCTGCGCGCCGGCACCGGAGAGGTCGCGTGTCAGCCGTCGTGCGGCGTGGAGGGGGCTGCGGCGAATGCCGAGCTCGCGGTTGACCACCGGCGGGTTGTACACGGCCACGGTCCGCGGGCCGCGCGGCGCGCCGCTCTCCTCCACCACCTGGACCGGCCGGCCGAGCAGCCGCTCGGCCAGATCGCCGGGGTTGCCGATAGTGGCCGAGCTGCAGATGAAGACCGGCTCCGACCCGTAGAACCGCGCGACGCGCAGCAGCCGCCGCAGCACGTTGGCGACGTGCGAACCGAAGACGCCGCGATACTGGTGCAGCTCGTCGACGACCACGTAGCGCAGGTTCTCGAACAGGGAGAGCCACTTGGTGTGGTGCGGCAGGATGCCGGTGTGCAGCATGTCGGGGTTGGTGATGACCACGTGCCCGGCCTGGCGGACCGCGCGGCGGGCGTCGGCCGGCGTGTCGCCGTCGTAGGTGAAGGCGCGCAGGGCGCTGCCGAGCGCATCGACGATCGCCTGCAGCTCGGCGAGCTGGTCTTGCGCCAGCGCCTTGGTGGGGAAGAGGAAGAGAGCGCGGGACGCGGGGTCATCGAGCACGGCCTGCGCGACGGGCGCCTGGTAGCAGAGCGACTTGCCCGAGGCGGTGGGCGTGGCGACGACGACGTCGCGACCCGCCAGCACGGCCGCGATCGCGGTGGCCTGGTGCGTGTACGGGCGTTCGATGCCGCGGGCGGCCAGGGCGCGGCGCAGCGGCTCACCGACTCCGGCTGGCCAATCGGCGAGGCAGGCCGGCTCGGGCGGGAGCTCGCGCCAGCAGGTGAAGCCGCGGGCGCGTCGCGGGTCGTCGCGGAGGGCGGCGAGGGCGTCGGGCGGGAGCATGGGCACCGCCGCACATCTGTTCTAACGCTCCTCATAGTAGGCGCCGCCGCGAGCGGACGCAACGGGCGCCGGAGGGCGCGGCGTCCATGGAACTCCCGCCCTGCGGGGTCGTGGCCTGCCTGCCTGCCGCAGGCGGGCTAGCGGAGGGGTGCCCTCGCCGCCGTGGCCGCCGTTCGCCTACTATGACGCCGTGCCGCCGCGCGTCGGCGGTAGGAGGGCACGATGGTTCGCTCGCCGGCGGGATCGGCCGACCTGCTCCTGCGCAACCTCACGCTGATCGACGGCACGCGCCGCGGCCCGCAGTCCGGGCTGGACGTGCTCGTCCGCGGCGGCCGCGTCGCCGCGATCGGCCGCGCGCTGCATCCGCCCGACGGCGCGATCTCCGCGGACCTGGCCGGCGCGACCTGCCTGCCCGGGCTGATCGACTGCCACGTCCACTTCTCGCTGGGCGCCGGCCCGAGCGAGGAGCAGGATGTGCGCGATCCGATCGAGATCGTGGCGATGCGAGCCGCGCGCTTCGTCGAGCAGACGTTGGACGCGGGTTTCACCACCGTGCGCGACATCGCCAGCCGCGAGGCGCTGAACATCCACCTGCGAGACGCTGTCGAGCGGGGCATCATCCGCGGGCCGCGCATCCTGGCCTGCGGGCTGCACCTCTGCATCACCGGTGGCCACGGCTGGGAGTTCGGTCGCGAGTGCGACGGGGCGGACGGCACGCGCGCGGCCGTGCGGGAGCAGGTGAAACGCGGAGCGGATGTGATCAAGTTCATGGCGAGCGGCGGCGTGATGACGCCTGGCGGGCCGCCCAAGGCGCCCCAGTTCTCCCTCGAGGAGCTGGGGGCCGGCGTCGAAGAGGCGCACAAGGCCGGCAGGCGCGCCGCCGCCCACGCCCACGCGGCCGACGCGATCCGCAACGCCGTGATGGCCGGCATCGACTCGATCGAGCACGGTACCTTCATCACCGACGACCTGATCGAGGAGATGCGCCGCCGCGGGACGTTCCTGGTGCCGACGTTTGCGGCCATCGACCAGCTCGTGCGGCACGCCGAGGACGGCGGCATGCCCGGCTACGTCGTCGAGCGCGCGCTCGAGGCGGCGGCCGCGCACCGCGACGCGATGCAGCGCTGCATCCGCGCCGGCGTCCGGATCGCGATGGGCACCGATGCCGGCAGCCCGTTCAACCTGCACGGCGAGAACGCGCAGGAGCTACGGCTGATGGTCGAGGCCGGCATGGGCCCGCTCGATGCCCTGCGCGCGTCGACCGTTGACGCGGCCGAGCTGTGCGGGCTGGACCGCGAGCTGGGCACCGTGGAGGTCGGGAAGCGCGCCGACCTGCTCGTCGTCGACGGCGATCCGTTGCTCGACATCGGGCTGCTGCGAGACCGCGACCGCTTCGTGCTGCTGCTGCGGGACGGCCGCGTGGTCCGCCGGTCGCCGCACGTCGTGCTCGACTAGCCGGGTGCTCCTGCCGCTGCCGGCAGGCGCCGACCACGATCGCCGTTGCGCTGCTCCCTGGGTTGCACAGCCCGATGCACCGGTGAGCGCATCGCCCGCGCCGCCGGTGGTGGGGGTTCGCTTTCCTCTGCTGCCGCCGATGATCGCCGCGGGAGTCGAGTCACGCCATGGCCGCGGAGAACGTTGCCGAAGTCGCTCGCTTCCGGCCGGGGGCGTCGATGCGCATCGAACCCGCCGGTGACGGGGATGCGGCCGTACGCGCACGCTTCCTCGAGATGCGTCGGCACGTGCTGACGGCCGTGCTCGAGGACCCGCGCACGGCCGCCTGCCTGCGGCCCGGCGCGCGCTACTCCGTCCGCATCATTCATGCCGGCAAACCACACGCGTTCGAATCGCAGTACCTGGGCACCGACGGCATCCTGCAGCATCTGGTGCGCTTCACGCCGCCGGACGAGCTGCGGGTGCGAGAGCTGCGGCGGTTCATCCGCGCGCCCGTCCACCTGCGGCCGCTGACGTGCGCGCTGCTCGATGAATGCGGCGACCCGTGGCAGCCGGTCGACGCGGTGGTGCGCGACATCTCGGGGGGCGGGGCCGGGCTGCTCACGCGCGGGCTGCTGGGCCGGGGCGCGAGGCTGCACCTCGCGCTGGAGCTGAAGGACCGTCGGCCTCCGCTGGCGCTCACCGCCACGGTGCTGCGCGTCCATCCGCGGGGCCAGTTGTTCATGGCGGGAACGGTGTTTCGCGAGCTGCGGGAGTCGGACCGCGACCGCATCATCCGTTTCTGCCTGCTGCAGCAGGTGGAGCAGCGCCGCCGCGCCATGGAGCGCGCCTACCACGCGCGGCGGTGACGCGAGAGGCGTGCCTAGCTCAGCGCGAGGCGGGCGAGTGACCAGCCGAGGATGACGGCGGCCAGCGCACCGCCCACGCTGCCTCCGACGTATAGCAGCGCACGCAGGAGGTCGGACTCGCGCACCAGCGCCCAGGTCTCCCAGGTGAACGCCGAGAACGTCGAGAAGCCGCCGAGGAATCCGGTGACGAGCAGGAGGCGCGTCGTCGTGCCCACGTCGGCGCGTTCGGCGGTGCCGAGGACCACGCCGATGAGGAGGCCGGCGACCAGGTTGACCGAGAGCGTGCCCCAGGGGAAGAGGCCGGGGAAGCGCGCCTGTACACCGCTGATCATCGCGTACCGCGCGAGCGACCCGACCGCACCGCCGAGCGCTATTACCAGCCAGCGCGTCATCCGTCTCCGTGCCAGGTGGCGGCCGCAGCCGCCTGAGTGCAGAGGCCATCAGCGCAGGCGCGCGGTTCGGCCCGCCGACGGCGGGCGGGCGGGCCTCACCGCCCGCCCCACCGTATCAGGGAATCCGCGAGAAACAACAGGGCCCGCCGTGGGGGGCGGGCCCGAGCCTGGATGCCGGTCAGGTCGGCCGTCAGCGCGCGCCGTTCGCGGCCGCCTCGACCTTCCCCGCTTCGACCGTCTGGCCGACCTTGACCTGGATCTGCTTCGGCCGTGCGGCCTCCAGCGTGGGCAGGCGCAGCTTCAGGACGCCGTGCTCGTAGTTCGCCTCGATGTGCTCGACGTCGACGGTGGTCGGCAGGGCGATGCTGCGCACGAAGCTTCCGTAGCGCCGCTCGTGGCGGTAGTAGCGCTCGCGCTCGACCTCCTCGGCCTGCTTGAACTCACCCTGGATGGTGAGCACGCCGTTCTCGACGGTGATCTTGATGTCCTCGGGTCGGACGCCGGGGATGGGGGCCGTCACCCAGAGCGCGTCGTCCTTCTCATAGACATCGAGCGGGATGAAGCTCTCCGCCTCGAAGAGGCGCAACGGGCGCCAGAACGGCTCGTCGAGCACGCGCTCCATGGCGCGACGCATGTGGCCGAGCTCCGCGAATGGGTCCCAGCGGATGAGATCAGGCATGGTGGTACCTCCTTGAGCGTTGTGGCCGGGCGGAAGGCCTTCCCGGCATTTCCACTTCTCGGTCTGGAGGATAGCAGGGACCAGGAGTGTCTGTCAAGGTACTTGATAATGACGACATCAGGGTTCTACCATTAGGTCAGCGCAAATCCCTGGCGGCTCGCGCGGTCGCGTGCTAGGCTGCCGGCAGGGGGTGGGGCGATGCCCCGCGACTACTACGAGGTCTTGGGCCTTTCGAAACGGGCCACCGAGCGCGAGGTCCGGCAGGCGTTTCGCAAGCTGGCGCGACGCTACCACCCCGACGTGAACCCCAGTAACCGCGATGCCGAGGCCCGTTTCAAGGAGATCAACGCTGCCCACGAAGTCCTCTCCGACCCGGAGAAGCGCGCCAAGTACGACAAGTACGGCGACCGCTGGGAGCAGGCCGACCTCATCGAGGAAGCACGCCGCCAGCGCGAGCAGCAGCGCACCTGGACGCGCGGACCCTTTGCCGAGCCGGGCGCCAATGGCGAGGCCGCCGACTTCGCTTCGCTTTTCGGTCAGATGTTCCGTGCCCGCCGGCCGCAGCGCGGACAGGACATCGAGTACCCGCTCGAGATCACGCTCGAAGAGGCTTACAGCGGCACGCTGCGGATGCTACAGCTCGCCGGCGGAGCGACCTGTACCACCTGTCTGGGCAGCGGTCACACCGCGGCCGGCCGTTGCGCCGATTGCGGTGGCTCGGGCTACCAGGAGCGCCCGCGGCGGCTCGAGGTCAAGATCCCGGCCGGCATCCGTGGCGGCGGCCGCGTACGCGTGGCCGGCGAGGGACAGCCGGGCGTCGTCGGCGGTCCGCCGGGCGACCTCTACCTGGTCGTTACCGTGCGCGACCACGACCGCTTCGAGCGCAAGGGTGACGACCTGCACACGGACGTGAACGTGCCGTTCCTGCAGGCGGTGCTGGGCGGGGAGGCGTCCGTGCAGGGGATGAAGTCGCGGCTCGCCCTGACCATCCCCCCACTGACTCAGAACGGTCAGGTGTTCCGCCTGCAGGGCCAGGGAATGCCGCGGCTGGGCGGCCGCGGGCACGGTGACCTGTACGCCCGCGTCCGCATCGCGTTGCCGACCCACCTCTCGCCCGAAGAGCGGCGGCTGTTCGAGGAGCTGCGCGCGCTGCAGCAAGGGGCGGGCGTACGGTGAGCCGACAGACGGCCGGTGACTCGCGATGACCTCGCAACGGGATGACCTGCCCGCCGGCGTCAACGCCGACGAGCCGTGCTACGTGATCTCGGTGGCGGCGCGCATCTTGGGCGTGCACCAGCAGACGCTGCGCTACTACGAGCGGGCCGGCCTCGTCCGCCCGTCGCGCTCGCGTGGCAATCTCCGCCTGTACTCGCGGCAGGACGTGGACCGCGTGCGACACATCAAGCAACTGATGGATGACCTCGGCGTGAATCTGGCCGGAGTCGAAGTGATCCTGCGAATGCGCCAGCGGATCGATGAGCTCGAAGCCGAGCTGGCCGAGCTGCGCGACCAGCTCCGTGACCTGCTGTGGCCCGAGCCGCCGCAGCTCGCGCCGCCGGCCGAGCGCCCCTGATCCGCGTGCTGAGGAGTAGCGCATGACTATGGCCCAGACGGCCGATACCCAGCCGGAAGGACTTCCCGGCGACGAGTTCGCGGACACGCGCGCCGCGTGCGAGACGCACCGGGGCGAGCACGGCGCCGGATGCGAGGTGCACCCGGTATCCGTCGAGGCCGGACGCCTGCTGCGCACGCTGGTGCGCCTGAGTGGTGGCCGCCGCGTGCTCGAGATCGGCTCGGGCGGCGGCTATGGCAGCCTGTGGCTATCGGGCGGGGTTGCCCGCAGCGGCTGGGTCGAGAGCATGGAGTCCGAGCCGCTCCACGCGCGGCTGGCGCGCGAGCAGCTCGCCGCTCACGACGTCAACCGGCTGGTTACGGTGGTCGAGGCGGACTTCCGCGAGCGGGCGGCGACGGTGTTCGGGCCGTACGACTTCGTGCTGCTGCAGGTGGCGCCGCGGCAGTACGCCGACCTGCTGCCGCATCTCGAGCGCATGCTGCGGCTTGGCGGCGGGCTGGCGCTCGCGCATCTGGACGCCGATTGGCTCGCGGAGGACGACCGGCAAGCCGAACGCGAGTTTCTGGAGGCGATCGGCGGCTCGCGCCATTGGGACGGGCTGGTGGTCTCGGAGCCGCACCTGGGGATCTGGGTGCGGAGGGAGTAGCGGCTGCCTTTGCCCGCGTGGGGAAGGGCGCCGAGAGCGTGGTGCAACGATGGTGATGCGACCGGACCGATTCACTGAGCAGGCACAGCAGGTGCTGACGCAGAGCCAGGAGCTGCTGCGGACGCGCGGCCACGGCCAGTGGAGCGTGCCACACCTCTTCTCCGCGCTGCTCTCGGTGGAGGGGAGCCTCGCCGTGCGGCTGCTGGAGCGCGCCGGCGTCGACGTGGGGCGGCTACGCAAGGCGGTCGAGGGGGTGCTCGACCGCACGCCGCGGCTGGAGTACTCCAGCGCGCAGCTCTACCTGACGCCGGGCGTGGTGCAGGTGCTCGAGGCGGCGGACCGGGAGGCGCACCGCCTGAAGGACGAGTACATCGGCGTCGAACACCTGCTGGTGGCCGTGGTGGAGTTCGCCGAGGACGGCGCGAGCAAGGGGGAGCGCGAGCTGCAGCAGATCGCCCGCCAGTTCGGGCTGACCAAGGAGCTGGTGTACCGCGCGCTCCAGGAGGTCCGCGGCGGGGCGCGTGTCACCTCGCCCACCCAGGAGAGCCGCTACGAAGCCTTGGAGCGCTACTCGGTTGACCTGACGGGGCTGGCGGGGGAGGGGAAGCTCGACCCGGTGATCGGCCGCGAGATGGAGATCCGCCGCGTGATGCAGGTGCTGAACCGGCGCTACAAGAACAACCCGGTGCTCATCGGCGAGGCGGGCGTCGGCAAGACGGCCATCGTCGAGGGCCTGGCGCAGCGCATGGCCGCCGGCGATGTGCCCGAGAACCTGCGCGGCCGCCGCCTGCTGGCGCTCGATATCGGCGCGCTGGTGGCCGGCTCCAAGTTCCGCGGCGAGTTCGAGGAGCGCATGCGCGCGGTGATCGACGAGATCCGGCGCGCCGCCGGCGAGGTCGTCGTCTTCATCGACGAGCTGCACCAGGTGGTGGGCGCGGGCGGCGCCGAGGGCGCGATCGACGCGTCCACCATGATGAAGCCGGCTCTCGCCCGCGGCGAGCTGCACGTCATCGGCGCGACGACGCTGGACGAGTACCGCCAGTACATCGAGCGTGACACCGCGCTGGAGCGCCGCTTCACGCCGGTGTACGTCGACGAGCCGAGCGTGGAGGACACCGTGGCCATCCTGCGCGGCCTACGGCCGAAGCTCGAGGAGCACCACCACGTCCGTATCACGGACGACGCGCTCGAGGCCGCGGCGGGGCTGGGCGAGCGCTACGTGACCGGCCGCTTCCTGCCGGACAAGGCGATCGACCTGGTGGACGAGGCGGCGAGCCGCGCCGTCATCGCGGCGCAAACGGAGGAGCCGCCCGTGGAGCCGGGGACCGGCGAGGCGGAAGGCGGCCTGCTCGTGGACGAGCCGGAGGTGGCCGGGGTCGTCGCCCAGACGACGGGCATCCCCGCCGGGCGGCTGATGCAGGACGAGCGTGAGCGGCTGCTCGAGATGGAGGAGGCGCTCGGCGAGCGCGTCGTGGGCCAGGAAGCGGCCATCCGCTCGCTGGCCGAGGCGCTGCGCCGGGCGCGGGCCGGGCTCAAGGACCCGCGCCGGCCGATCGGGTCCTTCATCTTCCTTGGGCCGACGGGAGTGGGCAAGACGGAGCTGGCGAAGGCGCTGGCCGAGTTCCTCTTCGGCGACGAGGACGCGCTGGTGCGGCTCGACATGAGCGAGTACCAGGAGCGGCACGAGGTGAGCCGCATGGTGGGCGCGCCGCCCGGGTATGTCGGCTACGGCGAGGGCGGGACGCTCACCGAGGCGGTCCGCCGCCGACCGTACCGGGTGATCCTGTTCGACGAGATAGAGAAGGCGCACCCGGACGTGTGGAACATGCTGCTGCAGGTGCTCGAGGACGGTCGCTTGACCGACGGCGAGGGCCGCACGGTGGACTTCCGCAACACGGTCATCATCATGACCGGCAACCTGGGCAGCGAGGAGCTGCGCCGCGAGGCGCTGGGCTTCGCGCCCGGTCAGCGCGCGTCCTCGGCGGTCGACCGCCAGCGGCTGGAGCGTGCCGTGCAGAAGGCGCTGCGTGAGACGTTCCGGCCGGAGTTCGTCAACCGGATCGACGAGGTGATCATCTTCGAGCCGCTGGGAGAGCCAGAGCTGCTGCGGGTGGTCGACCTGCTGCTGGCCGAGGTGTCGGAGCGGCTGGAGGAGCAGGACGTCCGCCTGCAGGTGACGGACGCGGCGCGCAAGCAGCTCGTCAAGCAGGGCTACGAGCCGGCGTACGGCGCGCGACCGCTGCGGCGCGTGGTCGAGCGCGAGGTGGAGAACCCGCTGGCGCGCCGCCTGCTGGCGGGCGAGCTGGAGCGGGGCGAGGTCGCGCTGGTCGATTGGGACGGCGGGCAGTACACGTTCACGCGCGCGGCGGTTGGCGAGCCGGCCGTCGCCGTGGCGGACGCGCCCTAGCGGCTGACCAAGGCGGGATGCTCCCCGCCGCGGGGAGTACGGACGCAGCCGGGCGCACTCATTCTGCCTGGGCCACCGGCTGCCGGGCGGAGGGCTCCGTGTCGGCGTGCGCAGACGCCGTCGAGACGAACGAAGCGAGCGCGGCGGCGTGCAAGACCAGCAATAGCGCTCCGTAGCGGCTCATCGGTCTGCTCCTACTGCACCGCGCGCAAGGTGGGGATGACCTGGCGCAGGATTCCGACGTTCGTGCACCAGTCCGGACAGCGCGGCTGCTGCCCGGAGCACGGGTTCAGACCCGCGAAAGCCGGCGATTACCAGCGACTCCGGCGCCGCAGTGCGGCTGACACCGCTCGCCAGCAAACAGGAGGCCAAGGTGTCGTCAGTGTTGCGGAGCTTGGGCCGGGCCAGTGCCATGACCCGGGCCATGGCCTTCACGGTGAGCGGCCCGTAGCCGTTGCGCTGGCCGACGTGGCACCGCTGCCCGTGGGCGTTGCGGTCCCGGCCCAGGCACTCACTCACCTCCAGTTCCAGGCCGGCCTGCATGACCAGCCCGACGCCGAGCCGGTCCATCGTTTCCAGTACCCCGCCGAGCTCCCGGCCAGAGGCGAAGAGCGCGTCGATCGCGACCTGGACCTGCTGCGCGGGGAATCCTCGTTGGGACACGGGCGTAGACCTCCTTCCTCGAGTTGTCAGGGACTCCGAAGGAGGGCCCACGCCCGCCGCCGGTTGCGTGCCCCTCTTGCGCCGCCCTTGGGAAGCTTCCCACCGAACGGTCCGGCCTGCTCAAGGTGGCCAAGTGTGCGAGGATTGGGGTAGGCAGCGATGTAAGGAGTCTCTCAATGCCCGAGCACCCACAGGCACAAAGCGACAACCAGGCTATCCAGCAAGGGCTCGTGGAGCGTGGCCGCTCGCTGCCCGGTGTGGCAACCCTGGTGGACGTCTACGGCCGGCTCAGCGCTCATACGCAGCTGCTAGTCAACGTTCAGCCCAGCCAAGTGAAGAACGCCACCGGCGGCAACATCGGCTGACGCGTGCCGACCTGGGGCGAGATCCTCGCTGAGCTGAATGACCCGGCGAACCGCCTCCCGAACGGGACGCCGGACTTTGACCGTGTCCGGCGAAAGTACCTCGTCCATCTGCACGAGTTGACCCGACGACCGACGATCATCTACTACACCGACTGGTTCGGCAAAGGCGGCCCAGCATCGTCGATCACCCTTGAGGACATGCAGGGGATGATGGAAGTCTGCAAGGACCTTCGTGGTCCCAACCTCGACATCCTCTTGCACAGCCCCGGCGGCAGTCCGGAGGCCACGGCCAGCCTGGTCCGCTACCTTCGCACGAAGTTCTCCCATATCCGCGCGTTCGTCCCTCTGGCCGCCATGTCCGCGGCGACGATGTGGGCGTTGGCTGGTGACGTGATCGTGATGGGCAAGCACTCGCAGCTTGGCCCGATCGACCCGCAGATGGTGGCCGGCGCCTGGACGGCACCGGCGCGGGCAATCCTACGACAGTTCGAGCAAGCGAAGGAGGAGTGCAAGGACCCCTCCCTTCTGGGGGCGTGGATGCCCATCCTCCAGCAGTACGGGCCAGCACTCATCCAGCAGTGCGAGGCCGCCGAGGCACTCGCCGTCCGCCTGGTCCGCGAGTGGCTTGAGCAGTACATGTTTGCCAGCGCACCGGACGCTGCCGCGAAGGCTGAAGCTGTGGCGGGGTACTTCGCCGACTACGAGGAGCACCGGTCACACTCGCTCGGCATCGACCGCGAACAGGCCCGCAGCAAGGGGGTGCGGATCGAGGATCTGGAGGCAAGTCAGGATCTACAGGACGCCGTGCTCAGCGTGCATCACGCCACCATGCACACGCTGCAAGGCCCCGCGGTCAAGATCATGGAGAACCATCTCGGCCGCACGTTCGCGAAGCTGACCCAGCAACTTGTCGTCCAGATGCCGATGACGGGGCCGGGTCAGGTCGGCACGTTGCCGCCGGGCATGCCCGGGCTCGGTCCGCTTGGGGTGCATGGTTCAGGACCTCCTCCCTTGGGTCAACCGTAGACGCGCCTTGCGCTTGCGCAGCCCAAGACGCCGGCTCAGCGGTGCGGGGCTGGATTGAAGTCCGTCGGCCGAGAACGCCAGCAGCAGACAGGAACAGGCAGCGGTCACGCGGACGGTGAGAAGTCTCCGGCCGAGTGCCAGTCCGTGCCCTTCATATTCACCGCGGCCCCTGTTGATTCCAGTCTCGGCTGCCTCTCGCCGATGGGGGAGAACTACTCCTCGGCGCGCTGGCTGGAGCTTCTCCACCGGCTGACTCTCTATGACGGGTCTTCGAGCGTTGCAGGCAGAATGCATGCTGAAGTAATGTCGTAGTGCGGTCATCGGAGGTAGCCATGAAGCAGCTCACGCTCCGGGACATCCCCGAAGAGGTCGTCCAGGCGCTGCGCGAAGAGGCTGCGGAGCGCGGCCAGAGCATGAACGCGGTGGCTCGCTCGGCTCTTGCGGAGCACGTCGAGCGCCGGCGGTGGAGCCAGCGCCTGCGCGAACGGTTGCCCGTGATGGACGCCCTACGGAACCGGATCGCGCGTCGGCACGGCCGTGAGCTGGACGACAGCGCCGCCCTGGTTCGGGCAGATCGCGAGCGGTGATGCCGCACGACCGCTTCGTGGTGGACGCTTCCGTTGCAGTGAAATGGGTGCTGCCCGAACCGGGATCCGGGCGGGCGCGACGGCTGCTGGAGCGTGCGGCGCGGAGCGACACGCAGTTCCTCGCACCGGACATCTTCGTCGGCGAGGTGGCGAACGTCATCTGGAAGCGCTGCCGCCTCCGTGGTGAGCTGCTCGAAGATGAGGCTCGGGAGGCGCTGTCCGCATTGCTGGGCACGCTTCCGGAGATCATCCCGAGCGCGACGCTCGTGGCGCAGGCCTTCGAGCTGGCGCTGAGCTTCCGGCGTCCGGTGTACGACTGTATCTACGTTGCGCTGGCGCTGCGCGACGGGTGTCCGCTGGTGACGTCTGACCTGGCGCTCGCCCGCTCGATGGGACCGGCCACGGGGCAAGTCATCCATCTCGACGACCTGGAGCTCGGCGGGTGAGCTGCGCGCCCGTGGCCAGGAGCGAGGTCGCCCGCGCGAGACGCGAGAGCCCCACGTCCCGCCTCCGTCCTTGCCGAGTCCCAGCGCCATTCCCGCGAAGAGTCCCGCTCGCGTTCCCGCGGCGGCGCACAATGCAGCCATGGAGCTGCGCATCGGCTGCTCGGGCTGGATGTACGCTCACTGGCGCGGGGTTTTCTACTCGCCGGGCGTGCCCACGGCGCGCTGGCTGGAGCACTACTGCACGCGCTTCGACACGGTCGAGCTGAACGCGAGCTTCTATCGCTGGCCCTCCGAGCGCACCGTGCAGGGGTGGCCAGGGCGCACGCCGCCCGGCTTCCGTTTCGCCGTCAAGGTGACGCGGCGCGTGACCCATCTGCAGCGGCTGCGCGACTGCGAGGGCACCCTCGCCGCCTTCATCGAACGGGTGCGGCCGCTGGGCGAGCGGCTGGGGCCGCTGCTCTATCAGCTCCCGCCATCGATGCAGCGGGACGATGCCCGCCTGGCCGCCTTCCTGGAGCTGCTGCCGCGCGACCTGCTGCACGCGTTCGAGTTCCGCCACCGGAGCTGGTGGGCGGACGGCGTGTTCGAGCTGTTGCGCGCCCGCGGCGCCGCGTTCTGTGTCTACCACCTGGGCGGCGAGCAGACGCCGGTCGTGGCGACATCGGACGAGGCGTACGTGCGCTTCCACGGCCCGGCCGGGGCGTACTGAGGGTCGTACTCGGATGACGAGCTACGCGAGTGGCTCACGCGCGTCCACGGGCTGCCGGGCGTGCGCCGCGCGTGGATCTACTTCAACAACGACGCGGAGGGGTGGGCGCCGCACGATGCCGCGCGGCTGCGCGAGCTGGCGGCGGGGGAGCACGGAACCGCGGATGACCGCGGATGACCGCGGCGGTGAGGGCACGCGCCGTTTGCGAGGATTCAGGAGGTTGAGGCTGGCAAGACGAGACCCCGCGCGGCGAAGCCGGCCCCCCAATCCGCGCTCGTCTGCGGAAATCCGCGGACGCGTGCGAGATGCCGCTCCATCCGTGTTCGTCCGTCGGGCGCGACCCGCTCAGGCCGTGGCCGGCTGGGTGATGCGGAAGGTGAGCTCGCCAGAGGGCGCGGAGTCCACCACGACCGTGTCGCCGGCGCGCACCTCGCCCTGCAGCAGCTTCATCGCCAGCGGATCCTGGACCCGGCGCTGCAGCACGCGCTTCAGCGGCCGTGCGCCGAAGACCGGATCGTAGCCCTCCTCGACAACCGCGTCCTTCGCAGCCTGCGTCAGCTCGAGCGTCACGTGCCGGTCGGCCAGCAGCGCGCGCAGGCGGCGGAGCTGGATCTCGATCACCTGGTGCAGGTCGGGGCGGCCCAGCGGGCGGAAGAGGACGATCTCGTCGAGTCGGTTGAGGAACTCGGGCCGGAACTGCCGGTGCAGCTCCTCCATGACCCGCTCACGCGCGGCGTCGGCGCCCAGCTCGCGGATCCATTGGCTGCCGACGTTGCTCGTCAGGATGATGACCGTGTTGCGGAAGTTCACCGTGCGGCCCTGGCCATCGGTGAGCCGGCCGTCGTCCAGCACCTGCAGCAGCGCGTTGAACACCTCCGGATGGGCCTTTTCGATCTCATCGAACAGCACGACGGAGTACGGCCGGCGGCGGACCGCCTCGGTGAGCTGGCCGCCCTCCTCGTAGCCGACGTAGCCCGGCGGCGCGCCGATGAGCCGCGCGACCGTGTGCCGCTCCTGGTACTCGCTCATGTCGAGCCGCACCATCGCCGCCTCGTCGTCGAAGAGGAACTGGGCGAGCGCCCGCGCCAGCTCCGTCTTGCCGACACCCGTCGGCCCGAGGAAGAGGAACGAGCCGATCGGCCGGCTGGGGTCCTGCAACCCGGCGCGAGCGCGGCGGATGGCGTTCGCCACGGCGGCGAGCGCCTCCTCCTGGCCCACCAGCCGCTCGTGGATGCGCTCCTCCATGTGGATGAGCTTCTCCACCTCGCCCTCGATCAACTTGGACACCGGGATGCCGGTCCACTTGTTGACCACCTCGGCGATGTCCTCGGCGTCGACCTCCTCCTTCAGCAGGCGCTCGCCATGGGATTCGGCGGCCGAGTGTTCCTCCTGCTCGTGGAGTCGCTGCTCGAGCTCGCGCAGCGTGCCGTAGCGCAGCCGCGCGGCCGTCTCCAGGTCGGCCTGGCGCTCCGCCTGCTCGATCTGCAAGCGGACGCGCTCGATCTCCTCCTTCGTGCGCTGGACGGCCTGGATCGCCTCCTTCTCTCGCTGCCACTGCGCGTGCAGGCGCGACGAGTCCTCGCGCAGGTTGGCGATCTCCTGCTCGATCCGCGCCAGCCGCTCGCGGCTGGCGGGATCGGTCTCCTTCTTGAGCGCCTCGCGCTCGATCTCGAGCTGCATGATGCGGCGGTCGATCTCGTCCAGTTCGGCCGGCTTGGAGTCGATCTCCATGCGCAGCCGGGCGGCCGCCTCGTCGATCAGGTCGATCGCCTTGTCGGGTAGGAAGCGGTCGCTGATGTAGCGGTCGGACAGCGTGGCGGCGGCGATCACGGCCGAGTCGGTGATGCGGACGCCGTGGTGCACCTCGTAGCGCTCCTTGAGCCCGCGCAGGATGGAGATGGTGTCCTCGGCCGATGGCTCGCCGACCAGCACCGGCTGGAAGCGCCGCTCCAGCGCGGCGTCCTTCTCGACGCGCTTGCGGTACTCGTCGAGTGTGGTCGCGCCGATGAGGCGCAGCTCGCCGCGGGCCAGCATCGGCTTGAGCATGTTGCCGGCGTCCATGGCGCCCTCGGCCGCGCCCGCGCCGACGATCGTGTGCAGCTCGTCGATGAAGACCACGACGTCGTCGCGATCCTGGATCTCCTTGAGGACCGCCTTCATGCGCTCTTCGAACTCGCCACGGTACTTGGTGCCGGCCACCATCGCGCCCATGTCGAGCTGGACGATGCGCTTCTGCTTGAGGCTCTCCGGGATGTCGCCGCGAACGATGCGCTGCGCCAGCCCCTCCACGACCGCCGTCTTGCCGACGCCCGGCTCGCCGATGAGCACCGGGTTGTTCTTGGTGCGGCGGCTCAGGATCTGGACCACCCGCCGGATCTCCTCGTCGCGCCCGATGACGGGGTCGAGCTTGCCCTGGCGGGCCAGCTCCGTCAGGTCCCGGCCGTACTTTTCCAGCGCGGCGTAGGACGATTCGGGTGACTGGCTGGTGACGCGCTGGCTGCCACGGACCTGCTGCAGCACCTGCAGCACGGTGTCGCGGGTGAGGCCGGCCTCGCGCAGCAGCCGGGCCGCTGTCCCACCGGCCTTCTCGATGATCGCAAGCAGGAGGTGCTCGGTGCTGACGTACTCGTCGCCCATCGCCTGCATCTCGTCGTGGGCGGAGACAAGGGTGTTGCGCAGGCGGTTCGAGAGGGTGATCTGGGCCGACGGTCCGTGCACGGTGGGCAGCTTCGCCAGCTCCGCCTCGACGCGGCCGGCCAGCATGCGGTCGTCCACGCCGAGCCGGCGGGCGATCTGCGGCACGACGCCGTCGGCCTGCTGGAGCAGCGCCAGCAGCAGGTGCTCCGGCTCGACCTGGCCGTGGCCGCGGTCCTGGGCGGCCTTCTGGGCGGCGAAGATCGCCTCCTGCGATTTCTCGGTGAAGCGGCTGATGTCGATGTTCATGGCGGTACCCCTGGAGTGGCTCCAATCACAGTTTCGCGCACCTGTCGCCGCTTCCGGTACGGCTCGCGGAAGGCGGGTCGCCTGCGCGTCGCACGCGGGGAGGTCGCTCGTCGTGGCGGAGCGGCATCACGCGGACGAGGATTCACGCGCCTTCCTTCGTGCCGGCGAGCCCGGCCTCCTCGCGCGTGAGCCGCCGCGCGGTGTCCGCCAACCAACCCTGCAGCGACATGTTCGCCGGCCGCCGGGCCAGCGCCTCGAAGCAGGTCGCGAGCGTGCGGGTCAACACGCGCTCGCCGATGCGCTCCACCCCGGAGCCAGCCGCTCCGGCGCGCTCCAGCTCCTTCCGGATCACGGCCGACACGGCCGGCAGCTCGTCCCACGTGAGCCGGTCGAAGGCGGCCCGGTCGCCGGCCAGCGCGCGGTCGAGCAGCTCGCGCTCCTCGATCAGCACGCGCTCGTCAGCGGCGCGCGCGGCGGGCGCCAGCCCGGCGCGGGTGCGCTCGTATCGGTGCTCGCCGCGCAGGCGGCCCATGTAGCGCTGGAGCTGCCGCTCCACGCCTTGCGCCGCCGCCAGCAGCGCGCCCTCCACCGACTCGGCGCTCCGCCGCGAGACGAGCGCGGAGTCGAGGACGAAGAGCCGCAGGACGGCCCGGTACTCCTCGCGGCGCGAGTGGCGAGACAGCTCCACCACGGCGTGGACGAGCTCCGGGTCCACGTGTTTGAGCTGCGATTCCATGTGGGCGAGGTGCCGCTCGACCAGGGCCTGGTATTCGGACGGCGCGTCCATGCGGGTGGTGCTGAGCTGATAGCGGAGCATCGCGGTCCTCCTGGCAAGCCGCCGAAAAGCGGGTGTCCCCCCAGATGCACAGCCCACCCCTTGCCTGGTCTGTGCACCAGGAAAGGGGCGGGGGGATGGTCGAAGCGGGTTTCTCAACATCCTGCTGCTAGTCCTTGCCGCCCGCGGTCGGCCGGCGAGTGGGCGCTGGCGCGGGCCGGTACGGCACCGGCACGTACTCCACGGTTGGTCGACCACGGCCGGCCTGCGGGTAGAGGTTCATCAACTTGTAGACCTCCAGCGGCATGTCCGTGCTCACCGGCAGGCCGAGCTGCTGGGCCTCCTCCACCTTGATCGGATAGTCGTGCGTCCAGATGCCGGTGGATAGCGTCTCGGCAAGCTTCTCGGCTGCCTCCGGTGGCATGCGGTCGGTGAGCAGCTCGGCCACCATGGTGCGCACCTGGTTGATCGCCTTGCGCGCCACGTCCGCGAGGATGAGCGTTTCGTCGTCCACCTTGTCCACGTCCTTCTGCTCGACGACGCGGACGATGGAGGTGGCGGGGAAGTTGCCGAGCTGGGGGTCGACCGGGCCGAGGACGGCGTTCTCGTCCATGACGATCTGGTCGGCGGCGAGCGCGACCAGCATTCCGCCGCTCATGGCGTAGTGGGGCACGAAGACGGTCACCGGCGCGCGGCGTCGCTGCAGGGCGTGCGCGATCTGCTCGGCCGCGATCACCAAGCCGCCGGGCGTGTGCAGCACCAGGTCGACCGGCACGTCGGGGTCGGTGAGCTTGATGGCGCGCAGCACCTCCTCCGAGTCGTCCATGTCGATGTAACGGACGATGGGGAAGCCCAGCAAGGCCATCGTCTCCTGGCGGTGGATCAGCGTGATCACGCGGCTCCTGCGCTTCTTCTCCAGGTCATGGATGAGCCGCATCCGCGCGGCGCGCAGCATTCGTTGCCGCAGCAGCGGCTGGATCGTGACCAGGATGAGGAAGACCCAGAACAGGTCGAGGATCGAGAACGTCATTACTCTCCCTCCAATGCGCCGTCACCAAGGCCAGTGCTCGTCGAGGTGGAAGTCCCCGTACGGCCGCAAGCGGATGAACACCGGCACCAGCACCGCCCCCGTGACGAAGCCGCCCACGTGCGCCCAGAATGCCACCCCGCCCGAGGCCTCGGCCGGCAGATTGGCGACGACCGTCGCCACGCCGTTCCAGAGCTGGCTCAGGAACCAGAATCCGATATACACGAGCGCCGGGATTTCGATGATCCACGGGAAAAAGAAGATGGGCACCAGCGTGATCACGTGCGACCGCGGGAACAGCAGCAGATAGGCGGCCATGACGCCGCTGATGGCGCCGCTCGCCCCGATGGTCGGCAGGGTGCTGCCGGTGTTCGCCGCGATGTGCGAAAAGTTCGCCGCGACGCCGCAGAGCAGGTAAAAGAGCGCGTAGCCGGCATGCCCGAGCCGGTCCTCCACGTTGTCGCCGAAGATGTACAGCGCCAGCATGTTCCCGATGATGTGCACCCAGCCAGCGTGAATGAAGAGCGCAGCGAAGAGCGTAGCGACCTGGCCCAGGTCCGTGTGGTCGAGGAAGCGCGCCGGCACGACGCCCAGCCGCTCGATTGTGGCGACCGCCCCGCTGCCCCGCGACAGCTCGACTCCGAACACGGCCGCGTTCGCGAGGATCAGGGCGGTGTTCACCCAGGGGAACGAACGCGCACGGACCGTGTCCTTGAGCGGGATCACCGGCCGTCAATCCACGCCCGTCAGAAGCGGGTCAGGGCGCCCACGTGCCCGTACTCCGCCAGCCGAGCGCTGGCGTCTCCGCGAACGATGTCCAGCTCGGCGCCCTGCTCGAAGGCCCGGTCGATGAGCCGCCCGACCACATCGTCGCGTGCGACCAGCGCGGCGCCGCACAGACGACACGCGCCGCTGGCCACGGCGGTGAGGTGGCCGCAGTTGGGGCACTCCCATCCGTGATCCTCGTAGTTGGCGTTCACGATCAGCAGCATGAGTCGTTTCTCGCCGGCGGCGGCAAGCGTGTCCTCCCGGCCGCGCACGCCGTTGGCGCCCTTGAGCGCGGCCGTGGTCACACGCTCGACGCGATCCGCCTCGACCTGCCGCTCCACGCGCTGCGCATGCTCGGTAACGAGCTGCAGCATGCGGTCGGGCGGCGTGTCGACATCGGTGGCGATCTGGCCGCGCAACGCGTCTTGCAGTCGCGCGCTCAAGTGTGGCCGCAGCTCGGCCAGCGCCTCGCTGGGACCGCCGATGAGCAGATGGCGACAGGCGGCCTGCTCGAACAGCCGGTCGGCCGTCTCCACGGCGCGCTTCGCGTGCCAGAGGACGTGGGTCTCATGATGGCGCTGGCGGCTCTCACCCTCGACCGACCAGCCTCCCGCCCTCGGTCGCGGGACGACCTCGTCGAGGAAAGCGCTGTAGTCCTCGATCTCGCCCATGAAGACGACGTAGATGCGCGCCTCGCGCTTGTCGAGCAGCAGCACCAGGTAGCGCTCGAACTCCTCGACGAGCACGGCCAGCGGGCGGATGAAGGGCCGGTCGGCGAATACGGCCTGGTCGCGCACGGGCACCGGCAGGCGAAACGCCCGCCACAGCCCCAGGCCCGGGCTGCTGATGATGGCGAGGCCGCGGCCGGTCCCGTCGTAGACGGTCTCCATCCAGCGCTCGACGCCCTCGGCCGCCGCTCGCGCGGCCGCGACCTTCCGGTCGGCGCGCGCCTCGATATCGCGCAGCGCTTGGCCGAGCATGGAGTGCAGCGCGTGGCGCGGCGTGTCGTAGTCGCGCCGCGTGGGCGAGAGATCGAGGTACACGCTCAGCACGGGCGACGACTCCGAGTGCAGGCCGCGCAAGTCGTCCAGCAGATCGGGCGTCGCCAGGTCGTAGCGCTTCGTGGGCACGACCTTCAGGCGTCGCAGTAGCTCTACCAGACGGTCGGCGGGCATCTGCTCCACGCCCTCGCGAGGGACGCGGCGAACGGCAGCGGTGACGCTCACGAGCTGCCTCACGCGCGTGGCGCACTCCAGGCAGTTGCGCGCGTGCGCGCTGACGCGGTCATACGTGGCCGGGTCGAGGTGCTTATCGACGAAGTCATCCAGCAGGGCGAATGCCTGGGCATGGTCCATGGCTTGCCTCCCGAGGCGAATCCGGATCAGCGAACGCGAGTGCGTTCGCCGAAGAGGAGCTGGCGAAGGTGCTCGCGGGCGCCGCGGTAGAGGCGTCGTATCTCGTCCGGTCCCTGGCCGAAGATACGGGCGACTTCGCCGAGCGGGACGCGTTCGATGGCGACCAGCGTGAAGACACGGCGCTCGAGGCCGGGAAGCAGGTGAACGATGCGCTCGTACTCGTCGGCGAGCGATGCGGCCTCGGTCGCCTCCGCCTCGAGCGGCGGCGGGGGTGGCGGCTCATCGCTGGAGGCGTAGGCGGGCAGGAAGTACGCCCAGAACGGACGGCCGTCGGGCGTCTCGCCCTCGCCGGACGGCGGCTGCAGGCCGCGCTCGCGACGGCCGCGGCGGACCTCGCGGTCCACCTGCTTGAGGACGAGGTGTCGTAGCCAGCCCCGCAGCGTGGCGCCCTCGGGCATGTGGTTCAGGTGGAGCATGGCCAGCAGCACCGCGTCATTCACCAGGTCGGCGGGCTCGACCTCACCGGGGCCGAGATCGCCGAGCCGCTGGTGGGCGTCCAGCTCACGGGCGGCGAAGCGGTAGAGCGAATCAAGCTGAGGCTGGATCAGGCGCTCGAACGCCTCGCGGTCTCCGGCGCGGGCGTCGTGCAGCAGGTGGAGGTCGTCAGCAGAGTGGAGCGCCCGGCGAGCGGCCATGTCAGTCCTCCAGTGGCGCGCCGGCCTTCGCCATGCTCAGCATGACGCGTTTACGTTAGAATTGTCAAGATAACGTACTGTTGTGGCGAGGTTGAATCGCTGGCCGCGAGCCCGCAGAACGACCGACCCGGCTGGCGTGCTCTCCGATGGGCGACGCTCCGGTGGACTAGCCGCGCGGCAGCCCGAGTCCCCGCATCGCGACGATGCCCCGCTGGATCTCGCTCGTGCCGCCGGCGATCGTCGCCGAGACGGTGGCGAGGTAGTTGTACGCCATGCGGCCGCCGATGCGGTGGTGGGCACTGGCGCCCTCCAGCGGGCCGTAGAGGCCGAGGAGCTGCACGCCGATGAGCGCCACGCGCTGGGCGAGCTCAGTGCTGTAGAGCTTGGCCGCCGACGCCTCGTGGTTCGGCACCAGGCCGCGCATCTGCATCGAGACCACGCGGTAGGAGAGCATCCGGCCGACCTCGATCTCGATCGCCGCCTCGGCGAGTCGAGCGCGTACCTCCGGCCGGCGCGCCAGCTCGGGTCGGTGCTCACGGGCGTCCTCGATCAGGTCCTCGAACATCCGCCGAGCGTTGCTCGCGCCGGCGATGCTCGATCGCTCGAAGTCGAGCGAAAGCGCCAGGTGGTACCAGCCGCGGTTCAGCTCGCCCACCAGGCTCTTCTTGGAGATGCGAACGTCCTCGAAGAAGACCTGATTGAAGCTGTGGTCGTTCGCCATGTTGATCAGCGGCTGGATCGTGATCCCCGGCGCGCGCATGTCGTCGAGGATGAACATCGAGATGCCCCGGTGCTTGGGGGCGCCGGGATCGGTTCGCGCGGCGAGCCAGCCCTTGTTGGAGTGATGCGCGCCCGAGGTCCAGATCTTCTGGCCGTTGATGACCCATTCGTCGCCGTCGAGGACGGCGCGCGTCTGCAGCGCGGCCAGGTCAGAGCCCGCGCCCGGCTCGGAGTAGAGGGTGCACCAGACGTCGTCGGCGCCGGTGATGCGGGGGAGGTACTCCTGCTTCTGCTCTTCGGTACCCAGGTGGATCAGGGCGGGGCCGACCCAGGCGACACCCATGGAGAAGGCCCCCGGCACGCGCCGGTACGCCACCTCCTCGTTGAAGAGCATCTGCTGCATGTAGGTGGCGCCCAGCCCGCCGTACTCTTTCGGCCAGGCCATCGCCAGCCAGCCCCGTGTCGCGAGCCTGCGCGAGAACTCGCGCGACATCGCGAACGCTTCCGCCGTCCCGAAACCGTACTTGTCATCGACTCGCTGCCACTCGGCGGGCAGCTCCTCGTCGAAGAACGTACGCAGCTCGGACAGGAAGGCCTCGTCCTCGGCGGTCAGGCGAAAGTCCACGGCAGTCCCTCCGCTGTTGGTGCCCGGCGCTCCGCTCGGGTCCGGTGGCAGGATAGCAGGCGGCGGCGCGATCGGCGGAGCGAAAAGGGAAGCGGGCCACGCCAGCCGGCGACCTGACTCGCCCGCGGGTCGGTGCTTCTCATGCCGCGGGTCACATGCGTCGGGGATTCTGTCCGGCTAGTCGGGAACGATCCGGTCTCCTCAAACGTTAAGAAAGCTGGAGGTGGGGCCGGAAACCGGCGGCGGCCGACGGCCGGTAACGGCCCTGCGCGCAGAAGGGAGACACGCTGTGAAGAAAAGGGCGGTTGTCGCGACGGTTCTCCTGGCCGCGGTGGCGGTCGGGCTATGGGTTGCGCTGCCGAGGGTCGGCCGTGACGGGACGGCGGCTCACGCGCAGAGCAACGACGTCCAGGTACGTCAGGGCCTGGCGGTGCTGGCCGCGGGCGCCGACGTGCCGGTCTCCGGCGGGATGCTCGCGGCGGGGATGGAGAGCGCGAGCGGCGCCGGCGCTACGCAGGGCGGCGTGGTCGTGCAGCAGGCAGGGCCGCTACCGGCCGGCGAGCGCGGCCTCTCGGTTCAGGGACAGGGTCAGGCCACCGCGGCGGCGAATACCGCGCGGCTGCAGTTCACGCTGATGCAGGGCGGCGGCCCGGTGCCGATGCCGGCCATCCCAGGGAAGGGCGAGGGAGGCTCACCGGTGCCGATGCCCGCCGTGTCTCCGATCACCGCGGACGACGTGAAGCCGGTGGTCGATGCCCTGGTCGCAGCCGGGGTGCCGTCGGGCGCCATCGAGGTGGACATCCTCCCCATGGGCGCGCCCTACGGGCGGGGCATTGCCAGGGTAACAGTGACGATCAATGCTCCCACCCAGAGCGGACTGCGGAAGATCGTGACCGCGGCCAGCGACGCGGCTATTCAGACCGGCAAGCTGATGCTGCAAAACGTGGGAGCGCAGTTCGGCGTCAACGACTGCACGTCGTTGGAGAAGACCGCCCGCACGGCCGCGGTGAGCAACGCCAAGGACCGCGTGGCCGCGCTGGCGGCGGCGCTCGGCGTTCAGGTCGGTGATGTGCTCTTCGCGTCGGAGTACCCGAGCTTCGGTCCGTTCGGGCCGGGCGCGGCCACGTGCGGAAACTCTCCGAAGCCCGTCCCGGTGCCTGGATACTTCCCGCCCTACGACCCGTCGGCTCCCCCGCAGGTGACGGTGACCACCATGGTCAACGTCGCCTGGGGCATCAAGTAGGAGGGCGCCCGAGACTCGCTCTGGGGTGGGGCGCGGGGGCGACGCCGGCCGGCGGCGCCCCCAGGGCGCCGTCAAGCCGCGTCGATGGCAGCCGCGCGCCGCGCGGCCGGCGCTACCGAGCAGCGGGCGGCGTGCCGATCGTGGCCGGAGGTGGCGCGAGGAAGCGGTCGAACAGCCCGGAGAGGTCGCAGCCGCAGGCCGACTGGACGGCGGAGCGGAAGGCCGCGCCGCTGGTCACGCGGTACATCTCCGCGCGGTAGTACGTTTGCAGGGCGCGCTCGAACACCGTGGCGCCCACCTGCTGCTCCAGCTGCTGGAGGAAGTACGCGCCCTTGCCGTAGACGACTCGGGCGTATTCCTTCTCGGTAGGGTACGCGGCCACGGGCAGGTTGATCGGCAGGTCGGCGGCGGTGCCCTCGATGCCGCGGTAAGGGTTGAGCACGATCGCGCCTTCCAGCGCCGCGAACGCATCCGGATGACGGTCCTCGTACCAGCGCAGCGCGCTGTAGTTGGCGAACGGCTCGTCGAGCCACGGTTCGTCGACCTGGTTGTCGCCCACCACGCCGTACCACCACTGGTGCGCCAGCTCGTGCGCCAGGGTGAAACCGAGCGACGGCCCGCCGCGGGTGAAGACGCCGCCCGGGAGCTCGACCGCCATCGGCCACTCCACGCCGCCGGCGGTCACCGGCCCCTCGACGATCACCAGCCGCCGGTACGGGTACGGCCCGAAGCGCCGCTCGAAGTAGGTCATGATGTCGGCGGCGAGGTCGAGCGCTTGCTCGGCCGCTGCGCGGAGCTCCGGCGAGGTCGCCACGGTGATCCGGACGCCGTCGCCGGTGGTACGCGAGACCTCCTGGTACGAGTCGGCGACGATGGCGAAGAAGTCGCGCACGGGCGCGGCGGCGTATCGCAGCGTGCTCCCATCACCCGGCAGCGGCGCACCCGAGCCCCAGACGCGGAAGCCCCGCGGGACGCGCAGCTCAACGAGGTAGCCGCCCGCCTGGGAGAAGACCTGGTCGCCATCCGGCGGCGCGTCATCGGTGAACCATCCGCCGGCCCGGTAGGGCGCGACCTGCGGATACCAGCTCACCAGCGTCACCAAGTGCGGGTCGGCGTGGAAGAGGTTGTAGCCCTCGCTGGACGTGGCCGGCAGGTGCAGGCGGAAGTCGAGCGCGACCTCGGCGGTCCCGCCGTCCGCGAGCGGCGGGTCGAGCGGCACGCGCAGCACGGTGCGGCTGGGCGAAAGGAGCGGCGTGACGGCGCGGCCGCCCACGCGCGCGGCCGTGACCTGCATGTCGGCGCCGTTGTACGGCAGGTTGGCGTACAGGCGGAAGACGAGCGCATCTCGCGGCGCGCCGGTGCGGTTGACCCAGCGCACGTCCTCGCTGCCGCTGACGGAGGCCGCCGCCGGGTCGACTTGGGCGCGGATGTGGTACTGCAGGTCCTGCGCGAAGCGGAGGTCGGCCGCGCGGCCCGGGCGGAGCGCGTCGCCGAGCTCGCCGACGGGCAGCGGGGTAGCGGTGGGGGGCGCGGTGGCGCTCGGCGGCGTGCCGGTGGCGGGTGTCGGGGCGATCGCGGACTTGCCACCGCAAGCGGCCGCCCCGAGGACGAGGAGGGCGACCCCCGCGGCGCGGAAAGGGAAACGACCCGGCGCACGCAACATGCGCTTGTATGGTAGCGGGTGCGGGTTGCTCCGCCGGCGCGACCGCTAGCGCGACGGAGAGATGGGGACGACTCGCCGGTGGACGCGGCCGCCACGCGTTATGGAACTACCCAACGGATGGTCGCTCGGGAGCGCAGCTCCGCCACCAGGCGATCTTTGGCCTGACGGCGAGCGGCGGTATCTGACGTGGCGCCGCCGGGCGCATGCGTGTACAGCGACTCCAGCAGCTTGCCGATGATCCGCTGGTCCTCGTACGCTCGGATGACCCTCGGGTCGTCGAGCCACTGGGACCAGGTCTGGTCGCCGTACGACCCGAGGGCGAGCTCGGTTACCTGCGCCCGCCCCTGGGGGGAAAGCGAGTCCAGGCTGGCGACGACATCCCGCATCGCCGGGAGCACCTCCTCAGCCGTCGCGGTGTAGCCGCGGCGCGCCGCTTCCTGGCGCAGCAGGACCTGCTGTTCGATGACCTGTTTCGCCTGTGGCGCGAAGTGCTCGAGCGGTTCGCTGCTCGGAGCGTGTGACTGCCATCGGAGCCGCGCCTCCTCCTGCAGCAGCCACTCGCGCGCCACCGGCTCGCCGTTGATCCAGCCGACGGTTGCAGGGTACTTCGGTGTGTTGATGGGGCTGAGCCACGGCACCGCCTGGCCCGGCCCTTGCCGCAGAGCGTACCGAGTTCCGGCTGCCACGCCGGCGATCGCCAGCAGCCCGGCCGGCAGCAGCAGCGACTTGCGCGTGAGTAGGGCCCTCATGAACTGGTCTGCCCTGGAGGCCGGCGGAGGCGCCGCGGGCCGACATGTGCTTCTATTCTAGCTGGTGGCTCTCGCCACTTGCGAGGAGGCAACCCATGGGCCGCAGGCTGCTCCATCCGCACGAGGCACGCCGGCTGCTGACGCCCGGGCCGGTGGTGCTGGTGACTACCCGCTTCGCCGGCCTGACAGACGTGGCGCCGGTCGCCTGGTGCGCGCCGCTGTCGGCCGAGCCGACGCTGATCGGGATCGCCCTGCATCCGGCGCGCCACACGCACGATATGGTGCGTGCGTCCGGCGAGTTCGCGCTGAGCATCCCCGGTCGGCGGCTGCTGCACCACGTGCAGTACTTCGGCACGACGAGCGGGCTGGAAGAGGACAAGCTCGGGCGGTCGAAGCTGCCCTGGTTTCGTGGCGAGCACGTGTCGGCGCCGCTGCTGGAAGGTTGCCTCGGCTGGATCGAGTGCTCCGTGGAGGACGCGCGCGCCGTTGGCGACCACACGCTCTATATCGGCCGGCTGTGGTCCGCGCAGGCGCTCACCGAGGCGTTCGACGACTACTGGCTGCTGGAGGATGCGGACTTCGCGCCGCTGCACTACCTGGGGGGCGACCGCTACGCCGTGCTGAACGAGGTGCTGCAGGCGCAGCCGCCCGAGGACCGCGAGAAGTTCGCCGACGAGATCGCACGGCAGCAGCGCGAGGAGGCGGAGCGCGAGGCGGAGGCGGAGGCCGAACGTCAGCGACGCGGCGAGGGGTAGAGGGGCGACGTGGCCCGTCGCGGAGGGTGTGCGAGGATACCGAGGCGAATCCGCGAATGAGCGCACATGGCCGCCGATGGGCCCGGCCGACGCGGGCGCGTCCGCCATCGGCGGCAGGCCCGCGGCGAGCCCCCTGCGGTTCTAGCAGGGTGTTGAAGAATCTGTTTCGACCATCCCCCCACCCCCTTCCTGGCCAGGAAGGGGGCACGTTTCGTATCTGGGGGGACACCCCCAGGCCCCCGGCAGAGGGGTCAGACCCCTCTGGACTCCCCCTTCTTAGCGACCTGCTAGGCGAAGAGCGCGGCCAGCGGCAGCGTGATGTCCGGGAAGAGCGCGCAGGTGAGCGTGTCGCCCGCGCCGAGGGGCGGGAGCTCGCGGTAGCCTTCTGGGGCGTGCTCGTAGACGCGGGCGGTCTGGGCGTCGGGGTCGACGACCCAGTAGAAGCGGACGCCGAAGCGGGCGTAGATGCGGAGCTTGGCGCCGAGGTCGCGCTCGCGGGTGCCCTCGGAGAGGACCTCGACGATGAGGTCGGGAGCGCCGCGGACGTTCTCCTCGGTGATGATGTGCAAGCGGTCGCTGCGGACGAAGAGCAGGTCGGGCTGGACCACGTTGCGCTCGTCGAGCAGCACATCGAACGGGGCCGTGTACCCTTCGCCGTAACCAGCCTGCACGGCCCTGTCCAGCAGGTGTGTGAGTCGCCAGACAATCCGCTGATGCTTGCGCTTGGGCGATGGGCTCACGGCAAGCTCCCCGTCGAGGATCTCGTAGCGTTTGCCGTCGTCGGGCATCTGGCGTAGGTGCGCGTAGCTGAAGACCGGCGGGATGATGGTCATCGTGGCTGTCGTCCTGCGTTGAGCATACACCGGCCCGTGGGCATGTGTGGGCGAAGCGCAGGAGCCATCCTGCTCGGTCGTCGCCGCGCGGCTCGGAGCGTTGTACGAGACATAAGCGCTCCCGGGGCGCCTCGTCCTATGCCGGTTGGCGCGCCGGCTGTAGCTGCCTGGGACGATAGCGGAAACGCGTCCAGAGCTCGGCTAGCAGCGCGACGCTCGCGAAAGCGAGCAGCACGTAGCGCGGGCTGGCGATGTCGGCGATGGCGCCACCGATGAGCAGCGGTAGGAGCGAGAAGAGCTCCGCCGCCGCACTCTGCGTCCCGAAGACCGCCGCCTGCCGCTCCTCGGGGGTGCGAGAGGACAGCGCAGCGCGCGTCCCCACCCCCACCAACGAGAAGGCCAGCCCTAGCGGCACGGCCAGCATCATGACGCTGACCACCAGTGAGGAGATGCCGAGCTTCTCCGCCAGCCCGGCGATGTTGAGGTGGATCTGCTGCGACACGAACGTCGCCACGGAGACCTCCAGTCCCAGCAGCCACACCACCACGGCGTAGAGCCAGAACCCGCCGGTGACGACGCGGTGATGACTGAACAGCGCGCCGAGCCACGGCGCGATGAGCAGCCCCAGGACTCCGCCCACCGCCGCCGGCGCCGCGATGTAGACGGTCGCTGTCGGGTCGAGGTGTAGCACGCGGTAGACGTAGTGTGGCATCAGCACCACGACCAGCTTGAGCAGCGTGGTGACCAGCACGAAGTCGAGCACGACGAAGAATGAGGTGCGGTCCGCGCGAATCGTGTCCCAGCCGGTGCGGTAGGTATCGAGAAAGCCGCGCAGCGGTTGGTGCGGGCGCAGCCGCGCGGCCTTGTCGAGTCGAGGGATGCGCGCCTGCATGTACCCGGCGTAGACGAACCCGATCGCGGCCAGGACGTAGACGGGCTCGGCGCCGAACGGCTTGAGGATGATCGGCGCGATGAGCGCCATGCCCACCACTTGGCCCATCACCTGGGCCAGCTCGAAGAGGGAGTGGGCGGCACCGTACTCCTCCTCGGTCACGACGGCGGGCAGCGCTGCCGCCTCGGCTGGGCTGTTGAACTGTCCCACGAAAGAGAGCAGCGCGATGACCAGGTAGATGCCCAGGACTCCCGGCCGGGTGAGGGCGAGCGCAGCGCACAGGCCGGCGCGCACCAGGTTGGTGGTCACGAGCGTCGTGCGCTTGGGCCAGCGGTCGGAGAGTGCGCCGGCGAACGGACCGAAGACCACTGCCGGGACGCTGTAGGCGATGATCAGCAGCACGGCATTGAAGGAGGAGTTGGTGCGCTCGACCAGCGCGATGAGCAACGAGTAGAGCAGGCCGTTCTCGGCCGTCATGCCCGCCATCCGCCCGGCGAGCAGCCGGCGAAAGCGCGGGTAGCGCACCAGGCCCCGGAGTCCGCGGCTGATCCCGGTGGCTTGGCGACGCGCGCTCGCTTGGCTGCTCATGCGCCTATTCTAGAAGTGCGGGGAGGCTCGAATCCGTGGACAACGTCGACCCGATCGCCGCGCACTATGGGGCAGAGCGCGAGCTGGCCGCCGCCGACCTGCAATCCGGGGAGCGGGTGGAGGCGGGTGCCATCGGCCTGCAGCCGCGCAGTCGGGGAAAGGGGCTGCTGGCGCGCCTGGCGAACGCCCGGCCGCGCGCGTACCGGCTGGTGCTCACCGACCGGCGGCTGCTGGTGTATCGGGGTGCCTCGCTGCGCCCCGGGGCGGGGCGCCTGGAGCGTGCGCTGCCGTGGCACCAGGTCCGCCGGGCCGAGCTGGTGCTCGGCGAGCGGTTCCACGAGCTGACGCTGCTGACCGCGGAGGGCGACTTGCGTTATGCCCTGCCGCGGACCGAGAGCGACGCCGGCCACCTGCAGCAGGTGCTGCGGCGGGTCGTGTCGGCGCTCAACGTGCGCCTGGCCGAGTCGTAACCCGGGAGCGCGGCGCCATCGAAGGGATCGTCTCGCTGCTCGATGGGCCCCACGCGGCCGAGGTCGAACGCACGTGGGCCGAGCTGGAGCGCGAGTGCGGGCTGCGCGGCGTGCACGGGACCCCATTCCCGCACTTCTCCTACCATGTGGCCAACTGCTACGACAGCGCCGACCTCGACCGGGCGCTTGCTCCGTTGATCGCGGACATGGCGCCGTTGCGGGCGCGGACCGGCGGCTTGGGCGTGTTCTCCGGGGCTGCGCCGGTGCTCTTCGTCGCGGTCGTCCGCACGGCCGAGCTGAGCGCGCTCCATCGGATGGTGACCGCCGCGGTCACGCCGGCGGCCCATGGCCCAGTGGCGTACTACGAGCCCGAGCAGTGGATTCCGCACATCACGCTGGCCATGGGCGACACCGACGCGGAGCGGGTGGCCGCGGCGATGCGGCTGCTGGCCGACCGCGACTTCACGTGGGAGGTCGAGGTCGACACGCTCGCCTGGATCGCTGAGGCGCCCGGCGGTCAGGCGCTGCGGACGCGCTGGCAGCTTGGCGCCCGCCCCCGCGGACTGGCGGGGGGCGGCCGCCCGGACACGGAGCGACGTCCGCGGCGCGCTTGAGAGTGCGACCCTCGCGGCCACAGGCGTCAGCGTCCTGCCGTCTGCCTGACCTGCCCGCTGCGGGCAGGCGCTCCGAGGCTGGCGCACGCGGTGCCTTGCCGCCGCCTTTGTGGCATGCGACAGGGAGTCACGCGGTAACCCGTTGAGCGCGGATTCCGGGCGCGCTAGGATGATGCCGCACGGGAGCCAACAGGGGAGGATGTGGCGTGGACCACGCGGACCTGGTGATCGGCGTCGCGCTGCTGGGTGTGGCGATCCTGGGGATGCTCATCTGGCTGGCGGCCGTGAGCCTCGACAAGATCCTCCGCTGAGGCGATGCACCCGCGCCTGCGTCACCCGCGATCGCTGCTGTTTGGGCTGGCCGTTGGCGTCGGGGTCGCGGCCCTGATGGTGCTGATGAACGCGCTGCCCATGGGAGGCGCGTCGCCGCTCAATGCTCCCGACGATTTCACCATCGCCGCCCTTTCGGCGTTCGCGGCGCTCTGCGGCTACGTCCTCTGGCGCGAATACAAGGGTTGACCCGCTCCGGCCAGGCAGGGCGATAATGGCCGGCCCGTGGTCGCGTTACGACGGTCGCCGTCGCCCCGGGCTCATCCGCGGCTACTCCCTCGTCCGGGCAGCGCGGCACTCCGCCTCGAGCGCATCGAGGTCGGCGCGGGTGTTGATGTTGCGGAACGCGCGGCCGGACGGGTCGCAGCGCCGCCATTCCACCTCGGGCCACGGCTCCCAGCTCACCTCGTCCAGGAACGCGGTCGTCTTGAGCCGGCCCTCGATCAGCGCACGCTCGACCGCGGGTAGGCAGTCGCGCCGGTAGGCCGCACAGAGCGGCTCGAGCAGACCATCGGCCGCCGGCAGGACGGCCGCGCGGCCCGAGGCGCGGGCGTGCGCCAGCAGCGCGCGGAAGAGGGCGGCGGGCGCCAGCGGCAGGTCGGCCGCGGCGACGAGGTACCAGTCGGCCGCCCGAGCGCGCATCGCCGTGACGATGCCGCCCAGCGGTCCGGCGGCGCGCACGACGTCGTGCGCATGGTGCAGCGGCACGGGAATGGAAAGCGGCAGGTCGGGCTGACCGGCGGCGCGTACGACCACGATCTCCTGCGCCACCAGCGCCAGGCGTCGTGCCACGTGCTGCGCCAGCGGCGCACCGCAGAGCGGCGCGAGGGCCTTGTCCCCGCCGAACCGCCGGCCATGCCCGCCGGCGACGATGACCGCGGTTACGCGTTCCACGCCTTCGAGTATGCGACGCGGCGGCGGTAGCGCGCTTCGCCGAGCTGTTCTGCTCGGCTATCCTGAGGCCGGACGCATTCGCCCGAGGTGGTGCCGATGGAAGCGACCCTCTCCTCCAAGGCCGCGGAGCTGGTTCGACAGCAGCTCGACCGCCTCTCCCACCTGCGCGGCGTGGGGCCGGAGCCGCTGGTCTACTATCAGTGGGCGGACGAGACTTCGAACATCCTCTACGAGGCGCTGGGACCGGACCACCCGGCGACGCGGGCATTCGTCCGGGCAGTCGGCGAGCGCGGCCGCACGCCCTACCAGCGCGGCGTGGCGGACAACATGTCGCTCGGGATCTACGGTCCCTGGGGCATCCTGGCGCGCCTGAACCGCGGTGAGGCCGCCCTGCGCGAGCTGCTTGGACTCCCACCGGTCGAGCCTCAGCCGACCACGCATCCGCACGTCACCCCGTGACCCCGGTGGACCCGCGGCAGTTGCGCGGCCAGATCGAAGCGCTGCGCAAGCAGGTGCCGTTCCTCCTTGCGCTCCTGCCGGACGGGCCGCGCTACAAGCTGTGGCTGGGTGACGTGGTGGAGCTGGCGCAGGCGACCTGGGGGATGGGCAGCCCGCGGCTCGCGCAGGTGCGCGCCGTGCTCACGCGCGCGGGCCGCCTGGGTCCTGAGGAGACGGAGGACGAGCGGCGTGAAGCGTACCTCCGCCGACTGAACGACCTGGATACCGTGCTCGCGGCCTGGGAGCGGGCGTTGCTCGAGCCGGTGACGCTCATCGACCTTGACCCCGACGGCGGCCCGCGCACGCCGTGAGGCGGCCGCGCGGTGTCGCACGCTGCCGCGGTTGCCTGCGGCTGGTGCCGCTCTGGCGTGTGCTGGCCGACTGGACCTGCCCCCGCTGCGGCGGCGGCCTGGCGCCGAACGACACGCGTTATTGCGGGGCCTGCGGCGGCGTTCTGCAACCCGACCGGCGACGGCCCGAGGCGGCCGGCCGTTGCCTGACTTGCGGTCGCTGGAGCTACCGAGGGCCGGCGGTCGGCGTGGCCGTCCTGCTGGTGCGCGACGGTCGCATCCTGCTGGTGCGACGCGCGGGAAGCTATGGCGGGCTGTGGTGCATCCCCTCTGGCTACGTCGAGTGGGGCGAGCCGCTGCGGAGAGCGGCCGAGCGGGAGCTGCGCGAGGAGACCGGGCTGCGGGTTCGGGCGGGCGCGCCGCGTTTCGTGGCGTCGAACCGGCACGCGCCGTGGCAGCCAACGGTGGGCGTGTGGCTCGACGGCGAGGTCGCCGGCGGGAGAGAACGGCCGGGCGACGACGTGGACGCGCTGGCGTGGACGCCGCTCGCCGGGCCGTGGCCGCCGCTGGCGTTTCCCACCGACCGCGCCGTGCTCTCCACCTTGGCACGGGCCGCACGGGCGGAGCGCGGTCGCTAACCGGGCCGCGGTTGGTGGCTGCTGGCGGCGGCGATGGTAGCCTCGGCCGCCGCCTCATACGATAGCCGCCCGGTGTTGCAGATGACGTCGTAGAGGCACGGGTCGGCGGCGTTGACCTTGAAGAGCCGGCGGTAGAAGAGGTCGCGGTCCTGCTCGGCCTGGCGCACGCGTTTCTCGGCGGCGTCGGGCGCGAGGCCCTCGGCCGCGGCGACTCGCTCGACCCGCAGCGAACGCGGCGCCACGATGAGCGCGTGGGCGGCGCCTGGGAAGTCGCGCAGGACGATCTGCGAAGCGCGACCGACGATGATGATGTTGCTCCCGCCGGCGAGCCCGACGATGAGATCCGTGATCGCGCGCACGTAGGCCCGCTGATCGAACTCGTCTTCCGGCTGGGCGGCCTCGGCGTAGGTGCGCGTGATGAGCGGCTCGAGGCCGGACGGCCCCAGGAAGGGGTCCGTCGGCCCGGCGGCGGCCGACCGCTCGAGGAAGGCGCGGAAGTATGCGGCGAGCCGCTCAGCGAACCCGGCGGCGCGCTCGTCGTGCTCTTCCACGGCTTCCACCGACAGGCCCATGCGTTGGGAAAGCGAGACGATCAGCTCGTGGTCGACGTAGTCGAGGCGCAGCCGTTCCGCAACGATCCGCGCGACATCCCGCGCGCCGGACCCAAGCGTGCCGTGCACGGTGACGACGGCCATACGCTCGCCCCCTGCGGCCGGTCCCCTCGCCGCAGCTCCAGTGTAGTCGCCACCCGGTTAACGGGTTGTGATTCCGCCGACGCGGGGTGCAGCTCGCTCGCGCGGAATCCGTCGCCGAGCGGCAGAAGGCTGCCGGGATCGCTGCATCGTGGAGGAAGCACGCCGCGATATCCGCGAGGCGATCGAGCAGCACGTCCAGGTGTTGCTGGACCACGGGCAGGCGATTCCGCAGGATGACAAGCTCGTCCACGTCGAGGAACTGACCGTCGGGATTCCGTGATGACGCGGCCCCCCCCCCGATCACGTCGCGGGAGCTGGTCGCACCCGGTCTTCGGACCGGGTGAGCATTGAAACCTCAGACCGCAGGGGTTCGTCCAAGACCGATCGTCTGTCAGCCATCTGACATTGTGGCACCAGGAGCGGAAGGCGGCCGTAACCGTGCCGGCGCACACCGGTGCGGACATCGACCGGGGCCCGGCGGCGCGCATCCTCAGGGATGCCGGCTTCACCGTCGAGGACTATCCGTGGCTGCGCTGAGCGCGCGCGTTTGATTTGCCCGAGGAGCCGTCGCTGACGCGGGCGATGTTCTCGCGCTCCGAGTCTTCCGCCGTGGCGTCCAGGTAGGCGGCGAGGATCTCGCGCGCGAGCGCGTCCGACGTCCAGCGCAGGGAGAGGCAGAGGACGTTGGCGTCGTTCCAGCGGCGGGCGCCGCGCGCTGTCTCCGCGTCCCAGCAGAGGGCGGCCCGCGCGCCCGGCACCTTGTTGGCGGCGATGGACACGCCGGTGCCCGTCCAGCAGCAGGCGACCCCGACTTCCGCCTCGCCGGAGACCACGGCGCGCGCCACCATCTGGCCCACGTCCGGCCACTGCTCGCCCGTGCCCCCAGGCGGGCCGACGAGCCGCAGCTCGTAGCCGCGGCGGCGCAGCTCCTCCGCCAGCGTGTGCACCACCGGTACGTCCTCGTCCGCGCCCACGATCGCGCGCATGCTGCCCTCCCGCCCGTCGCTCTCCATAATCGTACGGAGATGCGTGCCAGGAGGGAGCCGGGATGTTGCGTTGTTTCGTCAAGCGGACCGAAGCCGAGAAGCTGGAACCGTGGGACGGTGCCGTCACGGATGCGTTGGCGGACCCAGGCGCGCTCGTTTGGGTCGACTTGCAGGACGCGTCCGACGAAGAGGTGACGCGAGCGGGCGCCGCGCTGGGGCTGGCGGAGCTGACGCTCGAGGACATCCGCAAGGGCGGTCAGCGGGCCAAGCTGGAGCCTTTCCCCAGCTACACCTACCTGGTGATGTTCACCGCGCGGGTCAACGCCGACGCCACGGACCTCGACCTGGAGCAGGTGGACGTGGCGTTCGGCGACCACTGGGTGCTGACCCGCCACCCCTCGTCGCTGGACTTGGAGGGCCAGTTGCGCGAGCGCCTCAACGCCCGCGCGGCGCTGCGCGACCACGTGCCAGACGCGCTCGTTTACGCCGTGGCCGACGCCGTGGTCGACTCCTACTTCCCCCTGCTCGACGCGCTGGACGATCAGCTCGACTCGCTCGAGGACGAGGTGGTGGAGCGGCCGCGGCAGGCGCAGCTCCACCGCATCCTCGAGATGAAGCGCGGCGTGAACCGCCTGCGCCGGGTGATCGGGCCGCAGATGGAGGCGTTCGCGCGGCTCACCAACCCGGCATACGCGCTCGTTCGTGAAGACCATATCGTGTACTTCCGCGACGTGCATGACCACCTGATCCGCGCGTTCGAGGTGGTGGACGGCTTCCGCGACCTCCTCGCGAGCGCGCTGGACGCGTACCTCTCGACGGTCAACAACTTGATGAACGAGGTGATGAAGCGTCTGACGGTGGTCGGCTCGATCTTTCTGCCGATCACGTTCGTCACCGGGGTGTTCGGGATGAACTTCGGTCACCTGCCGCAGGTGCGGTGGGACGCGGGAGAGCTGTTCTGGTTGGCGCTGCTGGGGATGCTCGTGATCAGCGTGGCGCAGGTCTGGTACATGCGGCGCAGGGGGTGGATGTAGCGGCCGACCGCGCGGGCGCCGGCGGTCTCAACGGGGCCAAGTCGTTGCCGCGCGGCCCAGGTCGGAGGGGACATGTCAGCAGAAGGCGCGGCGCACCGGGGGCAATGCGATCCCCGTCCGCATCCATCTGCGTTCGGCTGAGGTTCGCCCCGTGGCCGTGGGAGCTGGCTAGCCGGCGGCGGCCTCCTTCTCGGGGTTCGGCAGCCGGGCGAGCGCGGCGTGGATCGCCCCGTACATGTGGTCCTCGCGCGTGTAGATGCTCAGCATCTCCTCTAACGCATGGCGGACCAGCAGGATGTCGCGCTTCGTCAGGGTGATTGAGACCTGCTGGTCGAGGACGGTGTCGTCGAGACCCTTGGTGTAGGGCATGGCGTTCTCCTTACCACCAGATCGTGTCGTCGAGCTCGTCCTCGTCCGGGTGGGGCGGCTCGGGCGTGGCCTCCCACAGCCGCGTGCCGAGGTACTTCCAGCCGCCGTCGGCGAGGACACAGACGATCTTGCCGCGCCGGACACGACGGGCGAAGCGCAGCGCGGCGTGGACGACCGCGCCGCCGCTCGGCCCGGCGAAGATCCCTTCGCTGCGGGCCAGGGTGAGAGCGTGCGCGAAGGCGTGCCGGCTGCGGATCAGCACCTTGCCGTCCAGGACAGCGGCGTCGAGGATGGGCGGCACGTAGCCGTCCTCGAACGACTGGAGGCCCTGGACCTGGCTGCCCGGGTGGGGCTCCACCGCGACGACCTTGACGGCGGGGCGTGCCTCCTTCAGCCGGCGCCCGACGCCGGTGATCGTGCCGCCGGTGCCCAGGCCGGCGACCACCACGTCCACGTCAGGGAGGTCCCGCAGGATCTCCGCGCCGGTCGTCGCGTAGTGCGCCTCCACGTTCCTCGGGTTGGAGAACTGGTCCGGCAGGTACCAGTCGTAGCGGTCGGCCAGCGCGCGCGCGGCCAGCATCGCCGCACGGACGTCCCCGCCGCCGCTCACCCAGTGGACCACCGCGCCGTACGCGCCCAGCAGCCGCCCGATCTCCGGGAAGACGTTCTCCGGGACGACCACGTGGACCGTGTAGCCCGCCAGCCGGCCGAGCATGGCCAGCGCGATGCCGGTGTTTCCGGTGCTCGCTTCCACGATCGCGTCGCCGGGGCGCAGGCGTCCCTCGCACTCGGCCGCCCGCAGCATCGCCAGAGCGATGCGGTCCTTGATCGAGCCGGTGGGGTTGGCGCCCTCCAGCTTGGCGTACAAGCGCACCCCCTCGGGCAGCGGCAGGTTGCGGAGCTCGACCATCGGGGTGTCGCCGACGAGCGTTTCCAGCGACTGGGTCTTCACGAGATCAGTGTAGGCGGCCCAGGGACGAGATCTGAGAGCCGAGATGCGAGATCCGAGATCTGAGATTGGAGATGGGGGGCGCCAACGATGGCGGCGCATACTGGAGACGCGGTCCGGGATTGGTGACTGGAGACGGGCGGAGGCCGCGGGGCTGGGCCAGGAGGTGAGATATGTGGCACATGGGCCAGGGCTGGGGCTGGTGGTGGATCGTCGGCACCGTGTGGATGGTGCTCTTCTGGGGACTGGTCATCGCCGGCATCGTCTGGCTGGTGCGGGTGCTGACCGAGCCACGGGGCGCAGCGCCCGGGTCGGCGGCGCCGCCCTCGGCAACGCCGGCCGATCCCCTGACACTGCTCAAGCGGAGGCTGGCCGCGGGCGAGATCACGGAGGAGGAGTACGACCGCCTGCGTCGCCGGCTGCAAGAGTGACCGGCGGTTCGCGCCCGGCTTGTGCGGCCGGGCGACTCCGTCTCTTGCACGCCTGACGACGGCGGGGTGCGTCTTCCGCGGCCGCCGGTGGTGACATGCGGCGGCAGGGGATGGCGGAGGTTCGGTGACCGCTCGTGCGCTCGAGGAAGCGGCCCTCGGCTTCGGATCCGCTGGCTGGGCGGCCGCTCCGAGGCCCCTGGTCTCCAACATCAGACCCTGGACTTCAAGTCTCAGATCTCAAGTCCCAGGTCTCCGCTCTCGTCCCACGGCCGCGGTCCCTCGCGTTCCCGACACCCGTGTGGGGTGCGGGCTGAGAGGTCGGCGCCGGCGCGTCGACGAGCGTGCTCGCTTGCCCCTGCGCGGGCCGGGTCCTAGCATTTCGGTCATCCGGCACGGAGTCGCCCGGGGCGTGAAGGAATGACCCCAGACTGGCGCCAGCGCCTGACCCTGCTCGCCTCCGCCCTCGGGGTCGCCATGCTCACCCTGGACAATTTCGTCGTCCAGGTGGCGCTCCCGCACATCGGCGACGAGTTCCACGCGGGCCTCTCGACGCTCGAGCTGACCGTCTCGGCCTACATCTTCGTGCTGGCGGTGTTTCCCATCGCTGCCGGGCGCCTGGGAGACGTGTTCGGCCGGCGGCGGTCGTTTCTTGCGGGCCTGGCCATCTTCACGCTCGCCAGTATGGCCTGCGGCGCCGCGCCCAACGACTGGACGCTGATCGGCGCCCGGGCGGTGCAGGGGCTGGGTGGCGCGGTGATGTATCCTGCCACGCTCTCGCTGCTCACGCAGGCGTACCCGGAGGGTCGCCAGCGCGCCTTCGCGCTCGGCGTATGGAGCGCCGTGGGCGGGGTCGGACTGGTCGCCGGGCCGGTGCTGGGCGGCGTGATCGTGGAGGGGCTGGGCTGGCGCTGGGTCTTCTACGTGAACGTACCGGTGGGAGTCCTTGCCGCCGCGCTCACGCTCTGGGCCGTGCAAGAGAGCCGCGACGAGCGCGCGCCACGGCGCGTCGACCTGGGCGGGCTGCTGCTGCTGGCGGCGGGGCTCGGCTTTCCGACCTGGGCGCTGATCCACGCCAACGACTATGGATGGGCGTCGGCGCGGCTCCTGGGCATGCTCGGGGGCGGCGCGCTGCTGCTGGTGGCCTGGGTCCAGGTCGAGCGGCGGGTGACCGCGCCGCTCGTGCCGTTGGAGCTGGTCGCGGACCGCGCATTCGCGGCGATCCAGGTCACGTCGTTCCTCTACTCGGCGGCGGCGTTCGGGGTGCAGGCGTACATGAGCCTGCTCATGCAGAACACCTGGGGCTACTCGCCGCTGCTGGCCGGGCTGTTGTACCTCCCCAGCACGGTGACGTACGTGGTGCTGGCGCCGTCTGTGGGCCGGCTGGCCGGCCGGGCGGGGCCGCGTGTGCGCTGGATGCTTGTCGGAGGGTGCCTGCTGATCGTCTTGTCCTACCTCTATATGGCGGCGATGACACCCGAGAGCCGGTTTGTGGACGGCCTGCTGGGCCCGATGCTGCTCCGTGGCGTTGGCCTGGCGTTCCTGGTGGCGCCGGTGGCGGTGGTGGCGATGGACTCGGCCCCGCGACGTTTCAGCGGGCTGTCGGCAGGTGTGCTCACCATGACCCGCCAGACGGGCGTGGTGCTGGGCATCGCGCTGCTCGGGGCGGCGTACCAGACGCGGGCGGCGGGGGCGGTGCCGCCGGCGGCGCGCGACTCCGTGCTTTCCTTCCTGACGGAGGCTCCCGAGGTCACCCGGCAGGTCGCCGCGCGGGCCGTGAACGCAGGATACGTGGCGCTCGCCCTGGCCGCGGCGGTGCTGGCACTGGCGGCCGCCGTCGCCGCGCTTGCCGTGCGCAGCGGCCGCTACGCGCGTGAGGCGCCGGGGACGGGCCCGGAGGCCGCGGTCGTTGCCGACTAGGGTGGGGTACCGCCCCACAGGAGTGTCAGAAGATACCCTATAGGAGCAGGGGTATACCGCCCGATAGGGTGGGAGCGGTGGCACGAGCCACCAAACCGCAGGATGGAGGACACAGGTAGCGATGGCAGCCGAACGGATGTCTATCGTCTGCTTCTCGGGCACGGTCGACAAGCTGCTGGCGGTGTCGACACTGGCCACGGGCGGCGCGGCGATGGGGCTGGAGGTCGAGCTGTTCTTGACCTTCTGGGGGCTGGAGGCGTTCCGCAAGGGCGCGTACCAGACCAACGACCGGATCAGCGCTGATTTCGAAGACCACAAGGTCCCGATGATGCAGGCGATGCAGGAGAAGAAGGTCCCGAACTGGCTGGACACGCTGCGCGGCGCGGCCGAGATTGGTGATGTGAAGGTCTACGCTTGCGGTATGACCATGGACCTGTTCGGCTGGAAGCTCGACGACCTCGAGGACCTGGTCAGCGACGTGATCGGCGTAGCCAGCTTCGTCGAGCGTGCGAAGGAAGGAAAGATCACGCTCTTTATCTGAGCGGGGAGGGACCTGAAATGGCAGTGCCGGAAGGAATTAGCATCAGCAAGGAGATCGACGCGCGCGGCAGCTTTTGCCCGGGGCCGCTGATGGAGCTCATCCGCGGCGTGAAGAGCGTCCAGGTCGGCGAAGTCGTGTCGGTGCTCTCGTCCGACCCGGGATCCGCTCGCGACATCCCGGCCTGGGTGCAGAAGGCCGGTCATGAGTTCGTTGGGACCTTCCAGGAGGAAGGCTACACCCGCTTCGTGGTCCGCAAGACGCGCTGAGCGAAGAGCACCATGTCGAGAGAGGAGACGATGGGGTATCGTCGGATGCCCCGTCATGGCATGCGATGACCGCACGGATTGTCGTCCTCGGCGGCGGGGTAGGTGGCACGCTGGTAAGCAACCTGCTCGCGCGGAAGCTATCGCGCAGCGCGGCCGAGATCACTGTCGTGGATGCAACGGGCCGGCACATCTACCAGCCCGGCTGGCTGTACGTGCCGTTCGGGCTCGAGAAGCCGGAGAACCTGGTCAAGCGGGAGCGCTCGCTCCTGAGTCGCAAGGTGCGGCTCGTGGTGGACCGGGTGGTGAAGATCGACGCCGACGCGCGCCGGGTGGTGCTGGCCGAGGGCGCCCCGCTGGAGTACGACTACCTGGTCGTAGCGGCGGGTGCGCGGCTCGCGCCGGAGGCGGTTCCGGGTTACGAGGAGGCGGCGCACAACTTTTACAACGCGGAGAACGCCCTGCGACTGCGGGCGGCGCTGTACGGGTTCGGAGGCGGCACGGTGGTGGTCGGCGTCGCCGACATCCCGTACAAGTGCCCGCCGGCGCCGCTCGAGTTCACGTTCATGCTCGAGGACTACCTGAAGCAGCGTGGCCTGCGCGACCGGACGAAGATCGTCTACCTCTCGCCGCTCAACCGCGTCTTCACCATCGAGACGGTGTCGCAGATGGTCACGCCGTTGCTCGAGGAGCGGGGCGTGGAGTACCGGCTGTTCTTCAACACCGAGTCGATCGATCCAGTGGCGAAGGTGGTGCGGTCGATGGAGGGCGAGGAGGAGCAGTACGACCTCCTGGTCCTGGTGCCGCCGCACCGCGGAGCCCCGGTGGTGGTGGAGTCCGGGCTGGGCGATCAGCAGGGCTGGCTGCCCACGGACCGCGAGACGTTGCAGGTCAAGGGGCGTCCCGAGATCTACGCGCTGGGCGACGCGACCGACCTGCCGGTGAGCAAGAGCGGCTCGGCCGCCCACTTCCAGGCCAAGGTGGTGGCCGACCGGATCGCGGACGCCGTGCACGGCAAGCAGCCCGCGGCCAAGTACGACGGGCACGTGCTCTGCTTCCTGGAGACCGGGTACGGCCAGGCGACCCAGCTCGCCTTCGACTACGAGCACCCGCCGCAGCCGCCGCGGCCGTCACGCTTCTACCACTACGAGAAGATGCTGTTCAACCGCACCTACTGGTACATCGTGCCGCGCGGGATCGTCTGACCGGACGACTGCCGCCTTCGCAGACCAGCCGCCGCCTCGCCAGGGGCGGCGGCTTCGATCTGTCTACGGAATCGGGCGCACGCGAAACCTCCACGGACCCTTCGCACGGACTTCACAGGTCCTTCAAACTCCGGCTGCAGAGTGAGAGATGAGCAAGAGAGGCCGGAACAGCCGGCGGGGGTGGACGAATGATGGGCTACGGATTTCCGGGGTCGTGGATGGGTGGCTGGAGCTGGTTCGGCATGGGTCTGGGGCTCGTCTTCTGGGCGCTGCTGATCGGGCTGGTCGCGTGGATCGTCGTGTCGCTGGCCCAGCGGCCCGCCGGGCCGAGCGCCCCGCGGCCGGAGGACGTGCTCCGCGCGCGTTACGCGCGCGGCGAGATCACGCGCGAGGAGTACGAGCACACGCTCCAGGTGCTGCGCCAGCCGTAACGGTCCGGCGACGCGCACGTGGAGAAGCGAGAACGGAACGGAGGTGACAGTACGATGACCAGGTCGAAGATGCTCAAGATCGTGGCGTTCGGGGTGGCGCTGGTCGGCGTGATCGCGTTGCCGGCAGTGGTAGCGGCGACGGGCGCCGGACGGCCGAGCGCCGCGGGTGGCGCAGCGCAGGCGACGGCCCAGCCGGTGCGGGCTGACCGGGTCGAGATGCGGGACTTCAGCTTCGACCCCGGGGTCATCCGCGTGGAGCCCGGCACCACGGTGACGTGGACGAACACAAGCCAGACCCCGCATAACGTGGTCGCGAACGACGGCTCGTGGAAGTCGGACCTGCTGCGACCGGGCGACACATACCAGCACACGTTCAGCACCGCGGGTGTGTACGAGTACCGTTGCACGCTGCATGCGGGCATGGTCGGCGCGGTGGTGGTGGGCGACACGACGCCGGCGCCCGCGCTTGGGCCGAGCGGCCAGCCCGGCCCGCAGGGCGGCTACGGCGCGATGTACCAGTGGATGGAGCAGAACGCGCCCGAGATGTGGCAGTGGATGCAGCAGAACCACCCCAACGGCATGGGATCGGGCATGACGCAGAACTGCTCACGCTTCGATCGGGGCGCTGGCAGCGGTCCGACCTCTTCGACCCCGCCGAGCTCCGGCGCAAACGGCAGCCGATCCGGGTTCGGACCGGGTGGCATGATGGGAGGTGGAGGGCCCTGGCGCTGAGCCGACCGGCGACGAGTGGCTGGTGGAGCAGCAGGGCGGGTCTTGCGGCCCGCCCTGCCACGTGTGGCGCGCAGGAGCGCGGGTGATGGCGCGAGTGCTGGTGGTGGACGACGAGCCCCGCATCGTGGACGCGGTGCGGCTCTACCTCGAGCGAGACGGTCACGAGGTGCTGACTGCCGGCGACGGCGAGGAAGCACTGCGGCGCTTCGCGGACGAGCGGCCGGACGCGGTGGTGCTCGACCTGATGCTGCCCAAGCTCGACGGGTACGAGGTCTGCCGGCGCATCCGCGCTCGCTCGCAGGCGCCGGTGATCATGCTGACCGCGCGGGCGGAAGAGGTCGACAAGCTGGTGGGGCTCGAGCTCGGCGCGGACGACTACGTCACGAAGCCGTTCAGCCCGCGCGAGCTCGCCGCGCGCCTGCGGGCCGTGCTGCGCCGCGCCCAGCCGCCGGCCACCGAGGGCGTGTCCGAGCGGAGCATCGTTGGTGATCTGGAGGTGGACCGGGCGGCGCACGAGGCGCGCTGCGGAGGCCGCGTCCTGGACCTGACGCCGACCGAGTTTCGCATCCTGGCAACCTTGGCGGCCAGCCCGGGCCGGGTGTTCACCCGCGAGCAGCTCCTCGAGCAGGCGCTCGGCGAGCACGCGCTGGGCGGCTACGACCGCACCGTCGACGCGCACATGAAGAACCTGCGGCGGAAGCTGGCATCCAACGGGAGTGCTTCGGGCTGCCGCATCACCACGGTGTTCGGCGTGGGCTACAAGCTGGAACGAACGGCATGAAGGCCATGGACCGGCTGGGCGTGAAGCTTGCCGCCGCCTTCGCGGCGGTGTCGCTGATCGGCGTGGCGGTGGTGGCGGCATTCGCCGGCGTGGCCACGGAGCACAACTTCAACCGCTACGTCGCCGACATTCGTGCCGGAGGGATGCACGGCATGGGGATGACGGCCGACGCGATGGCCGCGATGATGGGCGCGCCGCGGCAGCAGTTCCTGAGCGACCTGCGGACGTCGCTGCTCTTCGCGGCGCTGGTGGCGGTCGGGGTGGCGGTGGTGCTGGGCGTGGTGCTGGCGCAGACGATGACCGGCCCGCTGCGCCGCCTGACGCTCGTGGCGCATCGCGTGGCGGCCGGCGACCTGGCCCAACGCGTCCCGGTGACGGGTGGCGACGAGATCGCCGACCTGGGCACGGCCTTCAACACCATGGCCGCGGCGCTGGCGCGGGCGCAGGAGGAGCGCCAGGACCTCGTGGCGGACATCGCGCATGAGCTGCGAACGCCCCTCGCCGTCCTGCAGTCGCACGTGGAGGCGATGCAGGACGGGTTGGTGCCGGCGGACGCCGAGCATCTCGCGACTCTGCACGAGGAGACGGCGCTGCTCAGCAGGCTCGTCGAAGACCTGCGCGTCCTGTCATTGGCGGACGCTGGGCGGCTCGAGCTGCGGCGTGAGCCGCTCGATCTGGTGGCGGTGGCGCGCGCCACGCTGGAGGAGTCGGCGTCGCTGGCGGCTGGCCGCGGCGTGACGTTGCGGTTGGAGGATGGCGGCGCGGCCCTGCCGGTCCTGGCGGACGCGGGGAGGCTGCGCCAGGTGCTGCACAATCTGCTGAGCAACGCGCTGCGCTTCGCGCCGGCCGGCACGGACGTGACGGTCTCGCTGCGCCGCGAGGACAGCCGGGGGGTGTGCACGGTGGCGGATCAAGGGCTCGGCATCCCCTCCGAGGACCTGCCACGGGTGTTCGAGCGGTTCTATCGAGCGGATCGCTCGCGGGCGCGCGCCACGGGCGGCAGCGGGCTGGGCCTCGCCATCGTGCGGCGACTCGTCGAAGCGCATGGCGGGACGATCGTCGCGGAGAGCCCGCCGGGGCAGGGCGCGCGCTTCACGTTCCGACTGCCGCTGGCGGCGGGTGCGGGAGAGGGTTTCGATTGATGAGGCGCGCTGTGATGGCATACGAGGTGTCATTATGGCATGCCTGGAACGTACCCAGGTGCAGTTGACCCAAGAGCAGATGCGTGCGTTGCGGGAGATCGGCGCGCAGCGCGGCCTGCCGGTCGCCGAGCTGGTCAGGGAAGCCGTCGAGGGCTGGCTGCTCCGCGAACGTTGGATCTCGTGGGAGGAGCAGAAGGCCCGGGCGCTGGCAGTGACCGGGAGATTCTCCTCCGGGTCGGCCGACGCCAGCGGCGAGCATGACGCCTACCTGGGCGAGGCGTTCTCGACGTGATGGTCTTCGTCGACACGTCTGCGCTGTACGCCCTGCTGGACCGTGATGACCGCCATCACGCAGAGGCCGAACGTGCGTGGCGTGCTCTCCTGGCACCCGATTCCGGGTTGGTGACCCACAGCTACGTTCTCGTGGAATCAACCGCGCTGGTGCAGCGGCGACTTGGGCCGCAGGCGGTCCGCGGGCTGCACACCGACCTGCCGCGGCCTATCGCAACCGTATGGGTCGACCAACGACTCCACGAGCTCGCGGTGGCCGCGCTGCTGGGCAGCGAGCGCAGGGACGTCAGCCTGGTCGACCGCGTCAGCTTCGAGCTCATGCGTCAGGCGGGCATCGAGAAGGCGTTCGCGTTCGACCCCGGTGTCGCGCACGAGGGCTTCGACCTGGTCCCGCCGGTCGCTTGACCGCTCGTGCCCGCGGGTTGGACGTCCGCGGTCGATTGGCGGGTCGGTTGCGTCCTGCGAACCTCGCGCTGGTACTGTTTCAGGGAGGCCCTCCGTCCGCCGGACGGCCGGCCGCGAGTGGAGGGGGAGATGGACCCGGTCGACGAGATGCTGGCACGTTACCCGACCTCGATGCTCTCTCACGTTGGCATCCGCTACGTGGAGCGATCGGACGAACGCGTGGTGGCGGAGCTGGACTTCCGCCCGGAGCTGCAGCAGCTCACCGGGCTCTTCCATGCCGGTGCCCTGGTGACGCTGGCCGACTCGACGGCGACGGCCGCGGCGATGCGCCACGCTCATCGAGGTCACGGCGGGCCGCTGCCGCCCGAGCGGTTCCCGCTGGCGGTACAGATCTCGTCCGCGTTTCTGCGCAACGCCGGCCACGGCACGGTCCGCGCCGAGGCCCGGATCATCCATCCCGGGCGACGGATGGTGGTGATCGAGACGCGCGTGACCGACGAAGACGGTCGCCTGCTGGTGGTGCAGACGAGCACGCACCTCGTGCCCGGGTGAGATCGTCCCGGCGTCAGCCCTCGACGGGCGCGTCCGGCACGCGCCCCTCGGGCGCCGGCCCGTCTGCCTGACCGGCAGGCGCCAGCGGCCCGCGCGAGACTCCCCGGTAGCGGCGGGCCAGCCACCACCAGAGCGCCAGGCTGGCCGCGAAGGTGACGACCGCGGTGAGCTGGGCCTGCTTGAGGTCCAGCGCGGTGATGCTGTTCGCCCGCCAGAAGAAGACGACGAACTGGGTGATGCTGTAGCCGGCCAGGTACGCGGCGGTCACCCGCCCAGGCATCGTGCCGCGCCGCACCACCAGGACCAGCGCCGCGATGAGCACCAGGTTCGCGAGGATCTCGTAGGCCGCGGCCGGCTGGTAGGCGACGCCCAGCTCGGGAGCGAAGCTGCCCGGGTTCAAGTAGGCGGTGCCCCACGGCAGATGGGTCGCGTAGCCGAGGATGTCGCCGTTGACGATGTTGCCGATGCGCCCGAAGGGCTGACCGAAGGCGGCGAAGAGCGCGGCCACGTCCAGCATCGGCCAGATGGCGAGCCCCCGTCGCCAGGCGAATGCGGCGATGGTCAGCGCCACGGCCGCGATGGCGCCGAAGAAGGCCATGCCTCCGTTCCATACCGCGAAGATCTGGAGCGGATGGTGCAGGAAGTACATCTGGTCGTTCTGGACGACGTAGTAGAGGCGGCCGCCGATGAGGCCGAAGACAACGGCCCAGGGGAAGACGGACCACAGGTCATCCTCGCTGGCGCCCAGGCGGCGCACGAAGCGTTTGGCAAGCTGGGCGCCGATGACGATGCCGACGACGTACATGATGCCGTACCAGCGCACCGCGAATCCGCCCAGGTGGAACGCGACCGGGTCGATGTTGATGTCGATCGTGGCGAACGGCAAGCTGCACCTCGACTGAGAGACGGGGCATCACCAGTATCACACGGGGAGCGGGAATGGCGCGCGGCGCGTCATTCCGGCCGAGCGAGCCGACGCGAGCGCGAGCCGGAATCCAGGGCTGGAGATATCGGATGTGGCAGGCTGGATTTCCGCCTGCCTGCCGCAGGCAGGCCTCCGCGCGCCGTATCATGGGCGGCGATCCTATTGCAGGAGGGTGCGGTGGCGAAGCTGCTGGTGCTCTACAACGAGCCGGCCGACCCGGAGGCGTTCGAGAAGCACTATTTCGAGGTGCACGTGCCGATCACGAGGCGCTTCCCGGGCGTGAAGTCGTTCCGCGTGAGCAGGGGGAAGGTGCGCAGCCCGGGTCAGCCCGCCGCGCCGTACTGGTTCGTCGCGGAGCTGGAGTTCGACTCGGTCGAGGCGCTCCGCGCCGCGTTGGCGTCGCCGGCCGGGCAGGAGGCGGCGGCGGACATTCCCAAGTACGCCGGGGCGGGCGTCTCCATCCTGATGTTCGAGGATGCGGAAGCCTGAGCGCCAAGGGCGAATCCAGGCGGCGAGCCGGAGTATGCTGAGGGCAGGACGACAGCCACGATGACCATCATTCCGCCGATCTTCAGCTACGCGCACCTGCGCCAGATGCCGGACGACGGCAAGCGCTACGAGATCCTCGACGGGGAGGTTGTCGTGAGCCCATCGCCCAAGCGCAGGCATCAACGCATCGTGGGGCTCCTGTACGAACTCCTCACGGAAGCGCAGCGACTCGGCCAGGGCGAGGTCTACTTCGCCCCATTCGACGTGGTGCTCGACGAGCGCAACGTGGTCCAGCCCGACCTGCTGTTCGTCCGCAGCGACCGCCTGCACATCATCACCGAGGAGAACGTCCAGGGCGCTCCCGACCTCATCGTCGAGGTCCTCTCCGAGGGCACCCGCGAGCGCGACCTCGGCGCCAAGCTCCGCATCTACGCCCGTTTCGGCGTCCGCTTCTACTGGGCCGTCGACCCCGACGCCCGGACCGTCCGCGTCTACGAGCACGCCCCCGAGGGCTACCGCGAGCTCCCGCCCCTCGCCGCGGGCGACACGCTCACCTGCCCGCTCTTCCCGGACATCACGCTGCCGCTGGCCGCGCTCTTCGCCTGAGAACCGCAGAGATCGTCCGGCGGCAGCGCACGGTTGACCTTGTCGGCCCGCCCGATGCGAACGGACAGCCGGAGCAGGTCCCGCGTGCCTGATGCCGGGCAGACGTCTCAAGGCTGAGGCGCCCGCCGGCGGCGCAGGAGGCGGCCGGGGGCGCGCTCGGCGTCGCGGCGTGCCGATTGCGGGTGGGTCCGGACCGGTGTAGGGCGTCACCCGACAGGGCCTGCCGCATTCAGCGCAGGTTGCCCGACAGACACCCGCTGTCCGCGCGGGCAGAATGCGGCCGCAGGTCCTCGTGCTACCTGATGGGGACCGCGTGCGCGCACCCGGCCCGGCGGGCCGGTGCCCTGGAGGAGGGTTTCATGTTCGAGCAGCACCTGATCAGTGCCGCCGTCGAGCACGTCGCGGCGGTCTCGCGGAGTGACTGGCGCGCGTATCGCGAATCGCTCGCGCCCGAATGCACCTATGAGGAGAAGGGGACCGACCGCCGCTTGGCCGGGGCGGACGCCGTCGTGCGCGCGGTCTCCGGCTGGAAGCAGCCCTTCTCGGACCTGAAGGGAACGGTCACAAACCGGCTCGCCGTGGGCAACATGGTCGTGCTCGAGGTTACCTGGGAGGGCACGTTCAACGGCCTGATGGCCACGCCGTTCGGGACGCTGCCGCCCACCGGCCGGCGCGGGTCGGTGGACGCGGTGCTGGTGTATCGGTTCCGTGACGGGCTGGTGGTCGAGGCGCGCCACTACTTCGACCTGTTGACCGTGCTGGCACAGACGGGCGCCATGCCGCAGGTGCAGGCACCCGTACCGGTATCCTGACCCGTCGGCCACGCCGGGCGACGGGCCGGAACCCGCCAGGGCTCCGGCCCAAGCCTTGCCTGGCAGTACGATGTCTCGCGGAGGATTCGACATGGAATATCGCATCGAACGTGACTCGATGGGCGAGCTGCAGGTGCCCGATGACGCCTACTACGGGGCGCAGACGGCGCGCGCGATAGTCAACTTCCCCATCTCCGGGCTTCGCTTTCCGCGCGGCTTCATCCGGGCGATGGGCGCCATCAAGCAGGCCGCGGCCGAGACGAACGTCGAGCTCGGCCTGCTGGACGAGGCGCGCGCGCGGGCCATCCTGCAGGCCGGTGAGGAGGTGATCGCCGGGAAGCTCGATGACCAGTTCCCGCTCGACATCTACCAGACCGGCTCGGGCACCTCGACGAACATGAACACGAACGAGGTGATCGCCGGGCGCGCGAACGAGATCCTGGCCGGCAAGCGCGGCGGGCGAGAGCCGGTGCACCCGAACGACCACGTCAACCTGGGGCAGTCGTCCAACGACGTGATCCCGACCGCCATCCACGTGTCGGCGGCGGTCGAGCTGCAGACGGTGCTGCTGCCGGCCATGGTCGAGCTGCGCGACGTGCTGCGGGCGAAGGGGCGCGAGTGGGACGACGTGGTGAAGATCGGCCGCACGCACCTGATGGACGCCACGCCGATCCGCCTGGGTCAGGAGGCATCGGGCTGGGCGCGTCAGGTGGAGCTCTGCTGCCAGCGGCTGGAGTCGGTGCAGCCGCGGCTGCTGGAGCTGGCGCTGGGCGGCACCGCGGTCGGCACGGGGCTGAACACGCACCCGGAGTTCGCCGCGAAGGTCGCGGCGAGGCTCGGCGCGCGCTTTGGCCTGGCCTTCCGGGAGGCGGAGAACCACTTCGAGGCGCAGCAGTCGAAGGACACGGCGGCCGAGCTGGCCGCGCAGCTCTCGGCGGTCGCGACGGCGCTGGTGAAGGTGGCGAACGATATTCGCTGGCTGTCGTCGGGGCCGCGCTGCGGGATCGGGGAGATCCGGCTGCCGGCGGTGCAACCGGGCAGCTCGATCATGCCGGGCAAGGTCAACCCGGTGATGTGCGAGGCGCTGATCATGGCCTGCGTGCAGGTGATGGGCAACGCGGTGGCCGTGCAGGTCGCCAACACGCACGGAAACCTGGACCTGAACGTGATGATGCCGGTGATGGCGCGCAACCTGCTGGAATCGATTGACATCCTCGGCAACGCGGTGCGGGCGTTCACGGAGCGTGCGGCGCGCGGCATGGAAGCGAACCGCGAGCGGGCGGCGAGCTTCGTCGAGTGGTCACTGGCGATGGTGACTTCGCTGGCGCCGGTGGTCGGCTACGACCGGGCGGCGGAGATCGCGCACGAGGCGGTGGAGAAAGGCAAGACGGTCCGCCAGGTCTGCCTGGAGGACGGCGTGCTGCCGGAAGCGGAGCTGGACGCGCTGCTCGACCCGCGGGCGATGACGGAGCCCGGTATCCGGGGAAAGGGCGGCGAGTAAGCGGCCTGCCGGGCGGGACTGGGATTTGCGATTCGAGACCTGAGACTTGAGATCTGGGCCGGGGCCGAGCGGCGGGCGGGACCGGGAGGAAGGATGGCGCCGGCCAGCTTGTGATGGGTGCGCCAGACATGCGCGGCAGAGCACATCAGCCTGGCTGTACAGAAGCTGCAGAAGTGGCAAATCCGCGGTATTGGCAGTAGGATGAGGGTGCGGTAACACGCGTTGAGTGAGGTGCAGCCGGATGGCCACTCGAGTCGTTTCGGCGCAAGAAGCGCGGGCGAAGTTCGCTGAGCTTACGGATCGCGTGCATTACACCGGCGAGCCAGCGATCGTCGAGAAACAGGGCCGTCCATTCGTGGCGCTGGTTCGGCCCGAGGACGTGGAGGAGCTGGAGCGGCTGCGGGCGTGGTGGCGCAGCGACGAGTTCAGTCGGCGCGCGGCCCGCGCGGCTCAGCAGGTCACGGGCCCGGAGCCGACCGAGCAGGAGATCGTGGCCGCGGTGAAGCGGACTCGTGAGGAGCTGTACCGCGAGCGCTATGGCGCAGCGTAGGCTGCGGGTCGCGCTCGATGCCAACGTCCTCATCGCGGGTGTCCGTCTCCCGCGCTGGCCGCACGAGGTGCTGCGAACCGCCCTGGGCGACTTCTTCGACGTCGCGCTGCCCGCCCAGGTGATTGTGGAGGCCAGGCGACACCTGGCGCAGCCCGCTCAGATGGCCGCTCTCCAGTTCTTCCTCGAAGCGTCACGGCATGAAGAGCTCACGATGCCGCCGGTCAACGTGGTTCGACGGAATGTGGACCTGGTGCGCAGCGAGAAGGATGTGGCGATCGCGCTGGCGTTGCTGGTGGGTGACGTGGACATCTTCGTCACCAGCGATCGCGACTTTACGGAGCCGGTCGCCACGGCCGAGCGCTTTCGGAAGCAGGTGCGGGTGATGCTTCCGGCGGTGTTCCTGCGCGAGGTCGCCGGATGGGGCTCAGAAGCGCTGGAGACCATCCGCAACCGGACCTGGGAGGAATGGCGGTCCGAGCTCGCTGCGTCCGCAGGACGCCTGGCCGCACCGGACGTTGCGCCCTGATCGAAGGGGCGACTGTGCGCGCTGCCGAGCGTGCGGAGAACAGGTTGGAGGAAGCACGCGACGGCGGAAGCGGCGGGCGTCGCCGTAGGCCAGGTTGTTCTGGATCTCGACGAAGAACCTACCGGGGCTGCCCCAACGGGCGCCCGTTTGGGCGAACCACCGTAGGTGGCGGCGGGCGGGACCGGGATTTGCGATTCGAGATCTGAGATCTGGGCCGCGGCCTGGATCAGGCCGGGCAGAAGGCCGATGCCAGAGCCGCGTCCGGCGGACGGGCGGGCAAGGTCGGCGGGCGGTGGGCGACGGCGGCGAGGAGTCCGGGCAGGCGTAGCTGCCCGGGTTGGGAGCGGTCGTCCTCAGTCCAGCGGTCGTCGAGAGCGAAACGGCGCTTGAGCTCGTCGATCTCGCGCTGCACCTGGGCACGGTAGCGCGGCGGCGCGTACGCGTGGTCGTAGAGGCGGGCGTAGAGCGGCAGCAGGTGCGGGTAGTGGATGGCGAGCGCGTCGAAGAAGGCCTGGCGCGTCGCGGGCTGCAAGAACAGGGCATTGGCGGCGACGAAGGACGCGCCGTGGTCGCGAGCCGCGCGCACGACCTGCTCGAGCGTGGCCGGATCGTCGTTGATGCCGGGCATGACCGGCGCCATCAGCACGCCCGCGCGGACGCCGGCTTTCGCTAGCTGCTCCAACGCGCCGAGGCGCTTCCAGGGTGGGGCGGTCGAAGGCTCGATCCGCCGCCAGCGGTCGCGGTCGAGGAAGCTCACGCTGAAGTTGACGGTGAGCGGCGCCTGACGCCCAAGCTCCTGCAGGATGTCGCGATCGCGCAGGATGAACGGGGACTTGGTGACGATGCTGGTCGGGTTGGCGTGGCGGACCAGGACCGCGAGGCAGCGACGGGTGAGCCGGTAGTGGAGCTCGGCCGGCTGGTAGGGGTCGCAGGCGGTGCCGACCGCGATCAGCTCGCGCCGCCAGCTTCGGCGGGAGAGGTCGCGATGCAACGCCTCGGGGGCGTTGACCTTGACCTCGACCAGCCCGGCGAAGTCGGCCGACGGGTCGTAGCCGAGCAGGGCGTAGCTGGAGCGGGCGAAGCAGTAGGCGCAGTCGTGCTGGCAGCCGCGGTACGGGTTGGCGGACCAGCGAAACGGCAGCGGCCCCCGCACGCGATTGAGGAGCGTGCGGCAGGCGGTTTCCACGAGCTGCGGTGGCGGCATGAGCGACCCCCTCTGCGGATAACAGAACAGATGTTCTGTTCGCTGTCAAGTCGCCTCCTCCCGGCCGTACCTGGAGGCTGCCGCGCCGCGGGACGGGATTCCGTCCGCCAAAGGATGAACCCCATCAGCCGCAGTGGGTCGGCGTGCGACGCGGGTCGATGATGGAGCCACGGCCGCTCTACGGCGTCGACTTCAGCGGCGCGGCCGACGCGGGGCGTCGCGTCTGGGTGGCGCGCGGTCATCCACACGGTGAGGGCGTGGCAGTCGAGTGGTCGCGGCCGCTGGCCACACTGCCGGGCGGAAGCGTGGCGCGCGACCGAGCGCTCCGCGCCTTGCGACAGTTCATCGGCGTGGCTGGCGAGGCGATTTTCGGGTTGGACGTGCCGCTGGGGCTGCCGGCGTCATTGGTGCGCGAGCGCACCTGGAAGGACTTCCTGCGCGCCTTCCGTGCTCGTTATCCCTCCGCCCAGGAGTTCCGCCGCTCATGCTGGGAGGCGGCCGGCGGTCGTGAGCTGCGACGGCTCACCGAGCGGGAGGAGCGCGCACCGTTCTCCGCCTACAATCTGCGTCTCTACCGCCAGACGTTTTGCGCCCTGCGCGACGTGGTCGGCCCGCTGGTGGCGGACGGTCGCGCTCGCGTGCTGCCGATGCAGGCGGCCCGGCCCGGGGTGCCGTGGCTGCTCGAGGCGTGTCCGGCGTGCACGCTCAAGCGGCTTGGGCTGTACCGTCCTCCCCACCGGCCATACAAAGGCGGGTCGGAGCTCCACGCGGCCGCCCGGTCGCTCGTGGTCGAGCGGCTGGAAGCGGAGGGTCGTGTGCAGTGGGTGTCGTCCGCGGCGCGCGCGGCGGCGCTCGGCCAGAGTGGAGGGGACGCGTTGGACAGCGCGCTGGCGCTGCTCGCCGTGGCGGGTGCCATGCGCCGGCCCGAAGCGCTGACCGGCGCCCGCCCGCCGTACGACATCGAGGGACGGGCCCACGGCTGAGCCGGGTCAGCTCGTTTGCGGCGGATGGGCGCCGGCGGCGAGGCCGTGCCGGCGGCGGACGAGCCGCACCGCCACGTGGGTCGCGCCCAACCGTGCCACGCCGGTGTCGACGAGCCCGGCAGCGGCCGCGGCGGCGAGTACTTCATGCTCGGCCAGGGCACCGGGTTGCCCGTGCACGGGGAAGCACACCCATACCACGCCGGCCACGGCGAGGCCGGCGGCCGCATCGGCCAGGCGCTCGCTCGCGGGCTCGCCCGCGCGCAGCCAGGCGAGCACCACGTCGGCCGGCGAGGCGTCGGGCGTGGCCTGCGCGGGGGCGACCGTGATGCGCGGGAGCAGCCCCGGGGCGGGCGTGCCGACGACGCGGACTCGCGTCGCCGGTCCGATGCCGAGCCGTTCCGCGATGCCGGGACCGGCGGGTTCTGCCTCGCGCACGTGCTACCCCTTCCCTCGCGCCGCAGGATAGCAGACGCTGGATGGAGGACTACGAGTGACCATTCTCCAACACTTCGGCGCGTTTGGCATCGGGCTGCTCATCGGGCTGCTCGGGGGGTTGTTTGGCAAGGGCGGAAGCGCCGTTGCGACGCCCCTCTTGCGGATGATCGGCCTTCCTGGATTCGTCGCGGTTGCTTCGCCGCTGCCGGCGACGATCCCCGGGACGGCGGTCGCCTCGGCGGAATACTGGCGCGAGCGAATGCTCGACTGGCCGGTGGTGTGGTGGAGCATCGTCATCGGCATTCCGGCCACGATCGCCGGGTCGTTTCTGTCGCAGGTCACGGGCGCCGGTCCGCTGCTGGTGCTGACGGCCCTGCTGGTGCTCGGGTTTGGACTGTCATTCCTGGTGCGGCCAACCGAGCGCGCGGGGCAGGTCGCGGCCGCGGCCGCCGACCCGCCGGACCGGCCGCCGTACTGGCCGCTGCGGCTGCTCGCGGTGACGGCGTCGGTGGGGCTGGTGTCGGGCCTGCTGGCGAACTCGGGGGGCTTCCTGCTGGCGCCGAGCTATGCGCGCTTCCTGCGCCAGCCGATCAAGACCGCCTTCGGATGCTCACTGGCCGTGTCGGCCGTGCTGGCCATCCCGGGGACGATCGTGCACTGGTACCTGGGCCACATCTCGTGGCCGGTGACCGGCCTGGTGGCGTTGGGGTCGGTGCCGCTGTCCTATCTCGGCGCACGGATGGCGATCCGCATGCAGGCGTCACACCTGGAGCGATGGTATGGCGTCGCGCTGACCGCGCTGGGCATCGTGTTCCTGTTTCACCACTGACAGGCTCGGCCGCCATCAAGAGCCCGTCGCACGCGCGCTGAAACCTCCACAAACCGCCGCAAAGCGCCGTCGGCCGGGGCTCGGTTCTGCCGCGGGCGGGGACTACACTCGGATCGCCATGCGCACCGTCCTTCCTGTCGTCACATCGACGCTGGCGTTGCTGTTCGCCATTGAGATTGGCGTGCAGTGGGTGGAGCGCCGCCGCCCGCATCAGTTGGTGTGGGCGCTCGCGCTGGCCTGTTTCGCGACGGGCGCCGCCTGCGAGTTCGTGGGTGCGGTCTGGGGCTGGAGCGTGCCGCTCTACCGCGCCTGGTATCTGGCAGGCGCGATGTACGCGGCAGCGTGGCTGGGGCTTGGGTCCGTCTTCCTGCTCGTGCCGCGGCGGGTCGCGCTGTGGGCGGCCGCGATTGTCGCTGCGCTCTCGGTGATCGCGCTGATACGTGTCTTGCAGGTGAACGTGGCCGCGGCGGACGTGGTGCCGCCGTCGGGCGAGGTACGGCCGCCGGCCGTCCACGGGCTGCCCGGTGATGTGGTCGCGCTGGTTGCGGTGCTCAACAGCTTCGGCACGATTGCGGTGATCGGCGGCGCGCTGTGGAGCGCGTGGCGTTTCCGGACGGCCGGCTGGGCCGCCTACCGCGTGGTGAGCAACGTGCTCATCGCCGGCGGGGCGCTCGTGGTCGGCGCGGCCGGCACGCTGACCCGCCTCGGACGGCCGGAGTACCTCTTCGTCGGCGAGTTCTTCGGGATCGTGCTCATCTACGCCGGCTTTCTGCGCAGCCGGCCGCGGATCAGCCTGCCGCTGGTGGCGATCCTCCGGGGCGGAGGCGGCCGGCCGCACACGCCGGTCCTTCCGCCAAAGGACAGCGGCGCCTCCTAGCCGTCGTCCGGCGCGTCAGATCCCGGTGTGGGCGAGCCCCGCCCAGCCTGTCCCCGCGGCGACCGCTCGTCGATAGATCCGGGGGAGAACCGGCGCGGCGCCGCGCCGGTCCGTCACGGGAACCGAGGCTACACGCCGCGCGCGAGACGCAGCGCGAGCGATTCGGGCAGGCCGGCCGCGCGGATCTTGCGCTGCGTCGCGGGGACGTCGTAGGCGACGCGGCGGAAGGTCACGGTTCGGCGCTCCGTGTCGTAGAGCGCGAACGCGGCGCGGGGGTCGCCGTCGCGCGGCTGGCCGACGCCGCCCGGGTTGACCACGGTCGGGAGATCGCCGAGCTGGAGCACGGCACCCGCTGGCAGAGGCGGACGAGGCGAGATCAGGTCGAGCCGGCGACCGGCACCGCGGAACACGAGCGGCACGTGGGTGTGACCCACGAATCCGATGGGGGTGTGCTGCCGTTGCAGGTGGGCGCGGGCGGCGTCCTCATCGAACAGGTACTCCAGGAGCGGGTCACGCAGGCTGCCGTGGCAGAGCGTGGCGCCGTCGCGCTCGAGGGTCCGCGGACAAGCGGCGAGGTAGTCGCGCTGCTCGGGCGTGAGCTGGCCGGCCGTCCAGTGGTTCGCCTCGGCGGCGATGGGGTTGAAGAGCGAGGTATCGATGATGCCGACCGCGGCCGCGTCGTGGTTCCCGAGGACGTTGACGTGCGGCAGCTCACGGACGCGGTCGATGGCCGCGCAGGGCTCCGGGCCATAACCGACGGTGTCGCCCAGGACCCAGACGCAGTCGAATGCGCCGGCCGAGTCGAGCACGGCCTGAAGCGCCTCCATGTTGGCGTGGATGTCGGCGATGACCAGCACGACCACGGGAGGTCCGCCGCGCCGACGGGTCGCCGTCAGCCGCGGGCCGACGGCCGGGGCGCCGGACACGCGCCGACGAGCGACCTCGCGCGCAATCGCAGCGTCCACAGCAGGAGCAGGAGGGATGCGACACCGATGTAGATCTGGGCGGGGGCGAACCAGGTCAGCGCGCCGCTGGTGCCCAACAGCAGGACCGCCAACTGGTTGCAGGTCGGGCAGCCGACCGCCAGGAAGGAGAGCACACCGCCCGCGACGACGCGCCGCTCGCCGCCGTCCCGAGCAGGCAGCAGGTACGTGGCGGCGGTGAGGCCCACCAGCAGCCCGGTCAGAGCCCAGATGACGTAGTCCTGAGGTCGCGGCGGGACGGCGCGGCCGAAGAGCGGGTTGGGGATGAGGACAGTCGGCACGCCAATGACCACCAGCGTCGCGACGCCGGCTGCCGCCCCGGCGAGCCACGTGCGTGGGCGGAAGAGCCGCAGCGCGTGCCACATCTCGCGGAAGGCCGTCGCGGGCCGGCCGCCGGCCGCGCGCTCCAGCGCTGTCATGCCGACCTCCGTGGCGCCGAGCAGGCGGCGCCCGTCATCCAGTGTACGCAGCCGCGGCGGGGTGAGGTGCGGCCCCGGGCGGCTCGGAAGACCGCGTGGCGTGGGTTGCAGCCGGGGCGACCGCTATCATTCAGGAGGCGGCGGAGACCGCATCGGAGCCGGAGGTGAGCATGGTGGGAGAGTTCCGCGTCGACAGCTATCGGTTCTTGCCGCGGAGCTTCCGCCCCGCGTTCGAATCCTTCCCCGAGCAGCCCGTCACCGTCTCAGCGGCGCGGCCGCGCGTCCCGCTGCCGCAGGCGCGCGTGGCGCTGTTGACGTCGGCCGGCCTCTATCTCGAGGGGCGGCAGCAGCCGTTCGACCTGGAGCGAGAGCGGCGCGAGCCGCGATGGGGCGATCCGACGTTCCGTGAGATCCCGCGCGACGCGCGGCAGGACGAGATCGGCATGGCGCACCTTCACCTCAGCGCGGACGACGTCTTGCAGGACTTCAACATCGCCCTGCCGATCGACGCGTTCGCCGCGTTGGAGCGCGAGGGCGCATTCGGTTCGCTGGCGCAGCGGCACTACTCGTTCATGGGCTACCAGGGCGAGTCGACGCGCGCGTGGGAAGAGGAGCAGGGGCCCGAGCTGGTTCGCCGCCTTGAGGAGGACCGAGTCGACCTGCTGATACTCGCGCCCGCCTGACCGGACTGCTGCAAGAACGTGCCCGTGCTGGCACGGACGGTCGAGACGGCAGGCATCGCCACGGTCATCGTCACGCCGATGCCGGAGATCGCCGAGCGGTTCCGCCTGCCGCGCATCGTGGGAGTGGAGTTCCCGTTCGGCCATGCGTTCGGCATGGCGGGAGACCGTGCGATGCAGCAGCGGGTCGCGCGGGCGGCCCTGGCGCTCTACGAGCAAGTGGACCTGCCGGCGCGGGTCGACCTGGAGATCCCGTGGCCGGTCGAGCAGTCGGTCGCCTACCGGGCTTGGCAGCCGTCCGAGCCGTCGCCGGTCGTCCGCTACCGGTTGGAGCAGGCGGCGCGGAGACGGGAGGGGCAAGGGGCGGGCTGAAGGCGGGTCGGGCGGAGTCGAATAGAATCGGTTGAGGGGAGATCGGCACGGGCGATGAAGCTCGGCCGGCGCCAAGCACCTCGCCGGCCGCGGTGCGGCGTTTTCCCGCCGGTCAGCTCGCGTGCCGCGCCGCGCCGGGGATCACCGTGGCGGGCGTGGGCTTCCCGATCCGTATGACCATCACCGCCGTCGCGGACGCCAGCCATACCGCGTACAGCGGGTACGGCACGTACGCCGCCAACCAGCCGTCGGCCGCCAGGGGCCCGGAGTCCAGGACGATACCGAACACCGGAGCCAACTGCGCGGCGGCGGCCGCCGCCGAGAGCCATGCCAGCCAGGCCGGGAAGGCCCTGGTCCGAAGCGACAGGACCGCGACCGCGATCAGCATCACCGCCAGGGGCAGGTTGGCGACCGTGAACAGCGCGTCCATCGTCCCGACCAGCGCCGGCTGCCCCGCGTCTTTGGCGGCCGTGGCCAGACCGATCTGGAAGGTCAGAGCCACTACCGTGATCATCGTCGAGGCGACACCCGCGCCGAATGCCACCGTTGACAGCCTGCCGGTGCCGCCCTCGGCCCGGAACAGGAAGCTGCGCAGGCTGCCCACGAACCACAGGAAGAACCCGGCCCCGATCACGAAGAGCAGGGCCTGCGCCAGGAGCGCTCCCCGGTTGTCGGCGAAGTAGTCCGCGATCTTTGCAACCGGATCGCTTGCGCGCACCGGCCCTCGCTCGAATACGACCGCCGCGGCGCCGGCCAGGAGCGCCCCGAACCCGCTCGCCGCCCCCCAGCGCTCCCATCTCGTCTCGGTCATGACGCCTCCGCCTTCTGCTGGTGAGCCCAGCGTTTCCGCGTCGCGGCGCGGATCAAGCTCGCCGCGCCGCTTCGTGCCGGCGGCAGTCGGTCCGCGGCTGAACGTCGTGCGCGAAGGCGGTCACGAGGATCAGGACGAGCAACAAGGGCGTCACGGCCGTCACCAGCGGCGTGAGTCGCAGGATACGCTCGGCGACGAGGGCGGCGATGAGCCACGACGCCACGGCCCACGTGAGGTAGGCGACCAGGACCCACGGCCAGAGCCGCGCCAGCATCCGCGCTGTGCCCGGTGGCAGGTGCGCTCGCCACCACGTGAGCGGCGCGTCGATCTGGGTGCCGGCGATCCCCGCGATGACGCCGACCCACAGGCTCGTGAAGCCTCCGCCGACCAGGAAGAGGACGGCGGTGAGCAGGAGCAGCACGCGGCCCCCGTGCCGATTCCGTCCGCTCATGCGCGGCCCCTCGGCAACCGCTCCATCGGAAATGGTCTGCCGTGCCCGGGGTAGACCATCCGGACGCCCAGCCCGCGCAGTCGCTCGACGCTCGCCCTGGCGGCCGTCAGGTCGTTGATGAAGAACTCCAGCCCTGGTCTGAAGAAGAAATTGGCCAGCAAGTCGCCGCAGAACAGATCACGGCCGCTCGTGAGGATGCCGATCGAACCCGGCGTGTGACCGGGCAGGTGGAGGACCCGGGCATCGGACCCGTAGTCGTCCAGGCTCTGCCCGTCCTCGAGGTAGAGGTCTGGTTGGAAAGTATCGAACGGGCCCGGCTTGATGAACAACGCCGCGATCCTGAAAAGCGCCGAGAAGCGGTCCGGCTTGGCTTTGAGCCCCCAGTTCCAGTCGCCGCGCTCGACCCGCCCGACATCGTCACGGTGCATGGCCAGCTTGGCACCGAACCTCTCCCGGAGATGGGCGGCATTGCCCGCGTGGTCGTAGTCGCCGTGGGTGAGCACGATGAGCTGCAGCCTGCCTGGCACGCAGCCCGCCTTCGCCAGCGCCGTGTCGATGTCGGCGCGCCTGCTGGGCAGCCCGGTGTCCACCATGACGAAGCCGCTGCCGGCAGGGAGTAGATAGCAGTTGGCGCTTGCCAGGGCGATGGTTGTGATGTGCGCACCGCCGATCGCTGTCGTCGGCCTCGGTACCCCGCTCCCTGTCATTCCGTGTCTCTCCTGTCCCGGGGTGTGTTGGCCCCGGGTCCTGGCCCGCGCTTTCTCACTGACGACCGGACCTCCGCCCAGCGCTTCGTGACGGTAGCATAGGCGTAGTCTTTCCGGGCACGTGTGTTGTTCTTATGACGGAGGATACGCCCGCTCCTCTCCTTCGCGAAACTCCACACGCTTCGCTGCGCGACCCTCGCCGCGCGAGGCGGCGTCCAGCTCCCGGACCAGCTACAATGACGCCGCGATGGAAGCGACCCGCGAGGCGCGCACGGCGCGCCTCTTGTGTGTCACGCACGCGGCCGAGGAGACGCGGGCGCTCGGCCGGCGGCTCGGCGCGCTGCTGCGGCCGGGCGACGTGGTGCTGCTCTACGGGGAGCTGGGCGCGGGCAAGACGTGCCTGGCGCAGGGCGTCGGCGAGGCGCTGGACGCTCCCGAGCCGGTGAACAGCCCATCGTTCATCCTGCTGAACGAGTACGCCGGCCGGCTGGTGCTCTATCACGCTGACCTGTACCGCATCGCGGACCCTGGCGAGGCGTTCGATCTGGGGCTGGGGACGTACACGACCGACGGCGTGCTGGTGGTGGAGTGGCCCGAGCGGGCCGAAGCCGCCCTGCCGGCCGGCCACCTCGCCCTGCGGTTGGAACACGCCGGCGGCGATGTTCGGCGGGTCCTCGGCTGGGCGACGGACGCGCGCCACGAGCGGCTGCTCGAGGCGCTGGCCCGGGCCGGCTGATGCACGCCTTGTGCGTCGAGACGGCGGGACCGCTCTATGGGGTCGCGCTCGTGGACCTGCCTGCCGGTCCGGCGGGGGCAGGCGACGCGGGCCCGCTGGCGGAGGTCACGTGGCGCACGAGCGGGCGGCACGGCGCGGAGCTCGCGTCGCGCATCGAGGCACTGGTCGCCGACCACGGGCTGCGAATGGGCGACCTGGACGGGTTCCTGGTGGACCTGGGGCCGGGGAGCTACGCCGGCCTCCGCGCTGGCGTGAGCACTGTGCTGGCGCTGGCGTCGGCCACCGGCAAGCCGGCCGCAGGCGTGGGGCGGCTGGAGCTGGATGCGACGCCCTTCCGCCAGGCCGGCATGCGCTGCCTGGCGGTGCATGACGCGGGCGGCGGAGACTGGGCCTGGGCGGTCGTTGGGCCAGGCGGGATGGAGTCCGGCCCACGTCTCGGCCCCGCGGGGTCGGTCGGCGAGAGCGTGCCGGAGGTGGACGTCGTGCTGGGCGAGGTCGACGCGCCGCTGGCCGATGCCCTGCGGGCGCGCTTTCCTGGCGCACGCTTCGCCGTTGCGCGGCCGTGGCTGCGCCAGGCGTGGTGGCTGGCGGTCGGTGGGTGGGAGCGGTTGCGGGCGGCCCGTGCGGGCGACCTGGCGGCGCTGCAGCCGTGGTACCTGCGCGAACCGAAGATCACGCCGTCGCCGAAGGTGCGGGCAGGGCCAATCGGACCATCGGAGGGATGACAGGAGTGGAACGTACGCTGGTGCTGGTGAAGCCTGACGCGATGCAGCGCGGGCTGGCGGGCGAGGTGATCTCACGGCTGGAACGCCGGGGCCTGCGCATCGTCGGCCTGAAGCTGATGCAGGTGAGCAGGGCGCTCGCCGAGCGGCACTACGGCGAGCACCAAGGGAAGGGCTTCTACGCCGGGCTGATCGACTACATCACCTCGGCCCCCGTGGTCGCGGCGGTGTTCGAGGGGGCGAACGCCATCGAGGCGGCGCGGCAGGCCATGGGCGCGACGAACCCGCTCAGGGCGGCGCCGGGGACCATCCGCGGCGACCTGGGTCTGGAGACCGGCCGTAACCTAGTGCACGGCTCCGACGGCCCGGAGAGCGCGGCGCGCGAGGTCGCGCTGTTCTTCCAGCCGCACGAGCTGGTCGGCTGGACGCGCGATGTGGATCGCTGGGTCTTCGAGTAGCCTGCCGTTCAGGTAAAGTGGACGACGCTTGCGCCCGGCGCCCACAGCTCCTCGAGCCGGTAGTAGGCGTGGAGCTGCGGTGAGAAGAGGTGCACGATCACGTCGTCGTAGTCCATCAGCACCCAGCCGGACTCCGCTTTGCCCTCGCGGTGACGCTCGTGGACGCCGGACTTCCCCAGCGCCTCGTCGATGCGGTCGACGAATGCCTGGAGCTGTCGGGGGTTACCGGCCGTGCCGATGACGAAGAAGTCGGCGAACGAGGCCGACTTGCGGATGTCCAGCAGGGCGATGTCCTGCGCCTGAAGGTCAGAGAGTACGTCAATGACGGCGTGTGCGCGGGCTTCGGCGTCCAGTCGGCGGTCCTCCCGGGGGGGTTGCTGATGCCAGTGTAGCGTGGGGCGCCGGACGTACATCCGTACACTGGGATCGGGGAAGCGGGATGAACGGGCGGCCACTGGCGGTCGTAGGAATGAGCGGGGGCGTGGACAGCGCCGTGGCCGCGGCGCTCGCACGCGACGCGGGCTACGAGGTTGTGGGCGTCACGCTGCGGCTGTGGGCGGGCGAGGAGGACCCGTCCGCGCACACGGGTCAGCGGCGCTGCTGCTCGGTCGCGGACCTGGCCGACGCGCGAGCCGCCGCGGACGCGCTCGGCGTCCGCCATTACGTGCTCAACTTCGAGGAGCGGTTCCGCCGCGACGTGGTGGACCACTTCGTCGCCGAGTACGCCGCCGGTCGCACCCCCAACCCGTGCGTGCGCTGCAATGACTCGCTGAAGTTCGGCGCGCTGCTCGAGCGCACCCGCGCGTTCGGCGCCGACGTGCTCGTGACCGGCCACTACGCGCGCGTGGATCTGGGTGGCGCGCGGCCGCGGCTGCTACGGGCGCGCGACGCGGCCAAGGACCAGTCGTACGTGCTCTACCCCGTGCTGGGCCGCGACCTGAGGCTGTTGCGCTTCCCCCTCGGCGAGCTAACGAAGCAGGAGGTGCGGGCGCTGGCCCGGCGCTACGGGCTGCCCAACGCGGACAAGCGTGACAGCGAGGAACTGTGCTTCGTCCCGGGAAACGACTATCGTGCGTTTCTGCAGCAGCGGCTGGACCCGTGTCCGGGTACGATCGTCGACCGCGAGGGGCACGCGCTCGGGCGGCACGAGGGCGTCTGGGGTTTCACGGTCGGGCAGCGCAAGGGGCTGCCGGCGGTCGGCGAGCGCCACTACGTGACAGAGATCCGGCCCGACGAGGCGCTCGTGGTGGTGGACCGCGAGGATGGGCTGCTGGCCCGCGCGGCCGAGCTGGAGGAGATGGTCTTCGCGCCCGGCTGGCCGCGGGACGGCGCGTGCGTGGAGGCCCGGCCGCGCTATCGGGCCGCCCCCTCGCCGGCCACGCTCGATCTCGGGCCGGACGGCGCGGTGCGCGTCCGGTTCGACCTTCCGCAGCGCGCGCTGGCGCCCGGCCAGGCGCTCGTCTGCTACGACGGCGACGAGCTGGTGGGCGGCGGGACCATCGCGAGGGTGGAGCGCGGGTGCGGCTGCGCTTGAGCCGGCGGCGGCGCCGCTGGTAGGGTCAGGGGGACGTGACTTCAGGCGCTGACCGCCGAGAACGGATGGTGTGTTGAGCGGACCGATCCGGCAGGCTGTGGTGCTGGCAGCCGGCGACGGCGACCGCATGGGCGAGCTGACCCGGGACGTGCCGAAGCCGCTGCTCCCGGTGGTCGGCCGGCCGCTGGTCAGCCTGACGCTCCAGGGTTTGCGCGGCGCCGGCATCGAGGACGTGGTGGTGGTCATCGGCTACCACGCCGACCGCGTACGCGATTTGCTGGGTGACGGGCGGGCCTGGGGTCTGCGCGTCCGCTACGCGGAGAACCCCGACTACCATGCCGGCAACCTGGGCTCGTTGCTGGCGGCGCGGTCGGCGCTCGCCCCCGGCGCGTTCCTGCTGGCGATGGCCGATCAGATGCTCTCCGCCCGGCTGCTGGCCGCGCTGTGCGGCGCCGGCCCGCAGCCCCTGCCCCGCGGAGGCGGGGGCGTGGCCGCCGACTTCGGGCCGTGGCGGGCCGAGGTCGTGGACGAGGCCACCCGTATCCGCACGGATGGCGCGGGTCGCGTGCTGGAGATCGGCAAGGGTCTGGCCGAGTTCGACGCCCTGGATGCCGGCGGGTTCGTGCTTGATGGCGATGTCTGGCAGGCGGCGTCCGCACGCGGCGGGCTCGCGCCGGGATCCGAGCTCTCCGCCCTGATGCAGATCCTCGCCGACGAGAGGCGGCTACGCGCGGTGGATGTGAGCGGATCTCCCTGGCACGACGTGGACACGCCGCGCGACCTGGAGGTCGCCGAGGCGTTCGCCGCCGGCGTCCGCCTGGCGGTCAGAGAGGGACGCCGCGCGGATGGCCGGCGAAACTGACGGGCCGGTCTCGCGCTGGCTGAACCGCCGCTTGTCCCGGCCGCTGGCCACGGCCCTGGCGCGCACCCCCGTTTCGCCGGACGCGGTCACGTGGCTCTCGCTGGCGCTGGCCGCCGGCGCCGGCACGTTCGTGGCCGCTGGCTGGAACGTGGTGGGCGGCGTGGGAGTCCAGCTCGCCAGCGTGGTCGACGGCGTCGATGGCGACCTGGCGCGCCGCACCGGGCGCACCAGTCGGCGCGGCGCGCTGCTGGACGCCGTGCTCGACCGCTACGCGGACGCGGCCGTCATCGCCGGGCTGGGCTATTTCGCCGCGCACCACCAGGGCTACGCCGCGCCGTACGTCGCCGCGGCGGCGGCCCTCGCCGGCAGCCTGGCGGTGAGCTACACTCGGGCGCGCGCCGAGGCCAGCGCGGGCGTCGTGCCGGGGCCGGCGTTCCTCGGCCTGGCCTCGCGCGACGTGCGGCTGCTGGCGTTGGCGGTGGGAGCGGTCAGCGGCCAGGTGTACTGGACGCTCTGGGGGGTGGCCGCCGTCGCGCTGGTCACGGTGGGCTGGCGGCTGTGGCGGCTGTGGCGATGGGGCCGAACGTAAGCGCGATGCTACAATCGGCCCAGCGTGTTCGGAGGTGCCCGGATGGTGTTGTCCGCCCTGACGTCTGTGCGGGACGTGGTGCTCGTCGTCTGGGGGGTATTGAGCATTGTCCTGCTGGCGGCGCTGCTCGTCGTAACGATCGTGCTGGGCGTCACCATCAAGCGGCTGGTGGAGTCGGTGAACCGCACGTTGCATGAGGGCGTCATGCCGATGCTGGAGTCGGCCAAGGAGACGGTGGATACGGTCTCGGGCACGACGCGCTACGTGTCCGATGCGCTGGTGAACCCGATCATCCGGGCCTCGGCGGCGCTGGCCGGCGCGCGACGGTTCACGTCCAGCCTGCTCGGTTTCGGCGGGCGGGGGAAGAAGAAAGGCGGCCGCTGAGATGCCGAGCGCGACCGAGTGGTGGCAGCGGCTGAAGGAGCGGTTGCAGCAGGCCGCGGCAGACGCGCACGAGGAGGCGGCCGCGACGGAACGCCGAGCGCGAGAGCGCTACGAGGAGCAGATCGGCGCGCGGCCGCGCGGACCGTACGCTCGCCCGCGGCGAGGCGGAGGTTCTTCCGCGGAAGGCTGAGCTCTCGACGCGAAACGGCACGGCCGGATGGTCGTGCCGTTGCCGCTGCTATCGCGGCGAGCTGGCTGGCGGAGAGGGTGGGATTCGAACCCACGAACGGGGAACCCGTTACGCGCTCTCCAGGCGCGCCTGTTCAGCCACTCCAGCACCTCTCCGCGCGGGTTGACCGGGGCGCCGACCTTGCCGGGGGCGCCGGACGGTCAGCGGATGTGGGGCATGCCTGCCCTTCGCCAGGAAAGGCTGGCGGAGAGGGTGGGATTCGAACCCACGAGGCTCAGCGCCTACCGCTTTTCGAGAGCGGCACCATCAACCACTCGGACACCTCTCCGGACGTAGTGTAGCAAGCGGTCGTGGCGGGACGAAGCGCTCAGCCGGAGCGTCGCAGGACCTGCTGGCGGCCGGCGCCGAGGGCGCGGGCCAGCAGCGCGCGTTGGAGCGCGCCGGCCGGGTCGGAAGAAGTAGGGGAGAGGTGCGAGGAGTGGCGTAGCGCCAGTACCAGCGCGGCGACCTCGCGCGGCGGCGCGCTGCCGTCGGCCAGGCGGCCGCTCTGCGCGCGGAGGACGATGCGCTCGGCCGCCTGCACGACCGACTGCTCCAGCGTCTGCAGCTCCTCGGCGATGAACGGCTGGCGGCTGGCGGCGGCCCAGAACTCGAGCCAGAGCTGCGCCGGTGTCTCGGGGTCCCCCGCGACGAGCATCAGCAGGGCATCTAGGACCATGTCGGGCGGGAGCGCCGTCGCTCGGTCGACGCACTGCTGCTCGCAGCGGATAGAGCTCGCCAGCAGCTCGGCGAAGAGCCGGTCCTTCGACGGGAAGTGGAAGTACACGGCGCCCTTGGAGACCTCGGCCTTACGGGCGACCTCGTCGACCGTGGTGCGCTCGTAGCCGTCGCCGGCGAATGCACGGCGGGCCGCATCGAGGAGGGCCGCACGGGTCTCCATGCGCTGCATCTGCTTGCGGTTCATCAGTCACTCCAGGTAGATGTTCGGCAGCCGGGGACACGAATTTCAGCCGGCGGGCGAAAAAGTCCTGTCATAGGCCAGTGATTCTGTCCGCTTAACTGGCCAGTGATTTTGTCCGCAGTGTTGCTGTTGCAGCCTTCCGCCAGGGATGATCGGTTGCTGGTCT
>JAJYLG010000070.1 GCA_021787985.1 Chloroflexota bacterium
ATGAGACCTCGCTCGAGAAGCGATCGGGTAGGCCGAGCTCCGGGCGCGCGTGCAGCGTCGCCGGGCAGAGCTCGCCGCTCGCCTCGAGGACGAGGCCGCCCGGGATCACGAAATACGCCCCGTAGTAGCCAACCTGAGCCATCCCACCCTCGGCGTAACGGGCGCCGTAGCAGACGCCGACGGTGGCTCCGCCGTAGGTCTCCTCGAACGGCCGGCCGTAGGAGATGTGCGGCCTGCCGTCGTAGCCCGGCCCGGAGTCGATGTCGCGGCACCCGGGACCGGTCGGGTCGTGCGAGAGAAGGCCGATGCTGAAGCCCGTGGGGAACATGGCCGTCGCCGCGCCGGGGCGCACGTCGAAGTAGTCCGCGGCCGACCCCAGCGAGCGCAGGTAGGCCTTCGGCGGCATGCAGAACCCGTAGCCCCACTCCAGATGCCGGATGGCCCGCCATCCGGTAGGGCAATCGAGCGGGCCGCGCGGAAGGGGGTTCATGCGTGCGCCGTTCATCTCCAGCGTGTTGGGCGGCTCGAGCAGGTACGGTGCCCGAGGCGGGGTGACCGGGGTCGCAGAGAGTTGGGGTGGCGTCGGCGTGAGCGCCAGATCGGGCGGGAGGGCGCGGACGGTCGTGGCCAGGTCGAGGCCGACGTAGCGTCGCAGCTCGTCGCCCAGGCAGTGGTAGCGCGGGTCGGCCAGCTCCGGCCGGCGGCTCAGCGCCAGGTCGCGCGGCAACGCCGCCGGACAGATCTTCAGGCTGAGATCGACCACCAGACCGTTGGGCAGGACGAAGAACACATCGACGTGACCGTCGAACCAGCGATAGGGCCCGGCCTGCTCGTTCGTCTCGTTGACGCGGTAGCAGACGGCATACTGCTTCCCGGCGAGCCGCTCGTGGCGCTGCTCACCGAGCACCAGCTTCCCCTGGATCGTGCGAGCGGCCTCGCAGGCAAGCGGCAGCCCCCAGATCGGGTCGCGGACCGTGTCACGCACGGGGCCGATGCGCAGGGCGTCCGGGTTTCCCCCCCAGTGGTCACCTTCGAGCTCTGTCACGTCTTCGACGCTCTGCGGGAAGCAGAAGCCGTAGCCCCATTCGGAGCGGATCACCGTCCGCCATCCGGGCTGGCACTCGGGTAGTCCAACCGGCGTGCGGTTCAGCACCGCGCCGCGAAACGAGTCGGGGAGCGGCGCGGCGAAGCGCAGCGGGTCGTCTGCCAGCGGGGTTCCGGATGGGGGCGGGACGTCGATGACGTTTCGGGAAGCCGTCGGAGTCGACGTGGGACGGACGCCCACGCGGCCGCCACAGGCGGCAAGCAGAAGCGCGGTCGAAGCGAGTGCCAGCACGCGGCTGATCACGGCAATCACGCCCTCCGCAGGTCGAGACGGGCGGTCTCCGGCAGACGTGCGCGTCGCTCCGCGCCCAGGCTGCCGGCGTGGCCAGCCCGACATGGTCGGTCCCTCGCGGTCGTGTGTCACCGACACAGCTCTGTCATTACCAACGTTGCGCGAAGCGATTCGTTTCGCGGCGAAACGGGGATCGCCGACCCGCGCCCGCCCTTCGTCATTCCCGCGGAGGCGGGAATCCAGCGGCGAGTAGACTGCTCCCCACCCTGGATTGCGGCTCGCTTGGTCGGCATGACGGAGAGCGCGTCAGGTGCTGCCGTCCGCGCCCATCGCTATTCGCTCCCGACTCTTGCTCGGACGACGCGGACTGTCGCCGCCGCCCTCGCACACTGTCAGCGGCGTTTGCCGGAATAGAACAGATGTTCTTATCGTCCGCCCATGGACCGACGCCAACCGGCAGCGCAGCCATCGCGGGCACCCCGGGCCGCGCGTTCCCGGGCCGTGGCGCTCTCGCTGCGCGAGGAGATCGAGTTCCTGCGCGAGCTGCGCCGCGCGCTCGATCTTGACTCGGCGGCCGACCGGCGACTCGCGCTGCAGGCTGTCCAGGCCATTGTGCGGGCGGTCCAGGTGCAGGCGCGTCTGCCGGCGACCGGCGAGTCGGCCGAGGAGCAGGCGCTGCGCCAGCTCCGCGAGGAGTTGTACGCGCTGGCACTGCGGTTGAGCGAGGCGGTGGAGGAGGCCGGCGATGCCACGGCGGGGTCAAGCGGCGGCTGAGCGCGCGGCGCTCGAGGAGCGTCTACGGGCGCTGGAGGAGCGCGTCGCCGAGGTGCAGAGCCGGCTGAACGCGCTCGTCTTCATGGTGGTCGGTGCGGCGATCGTGCAGGCGCTGGTGCAGGTGGCGCGGTGACGGCGCTTGCCGAGCTGCGGCCGTATCAGCTTCGGCCACTGGCGGCGGTCCTGAGCGCGGTCCTGCGCGGTCGCGGCGGGACGTTCTCCGTGCAGATCGCGCGCCAGGGCGGCAAGAACGAGCTTTCGGCGCATCTCGAGCTGCTCGTGCTGGCCGCGTTCGCCGACCGCGGCGGCAGCATCATCAAGTGCGCGCCCACGTTCCACCCGCAGCTCCGTGTCTCCTTCCTGAGGCTGCGTGACCGCTGCACGGCGCTCGGCCTCTGGCCCGCGCTGCTGCGCGCGGCTGGTCGCCGGCTGGAGTACGGGGCGGCGTCGCTCACCTTCCTCTCGGCGGCGCCCGGCGCACAGGTCGTCGGCCATACTGCCTCGTTGCTGCTCGAATGCGACGAGGCGCAGGACGTCGATCCGGAGAAGTTCGACCGCGACTTCCGGCCGATGGCCGCGGCGGCGAACGCGGTCACCGTCTTCTACGGCGTGGGTGGGCGCCGCGATTCGCTGCTGGAGCGGGTGAAGGCGGAGACGATCACCCACGAGCGGGCGACCGGCGAGCAGCGGCATTTCTCGGCGACCTGGCGGGAGGTGGCGCGGCATGTGCCGGCCTACGGCCGCTACGTGGAGTCCGAGCGCCGGCGGCTGGGCGAGCGTCACCCGCTGTTCCTCAGCCAATACTGTCTGGTGCCGTTCGACGGCGAGGGGATGCTGCTCGACGCGGCCGCGTTGGCGGCGCTGCGAGGGAGCCACCCGCGGCGGCGCGCCCCGGCGACCGGCGAAACGTACGCGGCCGGGCTCGACCTGGGCGGAGCCGGGGCCGGCGAGCACGACCGGACCGCGCTCGCCATTGGCACCGCCCGCGGCGGCGCGGTCGAGGTGGTCGAGCTGCGCACGTGGCAGGGGCGGCCGTACGTGGCGCTGGTCGATGAGCTGGCCGCGCTGCTGCGAGCGTGGCGGGTTCGGCGCGTGGCGGTCGATGCCACCGGGCTGGGCGGGCCGCTGGCCGATGCGCTCGGCCGCGCGGCGCGGGGGACGGCCGTGGTACCGGTGGCCTACACGGCCGCACGCAAGTCGGCCCTTGGCGACGGGCTGTTGGCGGCCGCGTTGGGCGGCCGGCTGCGGCTCTTCGCCGACGACGGCTCGGCCGAATCCCGCGCGCTGTGGCACGAGCTGACGCGTGCCCGCGCCGAGCGGGGCACGGCCGGACGGCTCGCCTGGGGCGTGCCGGACCGGGAAGGACACGACGATCTGCTGCACGCGCTGGCGTTGCTCGTGGCCGCGGCCGGCGGTGTGGAGCCGGAGCGGCGCGCGCGGGGGTTCGTCCGCGGCGAGCCGCAGCGGGAGTGATCGATGGACCGCAGGTTCTTGCCGAAGCCGGAGCGGCTCGAGCGGATCGCCATCTGGGTGAGTGACGAGTACGCGAACTGGCGCGACACGGGCTGCGACGCCGCGCCGAGCTGCCTGCGCTGCCCCTTGCCGTGCTGCGTGCACGACGACCCGGAGCCGCGCCAGGTGCGCCGGCGGCGCGAGCGCGACGCGCGCATCATCGAGCTGCGTCGTGCGGGATTGGCGGCGGACGAGGTGGCGCGGCGGCTGGGCGTGGCCGAGCGGACGGTCTGGCGCGCGCTGCGCCGGGCGCGTCAGGCGGGCCCGCCCGCGAGCCCCGCGCGCTCGGTGTGACTTCGGGATCCCGCCGTCCTGCCGATGATCGCATTGCGGCAGCGCTGGACCTGTTCGATAGTGAGCACGAGATAGCCAGCGGCCGAGAATCAGGACCATGCAGGACCGGGACGTGACCGCGGTCGATGCCGCCGCCCACATGGCGGCGCTTCGCGAGGCGTTCCTTTGCTACAACGCCGGCGACGTCGACGGGCTGGCGGAAGTGCTCGACCCCGACGTGACGGCCGTCGTCCACACCGGCGGGGCGGGAGTGAGCGGCGTGTTCCGCGGGCGTGACCCCGTGCTCGCCGCGCTCCAGCGCGTTTTCGAGGACGCGGAGAGCCGGCTGTTCATGCAGCTCCGCGCCCGCGAGCTCGAGCCGGGGCTGTACCGCGTCGATTGGCGCGCCTTGCGGCGGCGGGCCGTCAGCGAGCCGGGCGAGGAGAGCCACGGGTTCGGCCTCTTTCGGATGGTGGGCGACCACCGCTGCGTCTGGATGGAGCTCTCGTTCTTCCTGGAGGCTCCGCCCGAGTAGTGGGCTGGCGCGGATGGAGGGGGCGAGCCCTTCTCAGCCGCCCTCGTAGCCGTGCGGATGCGCCTGGCGCCACGCGGCCGCGTCGGCCACGACGCGATCGAGCTCGGAGCAGCGCGGCCGCCATCCGAGGACGCGCCGCGCGCGGCTGATTGTGGCCACGAGCGCCGGCGGGTCGCCGGGGCGGCGCGGCGCGATCTCCGCCGGCACGGGCCGGCCCAGCACCCGTTCGACGGCTTGGACGACCTCGCGCACGCTGGCGCCGTGGCCGCTCCCGAGGTTGCAGGGGACGAAGCCGGCCAGCGGCCGCTCGAGGGCGGCGACGTGCGCCTCGGCCAGGTCGCGGACGTGGATGTAGTCGCGCAGTGGCGTTCCGTCGGGCGTGGGCCAGTCGGTCCCGAAGAGGCGGAGCGGCGGGCCCAGGCCGAGCGCCGCGTCGACTGCGAGCGGGATCAGGTGGGTCTCGGGTCGGTGGTCCTCGCCGTACGGCCCCCGCGCGCCCGCGGCATTGAAGTAGCGCAACGCCACCGCGCTGATGGCGCGCGTCCGCGCCGCCCACGCGGCCATCTCTTCCGCCATGCGCTTTGTCTCGCCGTAGACGGACTCCGGGCGCAGGGGCGCGGACTCACGGATGGGGATGCGGCGCGCGCTGCCGTATACCCCCGCGCTGGAGGAGAAGACGAAGCGCGGCACGCCGGCGGCGAGCAGCTCGCGCAGCAGCAGGGCCGCTCCGCCGACGTTCACCGCGAAGTACGTGCCGGGGTCGGCCATCGACTCGCCCACGGCGATGCGGCCGGCGAAGTGGACGCAGGCGTCGACGCCGGCGAGCGCGTCACGCCAGCCCTCGGGCCGCAGCAGGTCGCCGGCCACGGGCTCGGCTCCCGGCGGCACGGCGGCGCGGTGGCCAGTGGAGTAGTCGTCGAGCGCGACGACGCGATGGCCGCGCTCGAGCAGCAGCGCGGTGGTGACGGAGCCGATGTAGCCGGCAGCGCCGGTCACGAAGACGCGCATCGCGCGCCAGTGTCGCATCCGCCGGCGGCGGAGCGCAAAACGCAACACGCAGGGTGAAGTATGCGGGATGAGAAACCCCCTCGGGCGATGCCGTGTGCCGCGCCTGCGGCGCGCTTTACCGGATGGTTGGCCGTCGCTAGTCTTGATGCCGTGGGTGCGTTTACCCTGTGTCCGCGTGCTCCGGTGCGGTCCCTCGCGGCCACCAGCGGGCCGACGAGCCGGACTCCGTCCGGACCAGGAACGGCAGACACGCCAGAAAGGACGGCACGATGGATCTCGGCCTGACCGAAGAACAGCAGATGCTCCAGCAGAGCGCACGCGAGTTCCTGGAGCGCGAGTGCCCGGAGAAGCTCGTGCGCGAGATGGAGGAGGACGAGAAGGGCTACTCGCCCGAGCTCTGGAAGAAGATGGCCGAGCTCGGCTGGCAGGGCCTGAACATCCCCGAGCAGTACGGGGGTGTCGGCCTCGGCTACCTCGACCTGATCGTGCTGCTGGAGGAGTTCGGCCGCGCCCTGGTCCCCGGCCCGTTCATCCCCACCACGGTGCTCGGCGCCTACGCCATTCTCGAGGGCGGCAACGAGGATCAGAAGAAGACCTACCTGCCGAAGATCGCATCGGGCGAAGCGATCTTCACCCTGGCGTTCACCGAGCCCAGCGCTCGCTTCGACGCCGAGGGCATCCAGGTGCCAGCGAAGCGCGAGGGCGACCAGTACGTGATCAATGGCACCAAGCTCTTCGTGGCGGACGCGCACGTGGCCGACTACCTGGTCGTGCCGGTGCGGTCCGGCGGCAGTGGTGAGGACGGCCTCTCGGCGCTGATCGTCGACGCGCATTCGCCCGGCATCAGCTACACGGTGCTGAAGACGATCGCCAGCGACAAGCAGTGCGAGGTGGTCTTCAAGGACGTGAAAGTCCCGGCGGCCAACCTGCTCGGACAGGAGGGGAAGGCTTGGCCGCTGCTGGCCAACCTGCTGCGCAAAGCCGCCATCGCCGAGGCAGCCTATCTCGTCGGGCTGGCGACCGAGGACTTCGAGATCAGCGTCAACTACGCCAAGGAGCGCGTGCAGTTCGGCCGGCCGATCGGCTCCTTCCAGGCGATCCAGCATAAGGCCGCCGACATGGTGACGGACGTGGATGGCGCGCGCTTCATCATGTACCGCGCGGCCTGGGCGCTGGCGGAGAATGAGCCGGACGCCGACCTCTATGTGCACATGGCCAAGGCCTGGTGCTCTGATGCGTCGCGGCGCGTCGTGGCGCACGGGCAGCAGATCCACGGCGGGATCGGCTTCACCAAGGACTATAAGATCCAGCTCTTCTTCCGCCGGCAGAAGAAGGCCGAGCTCATGTGGGGCGACGGCGACTTCCACCGAGAGGAGCTCGCCACGCACCTCGGGCTGTAAGCCGCGGCCGGCCTGACGGAGCTGACGGGGCGCACGTTCGCGCCCCGTCAGCGTTCTGTGCAGCGCTCCGCGCGGCGCCGCTGTCGCCGGGCGGGCGGCGGCACGGCGGGGCTACCGTTCTGGCCGCGCGTGTGTTACGCACGGAAGCAGGCGTAGCCTGCCTGTAGCAGGCAGGCGCGGCCGCGCACGCCTGCCCCGCCCCTGCGCGGGCCGAGGAGGGACCGATGCAAGACGACTGCCTCTTCTGCCGCATGGCTTCCGGCGCGATGGACGTGCCGAAGCTGCTCGACTGGCCGGACCTGTTCGTCATTCGCGACATCAACCCCCGCGCGCCGGCGCACTGCCTGGTCATCCCGCGCCGGCACATCCCGACGATGGACGACGTGCGCGACGAGCACGGGCCGATCCTGGCGCGCATGTGCCAGGCGGCAAGCGAAGCGGCCAAGATCGAGGGCATCTTCGACCGCGGCTACCGCGTGGCGTTCAACGTGCGCGGCGACTCCGGCATGACGATCTTTCACTTGCACATGCATGTCGTGGGCGGCCGCAAGCTAGGGCCGGAAGGCTGACGCAGGTGGACGACCTGCCGCCCGGCATACGCGAGCGGCTGCGCGCGCTTCCGGCCGGACTGCGGGGGCATATCGAGCGCGTGGTCGTCGAGGCGCGGCGTCTGGCTGCGGTGCACCGTATGGACGCCGAGCAGGCGGAACGTGCCGCCTGGCTCCATGACCTGCTGCGCGCGACGCCCGGCGACGAGCTGCTGGCGCTCACCGAGCGGTACGGCTACCAGGCCAACGAGGTGCAGCGCCGTTTGCCGATGTTGCTGCACGGGCCGCTGGCGGCCGAGCTGCTGCGTCGCGAGTACGGCGAGCGCGACCCGGACGTCCTCGACGCCGTGCGCTGGCATACCAGCGGCGACCCCGCCATGGACGGGCTGCCGCTGCTGCTCTTCGTCGCCGACAAGGTGGAGCCGGAGAAGCTGCGCTTGCACCCGGGGCAGGACGAGGTGCGCGAGCTGGCCAACCGCGACCTGCGAGCCGCGGCGCTGCGCTATCTCGAGCTGCTCGAGGCGCGTCTGGCCGCCGGCCTACCGCCGCGTGGTCGGGGCAGGCAGGCCGCCGGCGCGCTCGACCCACACGCCGAGGCGACGCGCGCCGCGTTGGAAGCCGCGGTCCGGCAGCGCGGCCGCCGAACATAACCCGGCGCCGCGGTCGCAGGTGCGCACGGCGCAGACTTGGGTCAGGAAGGAATGTGCGCCTTCGACCTGGAGATCGTAGACTTCTTCCTCTGTCTCCACCTGCTCGATGGCAGTGATCTCCACCGGCCGCTTGCTGGTGCCGAAGAAGACGATATCTCCCACCTTCAAGGTGGCTGCACGCGCCATTGCCGGTGGTGATCCTCAGACGGGATTGCCTCCTGCGCGACTTCGAGGATGTGCTCTACAACGGCCTCGCGGTGACGGAAGACCTCGTCCAAGACGGCCTTGGCATAGTGCCCGACGTGCCAGTCGAGATGTACATAGATGCTTCCCTCATCGGCCAGGAGCTCGCGCAGCAAGACGATCGTCTCGTAGAACCACTGCAGGTACGAATCGAGCCCGCGTCCCCAGGTATCCCGATACGCCTCTTGCTCGATGATGCTCGGCTCCTTGGTGAACTCCTCGCCGTCAACCTGGACGCGAAACGAGAAGTCGGCGCCGGTGTCGAACGGCGGGTCGATGTAGACCAGATCCGCTTTGCCGGTGAGCTCCGGGAGCAAGGCAGCGAGCACGTACTTCTTGTCGCCCCAGATCAGGCGGTTTCGCCAGTCGGGATCGCGGCCGGTCCTGAACAGGTCGAGCGTGCGCTGGCGCTCCTGGGCGGACTCGTTGACCGTCTCGACGGCCTGGAACGGCAGGGCAACGCGAAGCGGCGCGACCTTGCGGCCGTCCCGGTCGTACTTGCCGTCCCAGATCAGCTCGGTCATACAGCCCCTGTCCGCCCGCCTGCCCGCTGCAAGCAGGCCCGGCAGGCCAGGTCGTGTCTTGCCGCTATCAAACCGAAACGAGTCGCGAGAAGCAAGGAAAGGCCGCCTTTGCGCGCAGGGACCGTCGGCTTACCCCACTATTGCCATCCATGGCGCTCGCGCCGAGCGACCTGGCGGTGCTCTAGGTGCGGCCCACGGGCTCTCCCTCGCGCGCGTGCGCGGGTTCGCCTGGGGCGGCCCCCGCCTCCGCGAGGGAGGGCGTGGCCAGCCGCCGGTACACGTGGCTGAACGTGTCCCGCACGACGGCCGCGACCGGCACCACGATCAGCAGACCCCAGAAGCCGGCCAGGTGTCCGGCCAGCACCAGCAGCACCAGGATGACCGCCGGGTGCAGGTTGACGGCCTGGCCCTGGACCCGCGGCACGATCAGGTAGTCCTTCAAGTTCTGCCAGATGAACAGGAAGAGGAAGACCCAGAGGACCGTCCAGCCCGGGTGGGTCGCGGCGGTCACGATTAGCGCCGGGATGCCGCCGACCATCGGACCCAGCACGGGGATCAGGTTGGAGACCCCGGCGATCAGCCCCAGCACCACGCTGAAGCGGATGCCGAAGACGTACAGCCCGAACCAGGTCACGATGCCGGAGAGCGTCGCCAGCAGGAGCTGCGCCCGCACGTAGCTGCCCACCACGCGGTTGGCGCGCTCCACGAGCTGACGCGCGTCCTCCTGGACCGATGCCGGAAACCAGCGCACGAACGCGTCGACGCCGCGCTCCTTGTCCTTGAGCACGAACCACAGCCAGAAGGGGACGACGATGTAGCCGACCAGGCCGAGCAGGCTCCCCGTGAAGAAGGTGACCGTGCGTGTGAGGGCGTCCTGGGCGAACCTGCCCGCGTCCTGGGCAAGTTGATTGGTGATCTTGTTGATGCGGGCCTGGATCTCCGGCGGCACGCGCTCGCGGTAGAAGGTCGAGCCGCGCTCCAGCTCCTCGCGGGCGCGGGTTACGAAGCTCGGCGCGTCGTTCACGAACTGCTGGGTCTGGTCGATCACGGGCGGAAGGATGAGCAAGCCGGCGCCGATGAGCGCTCCGAGGCCCACCAGATAGACGGCGGCGAGCGAGGTGGCGCGCGCCAGGCCGGGGCGACTCAGGCGGTATGGCAGCCGCGCCTCGACGCGGTTGACCGCGGGGGCGAAGACGAGCGCCAGGATTGCGCCGACGAAGAACGGCGTCAGCGCCACCCACGCCCGCCAGAAGACGTAGCCGGCCAGCGCCACCGCCACGGCGACCATAAGGAGCTGGTATCGGCGTCGCGGCGAGCTGGGCAGCATCGGTCTCCTCGCGGGACGAATCGCCCTCAATGTGCGCGAGGGGACGGCCGCGGTCAACGGCCGCGCTGTGCCCGCCCCGCGAGGGGCGTCAGCGCGGGCCCACCCCGGTATGCCGTGGGCCGGGAGCGAGCGCGCGCATCGCCCAGGCGTTCAGCTCGGCGGGCGGGCGCGCCGGGTTCTGGCCGGGGCCTGCCCCCGCGAGCTGGTGGGGGAAGTGGAGCTGGAGGAACGGTACGGTGATGCCGGCGTCCATGTACTGCAGGACCCGCTCGCGGCACTGCTCGGGCGTGCCGATGATGAGCAGATCGTCGACGAGGCGCGGCGGGATGACCTCCGTCGCGCGCTTGCGATCGCCCGCGGACCAGGCCTCCTGCATGGGGGCGAGCGCCTCCTGCCGGCCGAGCCAGTCGTGGAACGCGCGGTAGGTCGGCACGGTGAGGTAGCCGGCGATGGAGCGCCGGGCGAGCTGGTCGGCGGCCGCGCGGTCGTCCGTCAGCCACACGAAGAGACGCGCGCCGACCTCGAACGGGGCGGTGGCGGGGTCCCGGCCGGCACGCCGCATCCCGGCGCGCACCTCGGCGAGGCAGGTGGCGACGTCCTCGGGCGAGAGCCAGTTGAGGATCACCCCGTCACCGATCTCACCGGCGAGCCGCAGCATGTTCTGTCGCAGGGCGGCGATGAAGATCGGGACTTCTCCCTGCACGGGCCGGCTCAGGCGAAAGCCGCCGACGGCGAGCGAGGGGGTCTCGGTCACCACGCGCTCGCCGCTCAGCGCGCGGCGGACGATGCCGGCCACGTCTCGCACGCGCTGCAGCGGGCGGTCGAAGCGCCCGCCGTTCCAGGTCTCGACGATCGGCTTCGAGCCTGAGCCGAGGCCGAGGCAGAAGCGGCCCGGCGCGATCTCGGCCATGCCGGCGGCCGACATGGCGATGGTCGCCGGCCCGCGGGTGTAGACGTTGACGATGGCGGTGCCGAGGCGCATGTGGCGCGTGGAGAGCGCGGCCACCGCCAGCGGGCTGAACGCGTCGACGCCGTCGACCTCGGCGGTCCAGGCGTCGGTGTAGCCGAGGTCCTCCGCCTCGCGCAGCAGCGCGGCTTGCTGGTGCAGCGGCATGCCGTCGAGCGGCAGCGAGATCCCCCAACGCCGGTCCGGCATGGTCCACCCCCTCCAGCTCCCACCGAAGCGCGCCCGTGCGCGCGCACGGCTTCAGGATACGACCCGGAGGTGACTGGGCGTACGGGGGGCGGACACGAAACGGGCGGGGCCAGACGGCTCCCGCCCGGGATCTCCGCCCAGGTTGTGGCTACTCGCCCTGGTAGTTCGGTCCGTACGCCATCCGCCGCAGCCGCTCGACGCGGTCGTGGATCGGCGGATGCGTGGAGAAGAGGCCGGCGAACGTCTGGCGGCGCAGCGGGTTCACGATGTACAGGTGCGCCGTCTGCAGGTTGCCGACCGTCTGCGGCGAGAGCTGCACGCCGCGCTCGAGCTTCTGGAGCGCGCTGGCTAGGGCGAGCGGGTCGCCGGTGACCTTGGCGCCGGTGTAGTCGGCCGCGTACTCGCGCTGGCGGGAGACGGCGAGCTGGATGACGGCCGCGGCGATGGGCGCCAGGATGATCAGTGCCAGGGCGACCAGCAGGTTGCCGCTGCCCTCGCGGTTGCGGCCGCCGAAGCCGCCGAAGATGAGCGCCCACTGGGCCATGCTCGCCATGAAGGTGATCGCGCCGGCGATCGTGGCCGCGATGCTGCCGATGAGGATGTCACGGTTGCGGACGTGCCCCAGCTCGTGGGCCAGCACACCCTTCAGCTCGCGCTCATCGAGGATGCGCATGATGCCGGAAGTGACGGCCACCGCCGAGTGGTTCGGGTTCCGCCCGGTGGCGAAGGCGTTGGGAGCGTCGGTCGGGATGATGTAAACCTTCGGCGTCGGGACGCCCGACATCTGGGCGACCTCGCTCACGATGCGGTGGAGCTGCGGCATCTCGTCATCGGAGACGGGACGGGCTCTGGCGGCGGCGAGCGCCACGCGGTCGGAGAACCAGTAGGTGCCCATGTTCATGATGACGGAGAACACGAGCGCTATCAGGGCGCCCGTCGTGCCGCCCAGCGCGCCGCCCACCAGGACCAGCACGACGGTCAGCAGCACCAGCAGGAACGTTGTCTTGACGAGATTCATGACTCACTCAGGTGCGTCGCGGCGGTATGCGTGGTCTGATGCGGCGCCCTCCTGGGTTCAGTGTAGCGGGAACGTGCCCGCCCCGGGTGAGGCCGCTTGCCAACAGGGTGTAAAAGATCCGTGTTCGGCCGGCACCCGCATGTGCTACTGGGGCCAGCAAGCGGCGTCCGGTAGGCTGGTCACGTGGATGAGAACGCCGCCTCGGTCCCCGGAAACAGCCGTGCCGAGCCGACGCAGGTGCGGCGGATGTTCGACGCGATCTCGCCGCGCTACGACCTGATGAACACGGTGATGACGGGCGGCCTGCATCACCGCTGGCGGCGGCTGGCGGCGCGCGCGACGCTGCCGCGTCCTGGTCTGCTCGCGCTGGATGTCGGCTGCGGCACGGGCGACATGGCGCTCGCGCTGCGGGCGGCCGGCGCGCGCGCGGTCGTCGGGGTGGACATCGCACCGGCGATGCTGCGCCACGCGCTGCGCAAGCTCGACGCCCGCGGCGAGACGGGGGTAACGCTGCTGCTCGGCGACGCGCTGCGGCTGCCGTTCCGCGATGGGACGTTCGACGCGACGGCGACCGCGTTCACGCTGCGCAATACGGCGGACGTGCACGCCGCGCTGGCCGAGATGCGGCGCGTGGTGCGTCCGGGTGGCCGGGTGGTGGTGCTGGAGGGGGCGGAGACGGGCGGCGGGCCGGCCGGGCGCGCGGCGCGGCTCTATCTGCACCGCGTGGTGCCGCTGCTGGGCGGGATCATCGCCGGCGCGCCGCGCGCGTACCGCTACCTGCCGCGGTCGATGTCGGAGTTCCTCGCCCCCGACGCGCTGGCCGACGTCATGCGCGCGGTGGGGCTGCGCGGGGTGCGCTACCGGGTGCTGATGCTCGGCACGGTGACGGTGCACGTCGCCGCGGTGTGAGAGGGCGCGGCCCCCGCCTGCCTGCCCGCCAGGCAGGCGGAGGAGTTGATCGCCTTGTGGTCTCCGCGATTCCGGGAGGGCACGGTGCGTCCGCGATGGGCCGCGGCTGCTACGCGGAAGGGCCAACGTCCAGCAGCATGGCCATCTGGCGGGCGTTGCGCACGGCTTTGTCCTCGTGACAGTTGTTGAAGACGAGGTGCACCTCGGCCGCCTGGTCGGCCAGCTCGCGCGCCCTCGGCGCCCACTCCCGCAGCTCGGCCTCGGCGTAGAGGTAGTCGTACTTCTCCCCGACCGAGGCGCCGCGCCGCGCCCAGTCAGTGACGTTGCGGCCGTGGAAGCGGACGATGGCCAGCCGGTCGTTCGTGGTTGCGTAGAACGGCGGGACGCTGCGCGGCGTGCCCTGAGGCTCGTCCACGGCCACGTAGACGTAATCGTGCGCACGCAGCAGGTCGAGCGTGCGGTCAGCGTGCGACTCATCCAGCCAGCGCGGCGAGCGGAACTCGACGGCGATGTCGTACTGGGGCAGCCGCGCGCGCAACGCGCGCAGCTCGGCGAGCGACTGGTGGCCGGGCGAGAACCAGGGAGGGAACTGGAAGAGGACCGCCCCCAGCTTGCCAGCCGAGTCGAGCGGCAGCAATGCCGACGCGAACCGTGCCCACAGCTCGCCCAGGACGTCCCCCGGCAGGTCGCGCGGGTAGACGCCCTTCTTGGCGCGGACCGCCTCGGGCAGCGCCTCGCGCAGGTCGCGCGGCAGGGCGCGTGGCGCAGCCGGGTGGCCCGTCAGGAGCGCGAACGCCTTGACGTCGAAGGTGAAGTCCGCCGGCGTGCGCTCGACCCAAGCCGCCGTGCGCTCACCCGGGATGGCGTAGTACGAGCTGTCGACCTCCACCAGATCGAACTGCGTGGCGTAGAAGCGTAGACGGTCCTCGGGGTTCTTCGCCTCGGGCGGGTAGAAGCGGCCGCTCTTCACGAGCGTCTCGTCCGTCCACGAGGCGGTGCCGACGCGCACGCGTGCGCCCATGGTGCGACAGTAGCACGAGCGGCCCGCCGTTGGCGGATGACGGAGGAGGGGAGCGAGATGGACGGCTCGTTGGTGGCGGTGCACGGGGGAGCGGGCGCATGGCCGCGCGAGCGGATCGAGCCGGGCCTGGCGGCACTGGCGCGGGCCGCCGCTGCCGGGCTGGCCGTCCTCACGGGCGGCGGCAGCGCGGTGGACGCGGCGGTGGAGGCCGTCCGGCTGTTGGAAGACGATCCGCTTTTCAACGCGGGCACGGGCGCGGTGCTGACGGGGGCCGGGACGGTGGAGCTGGACGCGGGCGTGATGGACGGCGCGACGGGCGAGGTCGGCGCCGTCGCGCTGGTGCGGCACGTGCGCAGCCCGGTGCTGCTCGCGCGCGTGGTGCTCGACCTGCCGCAGGCGTTCATGGTCGGCACGGGCGCGGAACGGCTCGCCGAGCGCGCCGGGGTTCGCCGGGAGCCGGCCCGGGCGCTGGTCTGGCCGGGGCGGCGGGAGCAGTGGCGACAGTGGCGACAGTGGCGGCGGGGGGCGGCCGGTGGGGACACGGTGGGCGCGGTGGCGCGCGACGCGGCGGGCAACCTGGCCGTGGCGGGCTCGACCGGCGGCACGCTGGGCAAGCCTCCTGGTCGTGTCGGCGACACGCCTGTGCCGGGCGCCGGCTTCTGGGCGGGGGTCCGAGGCGCGGCGGTCGGCAGCGGCCTGGGCGAGGACTTCCTGCGGACGCTGCCGTGCTTCCGGGCGGCGCGGGCGCTCGAAGCCGACGTGACGCCCACGGAGGCCGCAACCGAGGCGATGCGCGCGGTCGTCGAGTCCGCTTCCGGCGGGCAGGGCACGGGCGGGCTGCTGGTCCTGGGGCGGAGCGGCATGCCGGCGGCGGTGCACACGTCGCGCCACCTGCCACACGCCTGGGTCGCGCCGGGTGCGAGCGGCGTCGCGGCGACCGGGCTGGCGCTGGGGGATCAGGGACGGCCGGCGATGCGGTAGCGGGGCCGCGAGGGCAGGGCGTCCCACTGGCGGACGTAGTGGTAGTGGTACTGGCGCCGCTCGCGCAGCCAGGTGGGCAGCGGGTCGGGGAACCAGCCGGGCAGGTCCGCGAGCTCGTCCTGGTCGAACCAGCGCACCGCCTCGACCACGCCCTCGGGGTCCCGCGTCCTTCCGCCAGGAGCGGACCCGCGCCACTCGTCGACGGCAAAGGCCCACGACAGGTACTGCACGCGCCGGTCGTCGACGTGGACGTGGACCGTGTAGGCGAGCGCGCCCAGGCGCACCAGCTCGAGGCCGGTCTCCTCGTGAAGCTCGCGCCCGACCGCGTCGGCGAACGACTCGTGGTCCTCGAGCCGGCCGCCGGGCAGCGACCACCACGGGCCGTCCTCGTAGCGGTTGCGCACCATGAGCACCTGGCCGTCGCGTTCGACGATCGCGTGCACGGCGAGGACGATCTGCCAGCCGGGTGCTTCCACGAGCGCAGGGTAGCCCCGCGCCCGCGGGGCGTCACCTGCCCGCGACAGGCAGGCTCAAGGGGAGCGAGCCCTTCCGCTTGCTCGCGTCCGCGGCATCCGCGGAACGGTCGCCCCTCGCTCGACGCGGCGGGCGAGGCGGGCGCGGCGGCGCTCCAGTCGCTCGTGGATCGGCGCGGCCTGCGCGGGCGCGAAGCGGGCGGGGAAGCGCTCGACGA
>JAJYLG010000170.1 GCA_021787985.1 Chloroflexota bacterium
CACCAGCGTCACGTACAGGATGAGCAGGTAGTGGTACTGCATGTCGGTCACCGGCGCCAGCCAGGCCACGCCCGCGAGCGCGAAGGCGAGGAGCCGCGAACGCACCAGCCAGGCCCCGAGGAAAGCCACAGCGGCGACGGCGATGCCCGCCGCCTTGGCCGTCCCTGCCCCCAGCGGTGCGAGGGTGCAGGCGATGGCAGGAAGTCGTCCCGCGCACGCAGGAACCGAATTCGACAGCGCCAGCGTGTAGTCCTTCCATGCGCCGATGCCGGCCAACGGGATCGAGACAACGACGAGCACAAGCATGACGGCTGCCGCGAGTGCGATCGTCTGAGCGCGACGGCCTTTCGGCGCAACCCCCAGCGCAGCGAACGGCAGGATCTTCAGCGCGCCGCCGAGGCCGATCAGGGGACCGAGGACGGGCCTGTCGTGCAGCGCCCAGGTCCAGGCGAACAACCCGGCGAGACCCACGTTCGCGTTCAGGGTCGCGATGCCCACGCCGAATGGGAAGAAGAGCGCCAGCCCAAGCGTGCAGAGGGCCAGCGCCCACGGATCGAGCCTGCCGAACTCGCGCCGCAGCACCGCCGCGAACCCGGAGACAAGCGCGAACACGTTCAGCACCATCCAGGCCAGGGTGCCGGCCGGCCAGCTGGCGAACGGAGCCAGGATCAGTACGGCGGAGGGCGGATAGGCGAAGCCGTAGCCGGAGACGTCGGGGAGCTGATACGGACCGCCCAGCTGCTGGGAGCTGTAGAGCGGTGACCCGCTCAGCACTCGCTCGACCGCGTGGGCGTACGTGTACCAGTCGACGAAGAGCACATTGGAGACGAGGAGGTCCAGGCGGATGTACACCGCCGAGGCCATGGCCAGCCCCAGCGCGGCCGCGAACGCGACCCAACCGAGCAGACGGGGCATGACGAGGCGGCGGGAGCCAACGGCATCAGTCCGCAGCGCGGATCCGCGCGTCACAGTCTCGCCGCGCAAAGGACCGCGAACAGGCGCGACGACGCCACTCCCATCGCTGCCTCCGAACCATGTCACCGACGCGTGACAGCCTATCCCGGCCACGCAAGCTCGACAGCTGTACTCGCTGCCCGCCGCCGCCGGTACCATTGACCCGGTCCGGGCCTCGAGCACGCAATGCGATTCTGAAGAGTGTTCCTTGAGTTGACAGCCTGAGCGCAGATGATGATTGGGACTCCGCGGCGGTGATGAGCGATCCGTTCGCCGTGGGAGCGGCTCGGAAGAACGTGCTTCGCAACCCCATTGGGTGGTCAGGCGCTGCTTGAATTGCGTCGGAGCCGGTGTGCCAAGCTCCATCCGGTGGGGCTCGGGCCACCATCGCGCGTGGTCGGCGCTAGAGCAGCTGCCAGGACGGCGAACGACCCGAAGTAGGCGATCAGCGGAGACATGGACGCCGTCGCGATTGCGGCGACGAAGCTCAGCCGATCGTAGCGGCCCGAAAGCGCGGTGACGGCGAGACCGATCACGAAGATCACGGCCGAAGGGATGCCCGTCAGATGCTCGATGCTGATCCGTGTCGCGCCGCCGGCGCTCGTGGTGCGGATCGCGGTGATCGCTTCGAGGGTGTTGGACCACCCGGCGCCGAGAATGCTCACCGCAACGCAGGCGAGCCCGGCGACGACCACCGCCCCGAGCGCCCGCCAGCGCCGTGTGACACCCAGCCAGACGACGAGCGACACGGGCGACAGCTTCACGGCGATGGCCGCTGCGACCAGGGCACCTGCCAGCGCCGGGCGGCGGTCGCGCAACCACCACGCAGCTCCCAACGCGGGGATCAGGAACGCGTACGCGTTGGCCGACAAGGCCGTCATCACGAGGGACGGCACGATCGCTACGACACCCACCATCGTCACCATCGTGCCGCGCATGACCAGGCGGCCGACCAGGCCAGCGCACGCCAGGATACCGAGCGACCACCAGGCGAGGAGCGCTGCGCCGCCGAACCCGACGAGCGGGCGCCACAGCACGTCCAGCAGCGGCGGCGACAGCGGCTCTGGTATGCCGTACGGCGGCGCCAGGGGCACCGGCAGATCCGAGGGCACGAGCCGGTACAGGGCGTGACCGGCATTGAGCCGCTGGCCGGCCGCAAGGTACGTCCAGGCGTCCGTGCCTCGACCGGTCGGCGCGAAGTAGGCGGGCACGTCGACCCAGGTCGCCAGCGCGGCAAGCCCGACGTAGAGCACGAGGAACGCGACGATTGCAAGGCGCACCGTCCGGCGGTCCCCGCCCAGCGCGGAGACGGGGGTCGCCAGCACGTGCCAGACGCGCTCCAAGTCGAGGCAACTCCGCATGCGGCGCCGTGTGGGGCGCGCGGGACCGCGCTACCCGGCGGCGTGACGGGTGACAGGGTAGACGGCATGGCCGGGTGCGGAACTGGTACGTTCGGGCCATCTGCGAGGTTTGACCGCACAGGTAGGATGCACCGCCGTGCGGCCATGCAGGGACAGTTCGCGACCACAACGGAACCCGAGATGATGACGGAGATCCCGAGATGATGGCGGCCGCAGTGCACGATGGTCGGGGCAACACCGCGGTCCGCGGCCCGTGGATCGCCGTCGCGAGATGGCTCGGGATTCCCGGCCTGCTGTTGTGCGTGACCTTCCTGGCCCGCGTGGCGACGGCCCTGGCGTTCTTCGCGCCTGGCTACCCCGACTCCGTCTACTACCTGGCCACGGCCCGGGAGATCGTGGCCGGACACGGCTTCACGATCCCTTACATCTGGGCCTTCGTGGACACCGGCGGGCACCTGCCAGCGATCGGCACCCTGCCGATCCCGTCGAACGAGCACTGGATGCCACTCGCATCGATCGTGGAGGTGCCGTTCCTCTGGTTGCTGGGTCCCACCTACCTGGCCTCCTGCCTGCCCTTCTGGATCCTGGCCGCGCTCGGCGCGTCGATCACGTACCTGCTGGGGATCGACGCCGGGCTGGGCCGGAGGACCTCGATCGCGGCCGGGCTGCTCATGGCGATGCCGGGCGCGGTGGCGCCCTACATGTCACAGCCGGACAACTTCTCGCTCTACATGGTGCTGGGCGTCGCGGCGATGTGGCTGTGCGTCCGGGGCGCCGCCGGGAATCGGCGGGCGTTCGCGCTGGGCGGCGTGTTCGTGGGGCTGGCGATGCTGGCGCGCACCGA
>JAJYLG010000171.1 GCA_021787985.1 Chloroflexota bacterium
TGAGATCCTCTCGGCGGACGAGCTTCGCCGGGCCATCACTCGGATCGCCCACCAGATCCTCGAGGCGAACAAGGGCGCGGCCGGCCTGGTGCTGGCCGGTGTCCAGAGTCGCGGCGTGCACCTGGCGCGACGCCTGGCCGAGGTCATCCAGTCGGTCGAGGGGGTCCGCCCGCCGGTCGGCACGCTCGATGTCTCCCTCCATCGCGACGACCTGGCGCTGCGCGGCGTCCGTCCGGTCGTGCGGCCCACCGAGCTGCCGGCGATCGACGAACGCACGGTCGTGCTGGTGGACGACGTGCTGTACACCGGGCGCACGGCGCGCGCCGCGCTTGACGCCTTGATGGACTACGGCCGTCCGCGACGGGTGCTCCTGGCCGTGCTGGTGGACCGCGGCCACCGCGAGCTCCCCATTCGCGCCGACTTCGTCGGCAAGAATGTGCCGACCTCGGCGGCCGAGGATGTCGCCGTGCGCCTCAACGAGCAGGACGGTGTGGACGAGGTGGCGCTCGTCCGGGAGCGTGTGCCATGAGCGAACGTGCGATAGAAGCCCGGCCGTCCGCGGCGGCCGGCGCGACCGCCTGGCGGCACCACCACCTGCTCGACGTGGACACGCTCTCCCGCGACGAGATCGAGCTCGTGCTCGATACCGCGGCCGAGATGCGGGGCATCCTCGAGCGCAGCGTCCCGCGCGCCCCGGCACTCCGCGGGGTGGCGGTGGTCACGCTCTTCTACGAGGCAAGCACCCGCACCCGGGTGTCGTTCGAGCTGGCGGCGAAGACGCTGGGCGCGGACGTGGTCAATGTCTCGGCGACCGGCAGCAGCATCGAGAAGGGCGAGTCACTGGTCGACACGGTGCGCACGATCGAGCGGCTCGGAGCGCGGGTGATCGTGATGCGCCACGCCTCGGCGGGTGCGCCGTACCTGGCTGCCCGCAACACGGCGGCCAGCCTCGTCAACGGCGGTGACGGCTGGCACGCGCACCCAACGCAGGCCCTGCTCGACGCGTTCACCATCCGCCGACACCTCGGCCGCGTGGACGGGCTGCGAATCGCCATCGTCGGCGACATTCTGCATAGCCGTGTGGCCCGCTCGAACGCCTGGCTCCTCACGACGCTGGGCGCGCAGGTGGTGCTCTGTGGCCCCCCGCCGATGCTGCCGCCGGGCATGGGCGGCGTCGCGGAGGACGACCTGCTGCCGCCCGTACAGGTCACCACCGACCTGGACGCGGCTCTGCGGGGAGCGGACGCGGTGATGGCGCTCCGCATCCAGCTCGAGCGGATGGGCACGTCCGAGGCGCCCGTCTCGCGCGCCTACGCGCGCGACTACGGGCTGACGGTGGCCCGGCTGCAAGAGCTGGCGCCGCGGGCGCTCGTTCTGCACCCGGGGCCGATGAACGAAGGCGTCGAGATCAGCCCGGACGTGGCGCATGGCGCCGCCTCGCTGGTGGAGGAGCAGGTGCAGAACGGCGTCGCCGTCCGGATGGCGGTCCTGTATCTCGTGACGGGGAAGGGCGCCTGATGCGAGCGCTGCTGGTGCGCGGCGGCCGGGTGATCGACCCGGCGTCGGCCGTGGACGCGCGCGTGGATGTGCTCCTGCGCGACGGCACGGTGGCCGCCGTCGGCCCGGCGCTCGCGGATCCCGGGGCGGACGTGCTCGACGCGACCGGCGCGGTGGTCGCGCCCGGCTTCATCGACCTGCACACCCACCTGCGCGAGCCGGGCGATGAGCACAAGGAGACGGTCGCCAGCGGGTTGGCCGCCGCCGCCGCCGGCGGCTTCACCACCGTCTGCGCGATGCCCAACACCCGGCCTCCGGCCGACGATCCGGCCGTGGTGCGCACGGTCCTCGAGCTTGCAAGCGCAAGCGGGCTCGCGCGCGTCCTCCCCATCGGGGCGGTGACGCGCGACCGCGCGGGTCGGGCGCTTGCCGACCTGGCCGAGCTGGCGGCGGCTGGCTGCGTGGCGTTCTCTGACGATGGCGCCTACGTGGCCGACGCGGCTCTCATGCGCTCCGCGCTGGAATGGGCGCGCGCGCTGGGCGTGCCTCTCAGCGACCATTGCGAGGATCCGGCGCTCGTCCGGGGCGGCACGATGAACGAGGGTCCCGTGTCGGCGAGGCTGGGGCTGCCCGGAGCACCCGGCGCCGCGGAGGTGGCGGCGGTCGCCCGCGATCTGGCGTTGGCTGCCCTGACGGACGCCCACCTCCACATCGCGCACGTGAGCACGGCCGCGGCGTGCGATCTGATCGCCACGGCGAAGGCCCGCGGCCTGCACGTCACGGCCGAGGTCACGCCGCACCACTGCTTCCTCACCGAGCGCGCCGTGATGGAGCGCGCGGACGTCGAGGGGCTCGCCTACGACACGGACGCGCGCGTCAATCCCCCGCTGCGGTCGGAGTCTGACCGCAGAGCGTGCCTGGAAGCCTTGCGCGCGGGCGTCATCGACTGCGTCGCCACGGACCACGCCCCGCACGCGCGCACGGACAAGTGGTGCGAGTTCGACCGCGCCGCGCCAGGCATCTCCGGCCTGGAGACCGCTTTGGGCGTGCTCGGCGCGCTGGTCGCGCAGGGGGCGCTCGACTTGCCGACGGCCGTCGCGCGGCTGACGGCGGGACCGGCGCGCGCATGGGACCTGGGGCGTCGCGTGCCGGGGATCGGGTCGTTGCGACCCGGTGCGCCGGCCGACCTGGTCGTGTTCGACGCGGCACGCGAGTGGATGGTCCACCCGGCGCGATTCCGCTCGCGCGGCCGCAACACGCCGCTCGCCGGCCGGGCGCTGCGCGGCCTGGTGCTCACGACCGTCCACGGCGGCCGCGTCGTCTACCGCCATGAGGAGCAAGGATGACTCAGGCCCACCTCGTGCTGGCAGACGGCGCCATCCTCACCGGCGAGTCCATCGGCGCGGACGGGCATACGACCGGGGAAGTCGTGTTCAACACGAGCATGACCGGCTACCAGCAGATCCTGACCGATCCCTCGTACGCCGGGCAACTGGTGGTGATGACGTTTCCCCACATCGGGAACTACGGCACTTCGGCGGCCGACTGGGAATCGCGCTCCGTTCAACCCGCGGGGCTTGTGGTGCGCGAGGCCGGCCTGCGTCCAAGCCACTATCGC
>JAJYLG010000071.1 GCA_021787985.1 Chloroflexota bacterium
GCCGAGTGGGCGGCCAGCTTGCAGGGGTACATCGACCAGCCGTTCGTCGGCTACCTGGGCATGAAGGCGACGGGCGCGCTGGCGCCCGACGGAGGCGTGGTGCCGGGGAGCGTGGAGTTGTACGTCGACGGCGGAGAGGGCGACTACATCCCCGCGGCGCAACTCCTAGGGCGCATCCGTTCGCCGGCGGCCGTGCAGGCCGAGGTGGCGGAAGGCCTCGTCAGCACCATGGCGCAGATCGGGGCGACCCTGGCGAAGCCCCGCGCGCAGCAGGCGGCGCAGGGCGCGACCGCCCCGTCTCCGCAGTGCGTGGCCGGCAACGGCTGGTGCAACTGGTATCGCGGCGGCGACGCCGCGGTGTACGCCAACCAGTACACTTCGAACGCCACGACGAGGGTCTGGTGTTCCGCTAATGACAGCGCTCTTCAGGATACCTATTACTGGAACCACAGCTACCAGGGGTTCAACTGCAATGACTGCGCCAACTACGCGTCGCAGAGCATGAACCACGGTAGCCTTCCGACTGACGGGACGTGGATGCCGTACACACGCACGTGGACATACGTGCCGTACTTGCGCACGTACATGGAGGAGACGAAGGGCTACTGGGCGAGTGAATCGTATTCCCAAGCCGCGCCCGGCGATGCCCTGACGCTCGGTTCGAAGCTCAACGAGTACCATGTCGAGATGGTCGTATACAACGACGGCACCGTGCTGAAGACGAGCGCCCACACCGACGACCGGCTAGATCTGGTGTGGTCCGGCTCGGCCGATCCGTACACGTTCTGGTGGGTGAGCTGGTGGGTGTAGTGGGGCCCCGCCGCGCCGCGGCCTGCCTGCTGCTCGCAGGCGTCGCGGCGACGGCCTGCTCCGGCGCGAGCCGTCCCTCCCCCACGCCGACACCCGCACCGCGGCCGCGCGACATCGCCCTCGTCCTCCTCGTGCAACCGGACAGGCGTGCACCACCGGACACACCGGATAAGGCGATCCTGGCCCGCTGGGACCCGGCGTCGGGGCGAGTCGTCGCCAGTGGGCAGCCTTTCGCCGAGCTCTCCTGGTCCCGTGGGGTGCTGCGCTGGTACTGGGACGGCAACCTGCTCATCCTGGCGAGCGGCGGTCCGGGGGCCACGGCGCGGCCCGTGGCCGGCGCGGCCGGGGACCGGGTCCAGGTGCGGACCGTGCTCCTCCCGTCCATACCCTCCGACCCGATCTCCTTCATCGACGACCGGTGGTGGGCCTACGCCGATGAGTCGAATCTCGTTGTCCAGGACTGGGCGGGCGGAGGGAAGCCCCGCACTGTAGCAGTGCCCCGCGACTGGCGAACCTGGGGACAGGTGCTGCTGGTGGAGGCTCGCGGCGACGGGCTGCTGGTGCTGGTGCAGTACTTTCCCCCAGGTGGGACCTGCGGGATGGCCCTGGCACGGTTCGGCCGGGACTCGGCTCACTGGGTGAGCGCGGGGCCCGGGTGCGGCGCGCTCCAATGGCCCGGGGCGACCCGCATTGGCGACCTGGCCTTCGTCGCCGGCACCCACGGGGTGGCTCAGCTCAACCTGTCCAGCAAGGCTACGTCCGTGTACCTATCGAGCGCGGCGCTTGATAGCCTGTCGTCCGACGCCGGACTGATGGGCCCGGACTCCGGACCGGGGGCGGGGATGGGGCCGGTCTACGTGGGCGCCTGGAACGACACGCTGCTGGTGGCGCATCATCTCCTGGAGGGGTCCGGCGACTGGGCTCTCTGGGCACTGCAGCACGACAAGGTGGTCGGCACGCTCCGGATGAAGATCGGCAGCGGCCAGGTGCAGCTCTCCACCGGCACGTCCAGCGCCAGCTTCGCGCTGCCGCCTGGCTACACTTTCGGCATGATCCTGCTGCCGCAGGCCGGCACTCCGTAGGCGGCGATGCGCCATTCGGGGGCGGGTGGGGTGGCGATGTGCTACCGTGAGCGTGGAGGGAGCGGGCGCGATTCCTTCCCGCGCCCCGAGCTGCTGCGGACTTGACCGCTTCCCCTGACGACCCTGCCAGTAGCCGGCGCTCTCACGAGACGGACGCGTGGGTCGGCGTCGTTCTCGCCGCCGGCCGCGGCGAGCGCATGCGCTCGACCCTGCCCAAGGTCCTGCACCCGGTCGCCGGCCGGCCGATGGTCCGCCACGTGCTGCTGGCGCTCCAGCCGCTCGTCTCGCGGATCGTGGTCGTCGTTCCTCCCGACGTTCCCGACATCGCCGCCGCCGTCGCGGACCTCGCCGCCGCGGTGCCGCAGGGCGCGGACCGCGGGACCGCCGCCGCCCTCGAGGCAGCGCGCGACGCGGCCGGCAAGGCGCCGCTGCTTGTCGTCAACGCTGACGCCGTCCTGCTTGCCACCGCCAGCCTCGCGCGCCTGCGCGACGCCCAGCGCGTCACGGGCGCGCGCTGTGCGCTGCTGACGGCCTGCGTGGACGACCCCCACGGGCTGGGCCGCGTGCTCCGCAACGAGGACGGCCGGGTGGCGGCCGTGGTGGAGGAGAAGGACGGCGACGAGGACGTGCGCTCCGTCCGAGAGATCAACGTTGGCGCCTACGCGCTCGACGGCCGCTGGACGTGGGAGGCGCTGCGCGCCATCGAGCCCAGCGCGCGCACGGGCGAGCGCTACCTCACCGAGCTGGTGGGGCTCGCCGCGGCGTCCGGCTCCTGCGCCGCCGTGACGCTGGAGGACCCGCGCGAGGGGCTGGGGATCAACGATCGGCAGGAGCTGGCGCGCGCCGAGGAGATCCTGCGCGAGCGGGTCCGCCGGCGTTGGTTCGCCGCGGGCGTGAGCATCGAGGCGCCGGCGAGCGTGCTGATCGACGCCGACGTGGAGGTCGGACCGGACACGACGCTACTCGCCGGCACGGTCCTGCGGGGTCGCACCCGCGTGGGGACCGGCTGTGCCATCGGCCCGTACTCCGTGCTGGTCGATTCCGAGGTCGGCCCCGGGTGCCGCATCGTGCAGAGCTGGGTCGAGGAGTCGACGCTGGCGGCGCGGGTTCGGGTCGGCCCGTACTCACGCGTGCGTGGCGGCTCGTTTGTCGATGAAGATAGCCTTCTTGGCAATTTCGCGGAGGTCAATCGCAGCCGGCTGGGCAAACGCACGCGCATGCATCATTTCGGCTACCTGGGTGACGCCGTCCTCGGCGACGACGTGAACGTGGGCGCCGGCACGGTCACCTGCAACTACGACGGTCGCGAGAAACACCCCACCACCGTCGGCCATCGCGTGTTCATCGGCAGCGACACGATGCTCGTCGCGCCCGTTTCGCTGGGAGACGACGCCGCCACGGCCGCGGGGGCCGTGGTGACGCGCGACGTGCTGCCGGGGACGCTCGCCGTCGGCGTTCCGGCACGCCAGCGCAAGCGTGGGACTCGGCGCGGCTGAGATGGACGCGAAGGACGCCCTCGGGGCGGCTGGCCTGGTGGCCGCGTACCTGCTGGTGGTGGTCGGCACCGTAGCCAACGCGGTGGTGGTCTACCTCGGACGCTCGCGGGCGCGAATCCTCGCCGGCCAGGACGGGCCGCGTGCGCCGCTGGTGGCCGCCTACGCTTCAGAACGGCACGCTATCCTGCGGAGCGGCTCGCTCGTGCGTGACCTGGGCCTCGCCGCGGCCGTCACCGACGCGATCTGGATCGCGGGCCGGCACGCGGGCTACACCGGCTGGCACGTGCTCTGGACGGCGGTCGCGGCGTTCGCTTTCGGGTCGGTGTTGCGCTCCACCCTGCAGTGGCTCGTCGGTCGGCGGGCGCAAGCGCTGGCGCTGTGGCTCGCGCCTGCCGTGCACGGGCTGCGGCTGGTCGTCATGCCGGCGGCGCTGCTGATCGAGCTGCCGGGCCGTCTGCTGGACCGCGTCCTGCCGGCGCCCGAGCGCGAGGAGGCGGAGCAGGACACGGAGCTGCTGGCGCTGGTGGAGATGGAAGAGGGCGAGGGGCACTTCGAACCCGAGGAACGCGCAATGATCCGCGGCGTCATCGGCCTCGAGGACACCACCGCCTCCGAGATCATGGTTCCGCGGGTCGATGTGCTCGCCATCCCGGTGGAGACGTCCTTCGAGGAGGCCGCGCGGGTCGCCGTCGAGGGCGGCTTCAGCCGTATCCCTGTCTACGAGGGCTCGGTGGACTCGGTCGTGGGCGTCCTGTACGCCAAGGACCTGCTGGCGGCGATGACGCGCGGTGAGCGTCCCGCATCGCTGCGCGATATCGCTCGGCCGGCGCTCTTCGTGCCCGAGACCAAGCGGGTCGATGACCTGCTGCGTGAGCTGCGCGACCACCGCATCCACATGGCGATCGTGGTGGACGAGTACGGCGGCACGGCCGGTCTGGTGACGATCGAGGACCTCATCGAGGAGATCGTCGGCGAGATCGAGGACGAATACGACCGTCGGCAGGAGCCGACCGTCGAGCGCCTGCCCGACGGCGAGGCGCTGGTGGACGCCCGGCTGAGTGTCGACGACCTGGAGGAGCTCCTGGGCGTATTGGTGGAGCGGGGCGACTACGATACGGTGGGCGGTTTCCTCTACCAGCACCTGGGCAAGATCCCCCAGGTGGGCGACGAGGTGGCGGCCGACGGCTACGTGTTCCAGGTCGTCTCGGTGACGGGACGCCGTATCCGCAAGGTGCAGGTACGGCGTGTCGAGCACGAGGCCGGCCCGCCCGGAGGCAACGGGCGCTCTAACGGGAACGGCAGGGCGAACGGCGGGCCGTGAACGAGCGGCCTTGACGAGCACCCGCGGCTGCCCGCACTATCCGCTGCGACGGGAGGTAGTCGTGACGGCGGATTCGAGCCCGCTCACGCCGTACTACGTGGCGTTCCAGCGAGTGCCGGGCATGGGCCGCCATCGCTTCGAGCTGCTGGAGGCGGCCTTCGGCTCGCTCTCGGCGGCCTGGTCGGCGCCGGAAACAGGCCTGATCGCGGCGGGGCTCGACGCGAAGACGGCCGCGGCGGTCGAGCAGACGCGGCGCTCGCTTTCGCCTGGGGGAGAGTGGGAGCGGCTTCAGCGGCTGGGCGTGCGCGCCGTCACCTGGCACGACGCCGAATACCCGCGGCTGCTGAAGGAATGCTTCGACCGCCCGCCCGTGCTCTACCTGCGCGGCGCCTTCGCGCCCGAGGACGAGTTCAGCATCGCCGTAGTCGGCACGCGCGCGATGACGCCCTACGGGCGCGCCGTCACCGAGCAGCTCTGCGAGGAGCTGGCGGCCGCCGGGGTGACGGTGGTCAGCGGCCTCGCGCGCGGCGTGGACGGGGCGGCGCATCGCGCGGCACTGCGCCAGGGCGGCCGCACGGTGGCCGTGCTGCCTTCGCCGGTGACCGAGGTCTATCCGCCCGTTCATCGGCAGCTCGCCGACCAGGTCGCCGAGCATGGCGCAGTCGTCTCGGAGTACTACCCGGGCGAGCGGCTGCGGCGCGAGTCCTTCTGGCGTCGAAACCGGATCGTGGCCGGCCTGTCGCTCGGCATCGTGGTCACCGAGGGCGATGACGCGTCCGGCGCGCTGATCACGGCCCGCCAGGCGTTGGAGGAGAACCGCGAGGTGTTCGCCGTGCCCGGCAGCATCTTCTCGCCTGGCAGCCGCGGCACGAATGGCCTCATCCAGCGCGGGGAGGCAAAGCTGGTCGTGCATGCCGAGGACGTCCTCTCGGAGCTGAACCTGTCGAGCGTGCCGCAGCAGCTTGCGCTGGAGCAGGCACTGCCGGCCGAGGCCGACGAGTCGTATGTTCTCCAGTGCTTGGGCAGCGAGCCGCAGCACATCGACGAGGTTACGCGGCGTACGGGTTTTGAGCCGGCGCGCGTCTCGGCGCTGATCGCCATGCTCGAGCTCCGCGGCGCCGTGCGCGCGGTCGGGCCGATGAGCTACGCGCGGGCCCGCTGACCGGGGTGGCGGCGGGCCAACGAACGTCCGATATAGTGGATCAGGGAGCGAAGCTACCAGGAATGCCAGCGAAGCGAAAGAACGGGGCGCGGCCAGACGGCACGGCGCCGGAATCGAAGCGAGGCGGCGCGGCTCGTCACCTGGTGGTGGTCGAGTCGCCCAGCAAGGCCCGCACCCTGGGCGCCTACCTGGGGACCGACTACACGATCGTCGCGAGCAAGGGCCACGTGCGCGACCTGCCGAAGTCCGGGCTCGGCGTCGCCATCGAGGCCGACTTCCGCCCCGCCTACGTGACCCTGCCCGACCGCAAGGACGCCCTCGCGCAGATCCGCGCGGCATCGCGCAAGGCGGACATGGTCTTCCTTGCGACCGACCCCGACCGCGAGGGTGAGGCGATCTCGTGGCACATCGTCGAGGGCGCCGACCTGCGCGGCCTGCCCCACCGCCGCGTCGTCTTTCACGAGATCACCCGTGACGCGATCCTCGAGGCGTTCCGCCACCCGCGCGACATCGACGAGCATCTGGTCGACGCGCAGCAGGCACGCCGCATCCTGGACCGCCTGGTGGGTTATCGCATCTCGCCGGTGCTGTGGAAGCGCGTCCGCCGCGGCCTGAGCGCCGGCCGGGTGCAGTCCGTCGCGCTGCGGATGATCGTCGACCGCGAACGGGAGATCCAGGCGTTCCAGCCTCAGGAATACTGGACGGTCGAAGCCGCGCTGGAGAAGGCCGCCGCGCCGCCCTTCCGCGCGCGGCTGGTCGGCTACCACGACGAGAAGGCGTCGGGCAAGCGGAAGAAGGCAGAGCAGGTACCGCTGGGCAGCGAAGGGCAGGCGCGCGCCGTCACGGAAGTGCTGCGCCGGTCCACGGTCACCGTGCTCGACGTCAAGCGGCGCGACATCCACGAGCGGCCTTCGCCGCCGTTCACCACCAGCACGATGCAGCAGGAGGCCTCGCGACGGCTCGGATGGACGGCGACGCGCACCATGCGTGTGGCCCAGCACCTTTACGAGGGACTGCCGCTCGGCGCCGAGGGCGATGTCGGCCTGATCACGTACATGCGCACCGACTCGGTCAGCGTGGCCCAGGTCGCGCGCGACGAGGCGCGGCGTTTCATCGCCGAGCGGTTCGGGCATGACTTCCTGCCGGCGAAACCGCGCGAGTACCGCACACGCGCACGCAACGCGCAGGAGGCGCACGAGGCGATCCGGCCGACCTCGGCCCTGCGGGAGCCGGAGCGGGTGCGCCGTCACCTGACCGGCGACCAATTCCGCCTCTACCAGCTCATTTGGCAGCGCTTCGTCGCGAGCCAGATGGCCGACGCGGTCTACGACCAGGAGGTGGTGGAGTTTCGCGCCGCGGCCGCCGGCGAGCGCCCGTTCCTGCTGCGGACCACGGCGCGGGTGATCCGCTTCCCCGGCTTCCGCCAGGTCTACGCCCAGGGCGCGAACGAGCAACCGTCCGCCGACAGCGAGCCGACCGTGCCGGCGATCCCGCGCCTCGCCGCGGACGACGTCTGCCGCGTGGTCGAGGTGTATCCCGAGCAGCATTTCACCGAGCCCCCCGCGCGCTACGGCGACGCGACGCTGATCAAGGCGCTGGAGGAGAACGGCATCGGCCGCCCGAGCACCTACGCACCGATCATCCAGACGGTGATCGACCGCGGCTACGTGGAGCGGCATGAGCGACAGCTCCGTCCCAGCGAGCTGGGGATGACGGTCAGTGACCTGTTGGTCGCCGAGTTCCCGGACGTGGTGAACACGGGCTTCACGGCCCACGTCGAGGAGCACCTTGACGAGATCGCGTCCGGCCAGCGCCCCTGGGTGCCGGTGGTGCGCGCCTTCTATGAGCCGCTGGAGCGCGCGATCGAGAAGGCGGAGAAGCGCCCGTACCTGCACGAGCACACCGAGCACACCTGCGATGTGTGCGGGCGCGCGATGGTGAAGCGCTGGGGCCGGTTCGGGCAGTTCCTGTCGTGCTCGGGCTATCCGGAGTGCAAGAGCCGCAAGCCGCTGCCCGAGGAGCAGCAGGCGCTCGACGAGCTGCAGCAGCGAGCGGCCGGCGAGCAGTGCCCCGAGTGCGGCAGCCCGATGACCGTGCGGCGCGGGCGTTTCGGGCCGTTTCTCGCATGTACGCGTTACCCCGATTGCAAGGGCAGCAGGCCGCTGCTCGACAAGATCGGCTTCGAGTGCCGCATGCCGGGCTGTGGCGGCGACATCGTGCGGCGGCGCAGCCGCAACCGACGCGGCCTGGTCTACTACGCCTGCAGCAACGCGCCGAAGTGCAGCTTCGTGGCGTTCGCTCAGCCGCTGGACGAGGGCTGCCCGCGCTGCGACCGCTCACTGGTGACCGACAAGCGCTACGGCAAGCGCTGCTCCGACAAGGAGTGCGGCTGGCATGCCGGGATCGACGCGGCGGCCGCCGTCGAAGTCGGCGCCTGAGGACCGGCCACAGGCCGACGCCCAGGCGCTGGGCCTGGTCGGCGCGTACCTGCGCGAGAAGGCGCTGCTCCGTGGCCTGTCCCCGTTGACCGAGCGCAACTACCGGACCGACCTGGCGCGCTGGCTCCAGTGGCTCGTGTCCGGCGGCCGCGACTTTCGCCAGGCGTCCCGCCCGCTGTTCCGCGAGTTCCTCGGCGAGCTGGCGGAGGCCGACATGGCCCGCGCCAGCCTGATCCGCATCACCTCCACGGTGCATGGCTGGTACCGCTGGCTTGCACGGACCGGGCTCACCGAGACAGACCTGCTCGCCGAGCTCCGCCCTCCCAGGCAGGGAGTCCGCCTGCCACGCATGCTCGAACAGGATGCCGTCGAGCGGCTGCTCGCGGCGGCCTGCGACGAGACGCCTGCCGGGCTCCGCGACCGGGCGCTGCTGGAAGCGCTCTACGCCAGCGGCGTCCGCGTGAGCGAGCTGTGCGGCATGCGTCTGCAGGACGTCGATCCGGCCGAGGGGCTCGCGCGCGTGACCGGGAAGCGACAGCAGGAGCGCCTCGTGCTGCTGGGCGGCGCCGCGGTCGATGCCCTGCGCCGCTATGTCCGTCACGGGCGCCCGCGCCTGGCCGGGCCGCGTTCGGGCGATTGGCTGTGGCTCAACCGCTTCGGCGGGCGGCTCACGGTGCGCAGCGTGCAAACGGCGGTGACGCAGGCGGCGAAGCGGGCGGGGCTGGTCGAACGGCCGCACCCGCACACGTTGCGACACTCTTTCGCGACCCATATGCTCGATGGAGGCGCCGACTTGCGGGTGGTCCAGGAGTTGCTGGGCCACGCCAGTCTCCAGACGACGCAGATCTACACCCACGTGACCGAGGAGCGGCAACGCGCCGTCTACGACGCGGCGTTCTACGGCTCGCCGCGCCCGGCGCGCTGGAGGGAGCGCGATGCGGATCCTGGTCCTGAACGGGCCGAATCTGAACCGGCTCGGGACGCGTGAGCCGGAGCAATACGGCACCCGGACGCTGGCCGAGATCGAGGCGGACCTGGCCGAGCGGGCTCGCGCCCTGGGCGCGGAGCTCGCCTGCTACCAGTCCAACCATGAGGGCGGCCTGATCGACTACCTGCAGCGTGAGGCCGGCCAGGCCGACGGGGTGATCATCAACCCGGGTGCGTTCGGCCACTACGGGCTCGCCCTGCGCGATGCGGTCGCCGACACCGGGCTGCCGACGGTCGAGGTACACCTGAGCAACATCTACGCGCGTGAGGCGTTTCGCGCCCATTCCGTTATCGCCCCGGTGGTGTTGGGACTGATCAGCGGGCTCGGCTGGCGGGGCTACCTGGCGGCACTCGACGTGCTGGTTGGGGTCTTGAAAGAGCGAGGGGTGCAATGAACGAGCGCGTGGCGCGGCTGCGCGGCCTGTTGGCGGAGGCCGGACTCGATGCGCTGCTGGTCTCCGATCCGTACAACCGCCGCTATCTCTCGGAGTTCACGGGCAGCGCCGGCTATCTGCTGATCACGCGCGATGAGAGCGTCATCGCCACGGACTTCCGCTACTGGGAGCAGGCTGGCCAGCAGTGTCCCGACTTCCGGCTGCACAAGGCGATCGGCCAGGCCGCCGAATGGTTTCCGCCGCTGGTCGCGCCGCTGGGCGAGAAGAAGCTGGGATTCGAGCAGGCGCACGTGACCTATCAGCTTCACAAAGTCCTGCGCGCCGCGGTCGACTCGCTTCCCGCTGGGCAACGGCCGGAAATGGTGCCAGCGGAGCCACTGGTCGAACGGCTGCGGGCCGTCAAGGAGCCGGCACAAGTCGCCGCCATGGAGCGCGTGATCGCGCTGGGCGACGCCGCGTTCACCTACGTCGCGGAACGCGCCGAGCCAGGCTGGACCGAGAAGCAGGTCGCCTGGGAGATCGAGCGCTACATCCGCGAGCACGGCGGCGAGGGCCTGTCCTTCCCGACGATCGTCGCCGGCGGCGCGTGGGGCGCCCTGCCGCACGCCTATCCCCGTGACTACGAGCTGCGGGAGGGCGAGGGCGTCGTCATCGACATGGGGGCGCTGCTGGACGGCTACTGCAGCGACATGACGCGCACGATCTTCCTGGGCAGGCCGGACGACCAGTTCCGGAAGATTTACGATATCGTCTTCGTCGCGCAGCAGGCGGCGGCGGAGGCTATCGAGAGCGGCATGAAAGGCCACGACGCGCACATGGTCGCGCAGAACGTGATCGAGGCGGCAGGATACGCCGAGAACTTCCAGCATGGGCTGGGACACGGTAGCGGGCTCCAGGTGCACGAGGCGCCGCGGCTGGGCCGCAACTCGAGCGACGTGCTGCAGGACGGCATGGTCTTCAGTATCGAACCGGGCATCTACCTGCCCGGCTGGGGCGGCGTGCGCATCGAGGACCTGGCAGTATTGGAGAGCGGGCGCTGCCGCGTGCTCAGCAAAGCGCCAAAGCTGCAGTTCGCGGGGGTGGGAGCATGATCGGCGCCGGCGACCTGAAGCGCGGTATCACGGTCGAGCTGGATGGCACGCTGTATCAGGTCCTGGAGTACCAGCACATCAAGGTCGGCCGCGGCGGCGCCAACGTCCGGCTGCGCCTGCGCGACATCCAGGGCGGGCACACGATCGAGCGGACGTTTTCGGCCAGTGAGAAGTTCCAGCGCGCGCGCCTCGAGAGCCGCGGGTGCCAGTTCCTCTATCGCGAAGGAAACATCTTCCACTTCATGGACAAGGAAACGTACGACCAGATCGCGGTCAACAGCGAGGTGGTCGGCGGCGCGACCAGCTACTTGCTGGAGAACGGTGACTGCGACGTTCTGCTGCATCAGGATCGGCCGGTGTCGGTGGAGGTGCCCGTCGCCGTGGTGCTGACGGTGACGCAAACCGAGCCAGGGTTCAAGGGCGATACGGCCACCGGTGGCTCGAAACCCGCGGTGACCGAGACTGGGCTTCAGGTGCAGGTGCCGCTGTTCGTCAACGAGGGCGACCGCATCAAGGTGGACACGCGCACGGGCGAGTACCTCGAGCGCGCGGGCTAACGCGGATGATGGCGCGTCAGCGTGACGACCTGCCCGTGCTCCGGCAGCACGGGCTGGGCGGGCTCTTCTACGAGTCCGTCTCCGACCTGGTGCGCGCGATTCGCTCAACGGTCGAGGGATCGGTCCTGCTGCAGCGCGTCTGGGTGCAGGGCGAGACCAACGAAGTGCGCGTCTGGCCCAGCGGCCACTGCTACTTCACGCTGCGCGACGCCGAGGCTGCGATCGACTGCGTGGTGTGGGAGACGACTGTCCGCAAGGTCGGCGGGCCGCCCGAGCCGGGGCGGCAGGTGCTGGCCTATGGCAGCGCCCGCGTCTACGAGAAGCGCGGCCGCTTGCAATTCGTCGTCGACTTCCTGGCGGACGCCGCCGTCGGCGCCGCCGCCGCCGAGCTCGAGCGGTTGACCCATCAGCTCGAGTCGGAGGGGCTGTTCGACGAGCGCCGGAAGCGCCCGCTGCCGCTCTACCCGGACCGCGTTGGCGTCGTCACCTCCGCCGCCGGGGCGGTCTGGCACGATATCCAGAACGTCTGCAGGCAGCGCTGGCCGTTGGTCGAGCTGCTGCTCTCGGCGGCGACCGTGCAGGGGGAAGGCGCGCAGGCGTCCATCGTCGAGGCACTTGACCGGCTCTACCGTCGCCACGATATCGATGTCATCATCGTGGGCCGCGGTGGTGGCGCCGCCGACGACCTCTCCGCCTTCAACGGCGAGGCGGTAGTGCGCAAGATCGCTGCCTCGCCGGTGCCGATCGTGTCGGCCGTTGGCCACGAGACAGACGAAACGCTCGCTGACCGGGCGGCCGACCGTCGCGCGCCTACCCCGAGCGCCGCCGCCATGCTCTGTGTTCCCGATCAGCAGCAGGTGCTGACGTCCGTCGCCACCTTCCGGCGCGCGCTTGGGCAGTCGTGGCGTTACGCCATCGACCGGGCGCGCGTCAGGCTCCGTGAGCTCCTTGCGCGTCTCAGCACGCGCGGCCCGGACCTGTACGGGCTGCGGAGCCGCTGCGGCGAGCTCGAGCAGCGGCTCGGGGTGGCGTGGCGTCGCGGTCTCGATGACCGCCGACGCGACGTCCGGCACGCCGGCGAGCGACTTGCCGCCCTCTCGCCGCTGCGCACGCTCGAACGTGGCTACAGCGTCGTCTCGTTCCGTGACTCCGGGCGCGTGGTGCGTGCCGCCGTGGACGTTCGTCCGGGAGATGCGCTGACCGTGCGGACGGCCGATGGGAGCTTCGGCGCGGAGGTGGCCCAATGACAGCGGAGCCGCTGAGCAGCGGTCAGTTCGAGTCAGCGCTGCGCGAGTTGGAGGAGTGCGTCCGCCGGCTCGAGTCGGGCGGGTTGGCGCTCGAGGAGAGCATCGGCGTCTACGAACGCGGGGTCGAGCTGGCGCGACGCTGCGAGGAGCTGCTCGCGCGAGCTGAGCTGCGAGTGCGGACGCTTGAACAGGGCGCCGAGGACGCTCAGGGGTGAGCGCGCTCCAACGAGTCGACCTCCACATGCACACCCACTTCTCGCGCGATGCGGTCACGACGCCCGAGCAGCTCGTTGCGCGCGCAGTGCGCGCGAAGCTCACGGTGTGCGCCGTCTCGGAGCACAACAACATCGACGGCGCGCGCGCGGTCCAGCGGCTCGCACCGTTCCGGGTAATCATCGCCGAGGAGGTGAAGTCCTCCGAGGGGGAGATCATCGGCCTCTTCCTGCGCGACCCCGTGCCGAAGGGCATGTCGCCCGAGGACACGGTGCGCGCGATCAAGGAGCAGGGCGGCCTGGTCTGCGTGCCACACCCGTTCGACACGATGCGCCGCTCACCTCTGCGCACCGCGGCGCTGATGCGCATCTTGCCGGACGTGGACATGCTCGAGGTCTACAATTCGCGCTGCCTGCGACAGCGGGACAACGCGCGCGCGGCCGAGTTCGCCGCCGAGCACGGGCTGGTGCCTTCGGCCGGCAGCGACGCGCACTGGCATCCCGAGGTGGGAAACGCCTGCGTGATGATGCCGAGCTTCGAGGGACCGGGGGACTTCCTGCAGGCGCTGCGACAGGGGGTCATCATCGGCCAGCCGGCCGGCCTCGTGCCGCATTTTGTGAGCACCTGGGCGAAGATCCGCTTCCGGCTGGGCCTCGGCGGCGCGGCGAGGTAGGCCCACGGCGATCCTGTTCCCTGGCGCTTGCGTTGCCGGGCGCTTACCCTGTTGCTCGCGTCCAGGAAGCGAGGTGCGGCGCCGATGGCGATCAACAAGGTAGTCGGCAGCTTCGACGAGGCTGTGGCGGACATCGCCGACGGCGCGATGCTCCACATCGGCGGGTTCGGCGGCCCGGGCGAATGTCCCAGCTATCTGATCGCGGCCGTCGCGCGCAGGAAACCGCGCGGACTGACCGTCACCGGCAACCTGGGCGGCTGGGGCGTGGCGATGATCGCCGCGCTGCGCGAGCGCCTTGCCGCGATGCTGCCGTTCCCCGATGACTTCTACGACCTGGGCCTGCTGGTGGAGCAGGGATGCGTGAGAAAGGGCATTCTCGCCTTCCCCGCCGCGCCGGGCAATGCCGAGTTCCCGTTCGAGCTGCTGCTGCGCGAGGGCAAGGCGGAGCTGGAGCTCCTCGGTCAGGGCAGCCTCGCCGAACGCATCCGCGCCGCTCGCGCGGGCATCGCCGCGTTCTACACGCCCGTGGGGGTCGGCACCGTGGCGGCCGAGGGGAAGGAGATCCGCGAGTTCGGCGGCGTGCCGCACGTGCTGGAGCACGCGCTGAGGGCTGACTTCTCGCTCATTCGCGCATACAAAGCCGACCGGTGGGGAAACCTCATCTACCACGGCACCGGTCGGACGATGAACGCCACGATGGCGGGCGCGGCCCGCGTCACCCTCGCCGAGGTGGACGAGGTCGTGGACCTGGGCGAGCTCGATCCGGAGTGCGTGGTGACGCCGGGGATCTACGTCGAGCGTGTCGTGGTACGTCCGAAGCAACCGAAGCGCTGGGACGAGCGGTCCTGAGCGCGGCCAGGGTGGAGGTTGAGTGATGGCCGGAGACCGGCTGGACGAGCTGTCGATGGCGATGCGCGTGGCCAGGGAGTTCCGCGAGGGGATGTACGTCAACCTCGGTGTTGGCATCCCCACCCTGGCCAGCAGCTTCGTCCCGCCTGGCATGGAGGTCATCCTGCACTCCGAGAACGGCATGCTTGGCTTCGGCCCGCTCGTGGAGGACGCCGCCCACGCCGACATCTTCCTGATCAACGCCAGCGTGCAGCCGGTCTCGCCGCGGCCGGGGATGTGCTTCTTCGCCCACGAGGAGTCGTTCGCCATGATCCGCGGTGGTCGCATCGACATCACCGTGCTCGGCGCGCTCGAGGTGGCCGAGAATGGCGACCTGGCGAACTACCAGCTCCCGGGCAAGGTCTGCGGAAGCTTCGGCGGCGGCCAGGACCTGGCCTTCTGCGCCAGGAAGGTCATCGCCGTCATGACTCACCGCACCAAGGACGACCGGCCGAAGATCGTTCAGCGCGTGACGCTGCCGCTCACCGCGCCACGGGCGGTGGACCGGGTCGTCACGGACATCGCGGTGATCGACGTGACACCGGCCGGCCTGCTGCTACGGGAGTACGTGCCCGGCTGGACGCCAGAGGAGATCCAGGCGCTTACTGCCGCCCCGCTGCGCATCGCGGACGACCTACAGCCCATGACGCTCGCGTGAGCCCGTCCGGCGCGCCGCGGGCTGCGGGCCGCGCGCGCCACAATCCCGCCGAGGTAGGCCCAGATGCCCAACTTTCCGGTGGTCCTGCTGCGGCTCAGCCCATTGCCCGGCGAGGCCTCACGATGGTCGGCACGACTCCCGGCATCCGAATCTGCGATTTCGGTCGCGCGCGTTCCCTGCCTGCAGCAGGCAGGGCGGGGCGTCTCGCGCAAGACCGGAGGACGGATGACCCATGCCCGCTGAGCCGCTCCGCCTCGCCTGGTTCGCCACCGCCCGTGGCAGCGGCTCGCTGGCGATGTTCCGCGCGACGCAGACCGCCATTGAGCGCGGCGACCTGCGCGCACGCATCGTTGTCGTCTTCTGCAACCGCGACCCCGGTGAGGCCGAGCCGACGGACCGCTTTCTCGGCGAGGTCCGCGCCCATG
>JAJYLG010000172.1 GCA_021787985.1 Chloroflexota bacterium
AGTACGGGTACTGCTCGTCGGTGGCCCGGAACTGCTCGACCACCTCCCGGTCGTACAGGCCGAACCCGGTGAAGTTGTGGACCAGCTCCACGTCCGACGACAGCTTGGCCACGAGCCAGTAGTACAGCCTTCTCACCCGGTACATAACCCAGGATTCGCGGCTGCCGTTCTTCACGCCGATGACGACCTTGTAGCCCTCCTCCCACTTCCGCACGAACTGGGGGATCAACTCGGGGGGATCCTGGAGGTCGGCCACGATCCCGATGACGGCATCCCCCCGCGCCTGCAGAAAGGCGTGGTACGGCGACCGGATCTGCCCGAAGTTGCGCGTGTTGACGATCACCTTGACCCGCTTGTCCGCCGCAGAGAGCTCGCGAAGGATCGCGACCGTCCGGTCCGTCGAGGCGTTGTCGATGAAGAGGTGCTCGTAGTCGTACCCGGGCAGCGTCTGCATCACTGCCCTGACCTGCCGATAGATTTCAGGGACGTTGTCTTCCTCGTTGAAGCAGGGCGTGAAGATCGTCACCAGCGGCAACTCCACGCCGCCGTGCGACCCGGCCTCTCTGCCAGACACTGCACGCCCGATGGGGGCCGCCTCGCTTCCATTTCGCGATCCGGGCGCCATCACACTCCCCCTGCGGCAGGGCCGTCGTCCAGCGTCGCGTCATCGACGCGCGTGCGGCGCGTGCCCCCGAAGCTGAAGTACCGGTGGCCCAGGTAGCTGCAGACGACCACCACCGCCAGGAACAGCGCCTGGACCACATAGATGCTGAACGGCAGCACCCGCAACGCGACCGGCAGCAGCGCCAGGTTCACGAGCAGCGTCGCCAGGTAGACGAGGGAGAAGCGGGGGAACTCGCGGAGGATCGGCCCCCGGCTGCGGAAGACGAAGTAGCGGTACACGACGTAGGCGTTGAGCACCGCGATCGGCCAGGACAGCACGACGATCGCGAGGTACGGGAGGCGCTCGCCGAGCGCGTACTGCAGCAGCGCCCAGACGCCGTACCCGAAGAGGGTGTTCCAGCCGCCGAAAACGAGGTAGAGGATCTGCTCGCGACGGCGACGGACCAGCGCGACGGGCCGGGCGGCGATCGCGCGCGACCGCGACACGCTCACGACCGGAGTGAGCGTGGCCGGTGGGCTACCGCCGATGCGCGGGGCGTCGCGGGCATCCATGGTTCGGTCACTCTAGCGAACCGCGGCAACTGGCCACGACCCGCGAAGGGTCCCGGTTCCGGGAGGACCTTCGGCGGGGTGGCCAGCCCAGTGTGCATCCGCATGCTGACCGATGTCCATGCAGTTCGCTGGCCTGCTATCGTCGCCGCCAGCCAGGCTGGGAGGGTCGACCATCACGGACGAGGCAGCAGCGCAGGAGTCCGCGGTGCAGGAGGCCGGAGGGCAGCCCTTGCGCGCCGGCACGGGCGCGTTGTTGGGGCGCTGGAGCGGGCGGCCGCTGCTCGTGGCGGTGGCGGCGCTGAACGCGATCACGGGCCTTGCCACGGCCGTGATCCTCGCACCGCTCATCTACGGCGACGACGCGGACCTGTTCCGCCGATGCGCCTTGTACCTGGCCGAGGGCCGGACCGGCTGCAACTTCCCCTACCCTCCGCTGACGGCACTGGTCGCCCGGCCACTTACCTGGGTCTCGCCCGGCGCGGCCGCGATCGTCATGACGGTGATCGGGCTCGTCATCCTTCTGGCCGGGGTCTGGCTGGAGACACGCGGACACGCCCCCGTGGACCGTCTGCTCGTCGGCGTGGCGGTCCTGGGGTTCGCACCGGTCGTCTACGAACTCCTCCTCGGGCAGACAACGCTGCTGATCGCCGCTTCGCTGTATCCGGTCGTGCGCCGTCCCGACACGCCCCGATCCGGGGTCGCGCTCGGTGTCATGATGGCCCTCGCCCCGAAGCCGATGCTGTTGCCGGTGCTGGGCTGGATGCTGTTCTGGCGGCGGCGCGCACTCGCGACGGCGCTGCTCACCGCGGCAGTACTGACGGGCCTGGGCGTCGCGCTCGCGGGCTTGGCGCAGTACCTCGGATGGCTATCGGTGGCCACCGGGTTCGGGCACGTGTCGCTGACCGGCAACTTCGCGCGCGGCAATTTCTCGCTGCTGAACCACGGGCTCAACCCGGCGGTGCTGGCCCTCGCGGGCGTGATCGGTGCGGCGACGCTGTGGACGATCGTGCGCGACTCCGACCGTGGGTTCGTGGCGGCCCTGTTCGCGAGCCTGCTCCTGGCCCCCTACACGCTCGTCTACGTGGTCTCGATCCTGCTGCTCGGCGTGCGGCCGGCCCTCACGTTTGCGCCGCGCGCCACCCGCCTGCTGGCGCTGGTGGCGAATCCCACGCTGCTGTTCCTGTCCGGGTTGGCGGCGTGGAGCGTTCTGGGGCTGGCGGCATGTCTGCCCTGGTCGCGGCGCTCCAACGGCGATATCGGCCGGTGATGACGGTCAAGGCGGCCGGCGCCCCGTGCCCGCCAGAGACGACCTTGGCGCCATCTGCAGCACAGTCGTCACGGCCACGGCGACCGCCGATAGTCCGAGCTTGACCCGGAACGCCGCTGAGCGACCGTCCTGTGACTCCACCGTTGCGCTCTCTTCGGGGTCGGGGCATGTGGCGGTGATGGAAGACCTGGGCATCCATTGCCCGGGGGCTTACGCGCTATCCTCCGGCCGGCGCCAACTCACGCACGCGGGTCGCTAGTTCCGGCCAGTGCACCCACACCGCGTACATCATTACGACAATTGGGGTCATGAGCGGCATGGGGAGGGCCAGCAGGGCGGCCAGCACGGGATACCCCGCCACGGCCGGCAGCGCCATCGCCACGTAGTAGAACTCGGTGGCCGGCCAGACCGCCGGAATGGCGAACCACTCCGCGCCGCGGTCGCGCAACACCCACAGCGCGAGCAGCGTGGGCGGGATCAGGATCGGGAACCGCCAGGCGCTCCCGTTCCAGCTCGTTGCCGCGAGGTTGGCCACCCCCAGCCCGTCGTGCAGGTACAGCTGCCAGGGCAGCAGCGGGAGCGTGACGAGGAGCAGGGCCGCCGCAACCAATCCTTCTCGCCAGCGCTTCACCAGAGCGACGCCGGTGTAGAGCTTCAG
>JAJYLG010000173.1 GCA_021787985.1 Chloroflexota bacterium
AGCTCATAGACGCGGGGACGGACCGGCACGTGTGGGCGGAGCAGTACGACCGGACGTTGAACGACGCGTTCGCCGTGCAGAGCGACATCGCCCGCCGCATCGTGACGGCCGTTGGCGCCGCGCTGACCAGTGCCGAGCAGGGACGACTGACCGCCCCGCCGACCGGCAACGCCGAGGCCTACCGGCTCTACGTCCGGGCGCACGAGTACCTCGGACGCCCGGGCGCGCTGCAGTCGAACGTGGACAGTGCGGTCGCCCTGCTGGAGCGGGCGCTGGCGCTCGACCCCGGCTTCGCGCTCGCGCACGCCGCGCTGTCCGAGGCGCACGGGCGGCTGTTCTGGTTCCGCTACGATCCCACTCCGGCCCGCGCCGCGCGCCAGATGGAGGAGGCGCAGGCGGCGCTGCGGCTGGCGCCGAACCTGCCGCAGGCCCACGCCGCCATGGGCCTCGCGCTCTACTGGGCCCGGCGCGACTACAGCGGCGCCCTCGACGAGTTCCACGTCGCCCTGCAGGGGATGCCGAACGACGCCTGGATCTGGGCGTGGATCTCCGCGGTCTACCGGCGGCTGGGGAACTGGACGGAGGCGCTGGCCGGGTTCGAGAAGGCGACACAGCTCGATCCCCGCAACGCGAACCTGTTCCTGGACCAGGGCGGCAACACCTACGCCTTCCTCCATCGCTACGGCGACGCCGTGAGGGCCTACGACCGGGCACTGGAGCTGGCGCCCGACCTGTACGCGGCCGCGATCCAGAAGGGCTGGATCTACGCACGCTGGCAGGGCCGGCTCGACACGTTGCGCGCGGTCCTGAGCCGCCTGCCCGCGACGGCGGAGCTCGGGGGCGCGGGAACCAAGGCCGCGCAGCAGGCGGAGCTCTACCTCTGGGCTCGCGAGCCCGATAGTCTGCTGCAGCTGCTCGCGGCGACGCGCCCCGGGATCTTCGAGTGGCAGATCCTCGTCGCGCCGGGCGCCCTGTACGCGGCCTGGGCGCACGAGCTGCAAGGAAACCCGGCGGCGGCGCGGGCGGCCTTCGACTCCGCCCGCGTGCTCCTGGACTCCGTCGAGCAACGGCGGCCGGACGATTGGCGCGTCCACGCCGGCCGCGGGCTCGCCCTGGCCGGACTCGGCCGCCGCCGCGAGGCGCTGCTCGAGGCGCGGTGGCTGCGGCAATCGGTGGTGTACCGGCAGGACTCGATGGAAAGCAGGATCGTCGCGCAGGAGCGCGCATGGATCCTGGCGCGGGCCGGCGAGGGGGACTCCGCCCTGGCGGAGATCGGGCGGCTGCTCGCCGGGCCGTCGCAGCTCACGGCGCAGGTGCTGCGGATGGACCCCCGCTTCGACCCGCTCCGCGCCGACCCGCGGTTCCAGGCGCTGCTGGCGCGGTAGGTCCGCCGGAGGCGGGGGAGCAACTCCCGGGCACGCTGGATCGCGAAGCCGGCAGCGGCGGCATGGCGGTCGTCTATCTCGCCGACGATCTCCGCCACCATCGCCGCGTCGCGCTGAAGGTCCTGCGCCCCGAGCTGGCGGCGGCGCTGGGCGCCGATCGCTTCCTGCGCGAGATCGCGATCACGGCCGGACTCACCCACCCGCACATCGTCCCGCTGCACGATTCCCGTGGGCGGGCCTCCCTTCCGGCGCGCGAACCCGGAGGCGGATCCGGTGAACTACGTCTCGAGGGTGAGGATCCCCACCTTGCTCCTGGGCGCCGACCGGGACACGTACTTCCCGCTCGAGACCAGCCAGGAGCCGTTTATGCGCCTGCTCGGCACGCCGCCCAAGGACAAGCGCCACGTCGTCTATCCCGGCGAGCACAACGTCCCTTCCGCGGAGCTGATGGGCGAGACGCTGGCCTGGCTCGACCGCTACGTCGGGCCGGTCGAGTAGCCCGTCCGCGAGCCGGGCCGGGCCGGCGGGTCGCACCCGCCGGCCCCTTTATCTCTCAACCCTGCGACTCCCCCGCCGGCTGGGCGACGGCGACGTTGAGGCGGTTCCATGCGTTGATCCCCGCCAGCGAGATCACCAGCGCCGCCAGCGCCTCCTCGTCGTAGTGCTCGGCCGCCGCGTCCCAGATCGCGTCGGGCACCGCGTCCGTCCGGTCGGCGATTCGCGTCACCGCCTCGGCCAGCGCCAGCGCCGCCCGCTCGGCGTCGCTTAGGCACAGCGATTCCTTCCAGCCGCCCACCGCCCAGATGCGCTCGTCGCTCTCGCCCATCTTCTTGAGCGCGGCGGCGTGCATCCCCACGCATACGCTGCAGCCGTTGATCTGGCTGGCCCTGAGGTTCATCATCTCGAGCGTCGCCGCCGGCACGCCGTGGTCCGCCGCCGTCGTCGAGAACGCCCGCAGCGCCTCGAGCGCCTTCGGGAACTGGGCCACCGGGTGCTTGATCCTCGCCTGCAAAGTTGCGGTCTCCATACGAGCCTCCCCCGTCACAGCGGTTGCCGTTGTCGTGGTCACCGCTATGACAGGGGAGCCGAGCCGTCTGTGACAGCGCGCCGCCCGCCCGGTCAGCGGCCGGTGATGGCCGCCGCGTCGCGCTCCAGCGCGGCCCAGCGCGCGAGCAGGCCGCTCAGCTCGCGCTCGGCCGCCGCGACCGCGCGCGTCGCCTCGACCGTCGGCGCCGCGTCGCTGCCCTGCAGCAGACCGTACAGCCCGCCGAGCTGGGCGTTGAGAGCGGCCAGGGTCGGGGCCTCCGCGGCGCTCCTTCCGCCACGCGGGAACGGCGAACCGCCAACACCCGCCACCCGCGCGATCTCGGAATCCAGCGCCGCGATCGAATCCGCCCGCGGGCCCAGGCCCGCCACCGGCTTCAGCGTGTCCAGCCGCGCGTGCAGCTCCCGCGCTTCGGCCAGCGCCAGCGAGTCCTTCCGCCACGCGTCCACGATCCGCGTCGCCAGGTCGAACTGCGCCTTGAGGCCCAGCGGTGTCGTCTTGACCCGCGGGTCCATGCGAATGGTGATGGGCTGCGTGGACGACTTCCCTTCCACGATCAGCCTCACCGTGTACCGGCCCGGCAGCACCCACACGCCGCGCGGATCGAGCGGCGTGTTGTGCACGACGGCCTGCATCGGATAGCCGCGGTGCGACG
>JAJYLG010000072.1 GCA_021787985.1 Chloroflexota bacterium
GATCTAGCCGGCCACCAGCATGGCGAGCTGGCGGATCTGGTAGTTGTCGTGCACCACGTTGAAGATCTGGCTGGCGACCTGCGCCTCGGGCGCTTCGAGGACACGCAGGTACGTCTGGGCCGCGTCACGCACGTCGACCAGCGGGCGCCACATCCAGCCGCCGCCGTGCAGGAACAGGCGGCCGTGTACGAGCGCGTCCTTGACGAAAGTGTTGACGACCAGGTCGTAGCGCATGCGCGGGCTGTACCCGTAGACGGTGCCCTGGCGCAGGATCACGGGCGTCAGTCCCGCGCCGGCCAGCTCGATCAGCCGCTGCTCCGCCCAGCGCTTCGACGTCGCATAGGCGCCCTGTGGCCGGACCTCCGCCGTCTCGTCGAGGACCTCGTCCGTCGGCAGGCCGTCGTAGATGGAGCACGACGAGCCGAGCACGAAGCGCCGCACTCCGCGGCGGATGCAGGCCAGGGCGAGCTGCTCGGTGGCGATGGCGTTCATCTCCCAGTTGGCTGCCGGGTTGTACTCGGCCGTTGGGTCGTTCGACAGCCCCGCCAGGTGCACGACCCCGTCGACGCCGTCGAGCGTGCCCTCGGGCAGGTGGCGCACGTCGCCGTGGACGATCTCGACCCGCTCTGCCACGGCAGCCAGCGGCCCGCGGCCCCAGTAGAGCCGGTCGAGCACGCGGACCTGGTGCCCGCGCTCGATCAGCAGCCGTACCAGCACGCTGCCGATGTAGCCCGCGCCGCCGGTGACCAGCAGCTTCATGGGCCGCACTACTTGACCGGCACCGACCAGTCGACGCCGGCCGCGTCGACGGTCAGGCGCTCCTCGTCCGGCTTCTCCAGGTTGTACTTCTCGGTGATGTAGTAGACGAGGATCGCCTCCTCGTTGCCGAGCACCATGAAGCCGTGCCATACCCCGGGCGGGATTCGCAGCGTCCGGCGGTCGTGCTCGCTGAGGTAGACCCAGCGCACGTTGCGGTCGTCGTCCATCAGGCCGACCTTGAGGTTCCCCTTGACGACGAGCCAGTTGTCCGTCTGGCGCTGGTGGCGGTGCCAGGCCACGATTCGGCCTGGGTATGCCCAGGTGACGTTGATGTCGCCGGGCGTGGGAAAGCAGTCGCAGGCGCGGCGGGCGCGGTCGTCGTCGGCCAGCCGCGGAACGATGAGCTCGCAGTCGTGAACGCTGGGCTTCTTGGTGGTCGTGGTGTCGCTCATGGTGCCTCCATCGCGTGTGAGGGGCTGGCCTGCGGTTCCTTGATAGCCCGCAGGACGACGGTCATCTCCTCGAAGCCGCCGATCCAGTGGCCCCAGAAGCGCTCGGCCAGGTACTGCGACCAGCGCGAGCGGTTGGCGACCGCCTCGGCCACGGCGGTCAGCACGCGCCGCGGCCAGCGCCAGCGTTGGTCCCACTGGTGGCTGCTGGTGAGGTGCAGCCGCGCGTAGACCGTCTCGAATCGCGCCCGGCTGTAATACCGTAGCGGGTTCCGCGGCTCGAAGTACTGAAACGACTCGATGAACAGCGCGCGGCGGTGCGTCGGGTCGAGCCAGCTCGTGAAGGTGCAGGACGCATTGGGCATGACGACCTTGAGCAGCCCGCCCGGCCGCAGAACTCGCCAGCATTCCTCCACAACGGTCAGCATGTCGTCGACGTGCTCGAGCGTGTGGCGGGTCACGATGCCGTCGATCGAGCCGTCCGCGAAGGGAAGCCGGGCGACGTCCGCCAGCAGGTCGACGTCCGGCGCACGGCGAACGTCCACTCCAAGGGTTCCGGGGACCTTGCGCGAGCCGCAGCCGAGGTCGAGCACGCGCCGGCCGCTACCGGGAGCTCGGGTGTCGCTGACAGGAGATCGCATGTCCGCGTTCGAGTATACCGGGGCGGTCGGCTACGAAGGACGCGCTCCGCTCGGCGCGGCGCCCCGGCCGAAGGCGCCGAGGCTGTGGCCACCGAGCTAGAGCAGCGACTTCCAGAACGCTTTGCCGTCCTTGACTTCCAGCACTCCAAACGCGGGGTAGGGGAAGTGACCGGCGATGACCTGCGCCTTCATCGACCGCGCTCGTTCTAGCACCTGCCTGCGCGTCTCCGCCGCACGGGCCGGGTCGGTGTCGAACGACGTGGACCAGCCGGGATTGCGGACCTGCACCGGCGAGTGGGCGACGTCTCCCAGAATTAGGCCGTGCTGCCCGGCGGAGGTGATCCAGACGCTGCAGTGGCCAGGCGTGTGCCCGGGCGTGGGGAAGACGGTAAGCTCCTCGCCCACGCGGTACTCGCCCGCGTGCAGGTCGAGCACCCCGGCGGCTTCGAGCGGGAGGAAGCAGTCCGTGATGTGCGGGTTGGCGGCCAGTGCCTGGGGGCGCGTCCAGTACTCCCAGTCGACCCGTGATACGTGGTAGCGCGCCTTCGGGAAGGCGGGCCGCCAGAAGTCGCCCGACTGAAGCGTGTTCCAGCCGCAGTGGTCGAAGTGCATGTGGCTGATGATCACGTCCGTCACCTCGTCCGGCCGCACGCCGTCCTCCTCCAGGTGGCCCCACAGGTTGCCGAGCGGAGCGGCGGTCCGGGGCTTGTTCCCGATCCCGGTGTCGACGATCACCAGCCGGTGAGCTGCGCGGGCGGCGAAGCAGCCGACGGTCAGGTGGAGCCGGCCCTCCGTGTCGAGCAGGTCGCGGTACGGCTTCCAGTCGTCCGCGGCGATCGAGGGGAAGAGGTCGGCCGCCGGCACCTGGAGCTCGGCGTCCCGCAGCGCCACGAGCTCGACGTTGCCGATGCGGTGCGTCGGAACGGTCACGGTCGTATCCTCCCTGGTTGCTCTCCTCGCACGCGGCAAGCATCGCCGCCGCTCGGGAAAGACGCAAGGACGCGCGGTAGCGACGGGTTTGGACCCGCCCCGGTGGGGGCTCAGGCGAAGCGAGCGAGCCAGCCGACGGAGCCCGCGGTGGCCAGGGCGAGCAAGACCGCGCGGGCAGTCTTGCCGATCCCGACTGCCAGCAGGAAGGTGAGGAACCTCATGCGCAGGGCGCCCGCGGCCAGCCCGGCCACGTCGAAGAACGGGTTGGGCACGAAAGCGACCACCGCGAGTCCCACCGCGCCGTGGCGCTGCACAAGCCGGTTGATCCGCCCGGTCCAGCCGCGCGCGTGTAGCGCGTCCGGGGCCACGGCCCGCGCCGCGCGCCCGACCAGGTAGCCGGTGGACTCCCCGAGCGCCATGGCGGCACCCGCTGTCAGTCCAACGAGTATCGGGTTGAGGAACGTGGAGCCGGCAACCACGCCGGCGAAAGTGGGCGCAGGCAGCACGAGCGTGGCGGAGGTGACGAGGCTGAATACGAACACGCCGAAGTAGCCGTACGCCCGCATCTTCTCCGGATCCATGGAGCGGGCGAGCAGCAAGGCCACGACCAGCAGCGCGACGGATCCTACGCCGGCGGCCCACACGAGCCAGCGGGGAGACCGATGAACCGGCGGCTGGGTCGTGCCCGGCGCGGCGGCGGCTTGCGGCTGGGAGGGTTCGTGTACCTGGTTCATCCGTATCCATCGTACGGCAGTGGGGTCCCCGCGGGTGTCCCCTACACTGGGAGCGGCGCCCTGGGACGGGTCGCCGGTGCCCGATCCGTTCGGGGAACGACGGAGGAAGCATGGTGGATTCGCACGGTGACGCCTCGGTGCTCGATCGGCTGTACCTGCTGGCGGACGACGGGGCCACACACCTGTATCTGGTGCGGCATGCCCAGGCCGTGTTCACCGGCGACGACTACCTGAGCGGTGAAGCGGATACGCCGCTGACCGATCTCGGGGTGCGCCAGGCGGAGGCGGTCTGCGGGCTGCTCTCGCGCGAGCCGGTCACGGCCATCTACAGCTCCACGATGCTGCGCGCGCTGCAGACGGCCCAGCCGCTGGCGCGCGCGCTCAAGCTGCCGGTGATCGCCGATTCGGCGCTGCGGGAGTTCAACCCGCGGCTCGACGTGGTCGAAGGCGAGGACGCGGCGGCAGTGCGGGAGCAGATCGTGGCCCGGTTCCGCGCCATGGCCGAAGGTGGCGAGCTCTCGGCCGCACCGCCGGTGCTGGGAAGCGGCTCCGGCGCCGGCGCGGTCATGCGTCAGCGCGCGGTGCAGGCGCTCGACCGGCTCGTGGAACGCCACCCCGGCGGGCATGTCGCCGTGTTCACGCACGGCGGCGTCATCATCAGCCTGCTTTATCACCTGCTCGGCGCAACGGAGCCGATGCGGTTCTTGCCGGTTAACGGCTCGGTCACGCAGGTGCTCGCGAAGGGCGACCGGCGGGTGCTGTTCACGGCCAACGAGCTCGCGCACCTGCCCGCGATCACCGGCGCCTGAGTAGAAGAGGGCTGGTACCCGCGGCGGGATTCGAACCCGCGATCTCCACCTTGAAAGGGTGGCGTCCTGGGCCTCTAGACGACGCGGGCCCCTCTGCCAGCCTATCATGCACTTTCCGCGCCAACATCCGGCACATTCCCGGCTTAAGCTGACCAGCCGGTCGGCCGACTTCTCCATTGCCGGGCTGTAAGCCCGGGACGTTGTCGGGCCACCGACAAAGGCAAACCCGCCGAAAGGCGGGGGCGCAAAGCTGCGGGCCTAAATCCGCCGGAAGCGGACATGGCAGCCGGGTTGCCGAAGGGCCTTCTGTGTCCTCCGATCACTCCCTGCTGCCCTGGAGTAGCGCCCGCCGCACCGGTGCCCCGGCGTGGGGGTCGCGATGCTCCGTCGTTCCGACACGGCCGCTGGGCTGCGCGGCCCGCACTTCAGCGCGAGGGTCGAGGCAGCCCGCCTGCCCGTCCCCGCGAAGCCTGCCTCCGCGGATTGGCGGCAGCCCGCCCTGGCATTGCGCGGGCCGGCGGTCAGGCGCAGCGCCCCTGCCCTTCTGGCGGTCGCCTGTGGGGCGCTGGTGACGCTCACGCTCGCCGTGCTCTCGCTCTCCGGCTGGCCCGTTGCCGCCAGTCCTGCCGCCGGGGGCGCGACCGATGCTGTGAGCGCGGGCGACCGGTCGGCCGTCGCGGCGCCGGTGCTGGCGCCGACGGACACGGCTGCGCCTGCCGACCGCTCGGCCGACGCGATCCGGGCTGACATGCTCGGGGCGATCCACGTCCGCGTGGACGCGCTGCGAACGGCGGCTGCCACTGCTCAGGCGACCACGCCCGCGGCCGCCGCGCCGGCGACGCGGCCGGAGGCCGCCCATGACTCGGCGGTCGAGCCGGCGGTCACCACACCGGCGGCTCCGGCCCAGGACGCGCTCGGCTACGTGCCCGGCGGCGAATCCGGGCTCGCGGCCCAGCTTGCCTCCGCGATCAACGCCCAGCGCGTCGCCGCTGGCCTGCCCGCGTTGCGCATCGACGCGCGCCTGGTGAGCATCGCCAGCACGCGATCCGCCAACATGGTCCGGTACGACTACTTCGACCACTACGGACCCGGCGGCGGCGCGTTCGAGCTGATGCGCGCGGCCGGCATCCACTTCCTCTGGGCGGGTGAGAATCTGGCGCGCAACAACTATCCGACCGGTCAGGCCGTGTCGGTGGCGATCCAGGCCCTGATGGCGAGCCCGACCCATCGCTCGAACATCCTCCAGACGCACTTCACGCTCTTGGGCGTCGGGCTGGCCACGGACGCGAACGGGATGCTCTACTTCACGATGGTGTTTGCGGGATAGTCTGCCGTTCGGCGATCGCCAGCAGGGCGGCCGCGGGACCGGCCACGCGGCCGGCTGCCGCTTCTCACTTCCCACTTTGCGCCTTGCCTGGTGCGCTTCGCCCTCGCCGAAGGCGGCCTACTCGTAGCGCAGGGCCTCGGCCACGGGCACGCGCGACGCGTTCCGTGCCGGGATCAGCGTGAACAACAGAGAGAAGAGATAGCCGAGCCCGGCGTAGAGGGCGATGCTGGCCCACGGGACGGCGAACGCGACGTGCAGGTCTTGGCTTTGCAGTGCCGATGAATGCCAGAGGTTGAAGGTGAGGACCACGCCGCCTACGATCCCCGCCAGGATGCCCAGAATCGCCACAAAGGACGACTCCATCAGGTAGGTCAGGGCGATGACGCGGCGCGTGTAACCTACCGCTCGCAGCACACCGATGTGCTGGCGGCGCTCGATCACCGATCGGAACGCGATCACGCTCAGCCCGGCGACGCCGACGACCAGGCCGAGCGCCGCGAATGCCGCGAAGATGGCGTTGAAACCTCGACTGAGCGACTGCTGTTCGCGCAAGGTGCCGATGACGGACTGCGCCTGCACGCCCTGGTCCGACAGCGCCGCTTCGATCTGCTTGGCGAAGGCGGTGTTGTTCGTGCCGGGCTTGGTGCGTAGGTACTGCTGCAGGTAGGCTGGCGGACCGACAAGCTGCTGGTACGTCTGAGGTGAAACGTAGAGACCAAAGCCGACATCGAAGAACACCTCTTGCGAGATGACGCCGATGACGCGCACGGCGGCCGAACGCCCGGTGATCGGGTCGCGCACCAACACCTCGGGCGGATGACCGATCACCGTGTCGGTGGGCTTGATGCCGGCCAACCGGAAGTTGAACTCGCCTGCGGCGAACGGGCCGCTTTGGAGGCTCTGGGCGTCGATAACCGCCACGCCCGGGTCGGCTGCCAGCGCCTCCCACGCGGCCTGGTCGCTGGGGTAGCCGGCAGCGCGGGCTTGGAGCTTCGTCTGGGCGTTGCGTGCATAGGCCGCGTCGATGGTGCGCACCGGGTAATCGTGACTCGTGCTCTGCCCGGCGTTCTGGAGCTTGAGCGGGGAAGCAGACCGAAGCGGCGTAACCCCACCGCTGGCCGCGATGGCCGAGGTGTCGACGCCCACCTGGCCCAGTTTCGCCAGCAGGTCCGGCATCGGGTTGTTCGGGTTCAACGTCACGGCAACGTCCCAGCCGCCGGTTGCTGTGGTCGTCAGGAACGCGCGGCCAAAGTTCAGGTTGATGGTGTTCATAACGACGAGGCTGAAGACGATCAGCGTGAACATGGCGACGATCATGCCGGTGCGGAAGCGGCTGGCCAGGGGGTAGGCCATCGCCATCTTGATCGCCGGCGTGAAGCGGCCTAGGGCCGTCCCCGCGAGCGAGATGACCGCGGCCACCGCGCTCAGCACGCCGAAGCCGATCAAGAGCTGGCGCATGTCGCCGACCTGGCTCCCCGCCCCCAGCCCGACGCCGAGCAGGGCAGCGGCGAGCATGCCCAGCAGCACCGCCGGCAGGAACCGCTGCCAGGTCTTCGTGCCCGGTCCGAACAGCAGCGCCAGCCGGTCCGCGTTGAACGCGATGACGAGCGCCGACGCCACGGTGATGGCCAGGCCGGAAAGGAAGAACATCTCCAGGTTTGAGCTGAGGTGGCCGAAGAGACCGCCGGTGACCTTCTCGGGCAGCAGCCAGAGCACCAGGACGACCGCTCCCGCGATGGAGTAACCCAGCCGGCTGCTCGCGCCCAGCCAGCGTGCCAGGAAGGCGAGCGAGAACGGGATGAGCGTCAGTCCCGCCATCACCGGGAAGAGCTGCTGCGCGCGGATGCCGGCGAGGATCATGGCGCCGCCGCCCAGCAGCCCCACGGGCCCCAGGACGAGCAGCCATGGGACCCCCAGCCCGCGCAGGATGACGAACGCCGCGATGACGATGGCGACGATCATCACCAGGTTGAGCAGCAGGGCCCAGCCGAGCGCCATGGATAGCGTGTCCAGCCCGCCGAGCACGAGGACCGCCAGCGTCAGAAGCTTCCGCCGGCCGAAGGTCTCGCGCAGCGCGGCCACCACTCGCCAGCGAAGCGACCTCTGTGGGAGGGCCAGCAGCGCGAACGTGATGACCAGCGCAGCCACGCCGACGATGCCCGAGACCAGCAACAGGACGCCGAGGCCCACGTCGCCCCAGCGCCGGCGGCGAAACGGTTCGCGGATTGCCCCGCCGTCCGGAAGATCTCGGATAGCGGCGACGATGTTGAGCTGGCTCACGCGCCCGGCGGAGACTGCGACGGTGATGAAGGTCAGCACAGCGCCGAGGCAGTAGCTGACCAGCAGGCTACGGAGCGTCACGTGGGCGACGATCGGCAGCCTACCGCCCACCACGATGCGCGTGCCGAGGACGACCAGGCCGAACGCGACCCCGACCCCCAGCGCGACGCCCACGAGCGCCGCACCGAGGTCGTACAGCATCCCCTCGGCGATGTACGTCTGCGTGAGCTGCCCGCGGCGCATCCCGACCGCGCGTGAGATGCCCATCTCGACCTTCCGTTCGGAGGCGAGCATCACGAAGATCAGGAAGATGAGCATGATGCCGCTGGCGATCGAGAAGAGCCCGATCACCAGGAAGAGGGTGGTGAAGATGCTGCCCAGCAGCTCGGCGGTGTGCACGGCCTGCTGCTTGGTCGTCTCGACCGAGGCGCTCAGGTTGCTGGCGCGCAATACCTGCTGCACGGCCGGCGTGTCGAGCGCCCGTGAGAGGACCGTCTTCGCCTGGTCGGACAGCGTGACGCCCGCGCGGTCGTTGCCGCGGTTCGAGATGCCGAGCACGTTGATCTTGCCGGTCTCGCCCAGGAGCGACTGGGCGCGATCGAGCGGCATGACGATTCCCGACTGGGGCACATTGGGTCCGCCGCCGCGTTGGCCGGTGAGCAGCTCATTCTCGAGCACGGCGCGGACGGTGAAGGTGTGCGGCTGGCCACGGGTCACGATCGTGAGGTGAGCGCCCGGCCCGAGGTTGAGTGCGTCCGCCGCGTGCGCGTTGACGTAGACCTCGTCCGGTCCGAGCGCTGACGGCGAGTAGCGGCGGCCGTCGACGCCCGGCAGACCGCCCATCTGGGCAACCGTCGGGCTGTCGATGCCCACCAGTCCTATATCGGGCTTGGTGAGCTGGGATTCGACGGCGCGCCCCGGGACCGGGGTGAGGATGAACGGGTACCACCCGTCGAACAGGGACGGGTCGGAGACGTTCGTCTTGAGCGCGTCGGCGACGGACGCTGGGAAGAACGGCAAGCGGTTCGCGGCCGCGCTCGGAGACTTCACCTGGATGGTCTCATCGATGGGACCGAGGATGTCGTATGTCGCCTTGGTGACGCTGTAGTTGAGCGTGTCGCCGGTGGTGAAGGCCGCGGAGATGATGAGCGTGCTGAGCATCAGACCGATGATGATGAGCACGGTCTGGGCGCGCCGGCGCGGGATGTTGCGCACGCCGATGGCGAACAGCACCCGCTCACGCAGGTAGATCCAGGCGACCGCAAGCAGGCAAACAGCCAGCGTCGCCGCCAGGACGAGGGCGATCATGTTCATTGGGATGCCGAAGAGGGAGTTCATCGCGCCGTTCCGGCGACCGGCGTCTCCTCCTCGACGATCTGACCGTCCCGCATGTGGACGATGCGATCGCAGCGCGCGCCGATGCCCGGGTCGTGTGTGACCACGACGAAGGTCGCCTTCTCGGAGCGGTTCAACGCCACAATCAGGTTCATCACCTCGGCCGCGGTCTGGCTATCCAGGTTGCCGGTCGGCTCGTCCGCCCAGACGATGTCCGGCTGGTTGACGAGCGCCCGGGCGACGGCCACGCGCTGGCGCTCACCGCCGCTCAACTGCGCCGGCCGGCGCGGAGCCGCGTCCTCCAGCCCGACCCGCGCGAGCGCATCGAGCGCGCGACGCCGTGCCTCGGCGGCCTTCATGCCCGTCACGAGCAGCGGCAGCTCCGCGTTCTCCACCGCGCTCAGGACGGGCAGCAAGTTGAAAAGCTGGAAGACGAACCCCATCCGCCGTGCGCGGTGGCGGGTGCGGGCGTCGTCGTCGAGCGACGACAAGTCGGTGCCGCCGATCCGGATCACGCCGCTGTCGATGCGATCGAGCCCGGAAAGGCAGTTGAGGAGCGTCGTCTTGCCGCAGCCGCTCGGACCCATGACGGCGACAATCTCGCCCGGCGCGACGCGGAAGGTGATGCCGCGCAGCGCGTGCACCTGGCTGCCGTCCGAGTGGTAGGTCTTGACCACGTCCAGCGCCTCGATGGCGTTAACGGGCAGCGACGGATCAGGCCGCGGCGCGCCAGAGGTTTCCGGCATGGTACCGGCGCTCCCTTCTCGCGGAAGGATGCGCGCAACCCGCCGCGGCGGCGCTCGGCTCAGGAGCGGTGGCCGGGAACGGCGCGGTCGCGGGTGGCGGTCCGCGAAAGCCCAGGTCGCGAGCGATACGGGGCAATCGCACGTCTTCGACGACCGTAGCAGCCGCGCGAAGAGGCAGTCAAGGCGGCTGGGGCGGCGGGTCAGCCGGCGCGGGGGCGGAAGTAGGGGACGTAGACCCCTTCGCCGACCTCCTCGAACACCACCTCGACGGGCATCCCCACCAGGATCTGGTCGTTCGCGACGCCGACCAGGTTGCTGATCATGCGCGGCCCCTCCTCGAGCTCGACCACCACGATGGCGTAGGGGACGAGCGAGGCGAAGGCGGGATGGTAGACCTGGTGCATGATGCCGTACGTGTAAATGATGCCGCGCCCGGACGCGGGCACCCACTCGACCTCGTCCGACCAGCAGGCTTCGCAAAGCGGACGCGCGGGGAAGCGCAGCGTCCCGCACTCGCCGCAGCGCATCAGCAGCAGCCTGCCCTGGCGAGCGCCCTCAAAGTAGGGTGCGGACGCCTCATCGGGAGTTGGGACCGGGCGGGAGATCAGTTCCGTGGTCATTCAGCTCGCCTCCCTGCCGAGCACCAGGCAGCCGTGGAAGTTGAGGATGCCGCCGTTGCCGGTCGTGAGGCAGAGGTCGTGCTTCGGCACCTGGCGCTCGCCGCCCTGACCGCGGATCTGGACGACGGCTTCGCTGACCGGGGTCATGCCCCACATGTAGTAGCCGGAGAGCTGGCCGCCGCCGGTGTTGGCCGGCAACGAGCCGCCGGGCCCGAGCTTGCCATCGGCGACGAACGGCCCGCCCTCGCCCTTCTTGCAGAACCCGTAGTCCTCGAGCGTCACCAGCACGGTGTAGGTGTAGCAGTCGTACAGCTCGACGAAGTCCAGGTCCTCGTTCGAGATGCCGGCCATGCGAAACGCCGTATCGCGGGCGATGCGTGCGCCAGTGGAGACCTCAGCGTCGGCGCCCGCCCGGTTCGGGTTGCCGGGATGCCCTTGCCCCATGCCCCAGATGTAGACCGGCGGCTGCTTCAACGAGCATGCGCGCTCGGCCGTCGTGACGATGACGGCCACGCCACCGTTGGAGACCAGCGAGCAGTCCAGCAGGTGGAGCGGTTCGATGATCCAGCGGGAGCGGTGGTAGTCCTCCAGCGTCATCGGGTCGCGCATCTGAGCGAGTGGGTTCATCGTCGCCCACTGGCGCTCGGCCACGGCGATGGCGCCGAGCTGATCCTGCGTCGTGCCGTAGAGCGCCATGTGTCGGCGGGCGGCCAGCGCGTAGCGCGCGTTGACGCCGAACAGCCCGTAGTGCGTCTCGAAGGTCCCCATGCCACGCGGGCCGCGTCCCCGCGCGTACGAGGCGCCCGCGGACTTGTTCTCTCTCAGCGGCGCATCCGCGAACACGCAGATCACGTGGTTCGCCATGCCGTGGACCACGGCCATCGCGGCGTACTGGATCATCTGGGACGCGGTGGAGCCGGCGCCGTTCATCTCGTTGTACAGGCGCAGGTTGCGGAAGCCGAGCTGCATCATCAGGCCGAGGCCGAGCTCGCCAGTGATGCCCGAGTTGATCAGCACGCCGTCGATGTCGTCCTTGGTGAGACCGGCGTCGTCCAGCGCGAGGCGCATGGCACGGGCAGCGAACCAGACGGAGTCGTGGCCGTAGATCCGCCCCATGGGGGTGATGCCGAGGCCGCAGATCGCCGCCTTGCCCTTGAAGGACTCCATCGTGACCCTCCAGCTCAGGTCAACGAAAGGCTACGGCCTCGCTTGAGAAGGGACAAGCCGGCCGTCGGGCGGGTTACTTGAACTCGTAGCCGCCCTTCACCCCCGGTGGGTCCGGGTCCATGATCACGTTCACGCAGGCCGGCTTGCCGCTGGCGAACGCCCGCTGGATCGCCGCCCGGATCTGCTCCGGATGCTCCACGAACTCGCCGTGACCGCCCAGACCTTCCACCACCTGGTCGTAGCGCGCGTTCTCGCCGAGCACCGTGGCGACGCAGCGTTCGTCCCCGTACATCTGGCGTTGGCCGACCCAGATCTGGTGCCACACGCGGTCGTTGCCAACGATCGACACCACAGGCATGTCGAAACGGACGAAGGTGTCGAAGTCGAATCCGTTGAGGCCGAAGGTGCCGTCGCCGTTCACCATCAGCACCTTCTTGCCGGGCCGGCAGACGGAGGCGGCCATGCAGAACCCGGTGCCCACGCCCAGCGTGCCGAACGGACCCGGGTCCATCCACTGGCCCGGGTAGTTGATCGGCAGCACGCCCGCCGCCTGCGCGACGATGTCGCCGCCGTCGCCGACGACGATGGTCTCCTCGTCGACGAATTCCGCCATCTCCTTGCACAGCCGCAGCGGATGGATGGGCACGTTGTCGCTGCTCAGGAACTCGTCCCGTTGGCCCTCGGCCATCTTCTCGAGGCCACGCAGGTAGGTCATCCACTCCTCGTGCTGGGCTTTGCCAATGGCGTCGCGGAGCTGGCGGAGCGCCATCGCCTGGTTCGCCTCGATGCCGATGTGCGCGGCGCGGTTCTTGCCGATCTCGGTCGGGTCGATATCGACCTGGATGACGGTCGCTTCAGGATTCCAGTGCGGCGCGCGGCCGTACTTCAGGCGGAAGTCGACGGGCGTGCCGAGGATGACGATGCAATCGGCCTGCTGGAGCGCGGGCTTACGGGCGAGCTGGAAGAAGTTGGGGTGGTCCTGAGGCAGGCAGCCGCGGCCCATCGCGTTGAGGAACACGGGCACGTCGGCGGCACGCGCGAGCTCATCGAGCTCCTTCCACGCCTTGTGCCAGTAGATCTGCGAGCCGCCCATCACCACCGGCTTCTTCGCCTGGGTGATCGCCCGCGCGGCGTCGCGCACGAGGTCCGGATCGCCGAGCACGCGCGCTTCGGTGCGATAGTGCTCCGGCCAGACCACGTTCTCCTCGTCGATGCGCCCGAAGAGCACGTCGGATGGGATCTCCAGGAACACCGGGCCGTAGCGGCCCGACATCGCCTGGCGGAACGCCATCGCCATGTAGTACGGGATGCGGCGGGTATCGTAGACGGACTGGGCCCACTTGGTGATCGGCTTCATGATGTCCAGCAGCTCGATGTCCTGCAGCGAACCCATGTCGTATTCGCGCAGGGGGCTACGGCCGCCTATCAGCACCAGCGGGCTGGATGCCTGGTACGCGTTCGCCACCGCGGTGACGGCGTCGGTCACGCCCGGCCCGGCCGTGACCACGGCGACGCCCGGTCCGTGGGTGAGGCGCGCGTAGCCGTCGGCCGCATGCCCGGCCGACTGCTCGTGCCGGGTGTCGATAACGCGGACGCCCTCGTTGAGGCATCCGTTGTAAATGTTCTGCACGTGTCCGCCCGAGAGCGTGAAGACCGTGTGGATCCCCTCGCGCTTGAGCATGCGGGCGATCAAGTCGCCGCCGTCGATCATCGCCATACTGTGTGTTGCCGTCCCTCCTGGATGCGCTGGGTCAGCGCAAGACCTCGTTGATGAGCAACTCCGCGACCTCTTCATCGCTCATGCCCAGCAACTGCTTGACGACGTACTCGGTGTGCTGGCCGAGGAGCGGGGCCGGGCGGTCAGGCCCGCCCGGAGTGTCGTGGAGCCGAAAGTGAGTGCCGTCGTAGGCCGTACGGCCGGCCTCCGGATGGTCGAGGTAGCGGTAGAAGCCGCGGGCGTGCAGATGGGCGTCATTCTCGAGCACATCACGTGCCGTCTGCACCACGCCGGCCGGCACGCCGGCGTCCTGTAGCCGGTCGGCGAGGGCGAACGCCTCCCGCGTGGCCGTCCACGCCTCGATGTGACGTTCGAGGTCGTCCTCGTTCGCCTTGCGGCCGACGAAGGTCGAGAAGCGCGGCTCGAGGGCCCAGTCCGGGCTGTCCATGGTCGCGACGAGCGCCTGCCACTGGCGGTCGTCGAAGACGGCGATGGCGATCCAGCGGTCCTCGCCGTCGCAGCGGAATGCGCCGTGCGGTGCGGCGTGGGCGGTTCGGTTGCCGTTGCGCTCCGCGATGCGGCCGTTGTTGGCGTAGTCCATCAGAAAGACGCCCAGCCCGGACGCGGTCGACTCGAGCTGCGCAAGCTCCAGGTACTGGCCCTCGCCGGTGCGCTGGCGATGGCGCAGCGCCGCCAGGATCGCCACGGTCGTGTGGCCGGGGTTGATGACATAGTCCGGGTAGTTGGTGCCCAGTCCGACGGGCGGCCGGTCCGGCCAGCCGCTGAGATAGCTGAACCCGGAGACCGGCGCAAGCACCCCGCCGAAGCCGAGGAAGTCCTTGTGCGGCCCCCAGGTGCCTTGCATCGGCTGGCTGGCGTAGATGATGTCGGGGCGGACCTTGAGCACGTCTTCGTAGGCCAGGCCCCACTTGCGCATGACGCGCGGGGTGTAGTTCTCGAGCAGCACGTCGCATTTCGCCACCAGGCGGAGCGCAACGTCGCGCGCCATGGGGTGGTTCATGTTCAGCGCGAAGGAGAGCTTATTCGCGTTGAAGTTGTTGTAGTAGCCGCTGACATTGAGCCCGGCGTCCGGCCCTTCCTTGCCCAGTGGGACCGGCTGGGTCGCGCGCAGCCCATCGGGATGGGTCTCGGACTCGACGCGGATCACCTCGGCGCCGAAGTTGGCCAGCGTCTGGCCCGCGATGGGGCCGGCGCCGAACCAGGAGAAGTCAGCGACGCGGATGCCTTCGAGCGGTCGTGTACCACCCATGCTGCCCTCCGGTGCTAGATGACCCCCGCGCCCGCGAGCGCGTCGATCTCTTCGGGCTTGAGCCCGAGCTCCTCGCGGTAGACTTCCCGGTTGTGCTCGCCGATGAGCGGCGGTCGCCGGCGAATCGCCCAGGGTGACTTCGCCAGTCGAAACGGCGGCCCGGGGTAGACGACTGTGGCGTCCAGCTCGTCGTGATGGACGTGCTGGAAATACTCGCGCGCCTCGAGCTGACGGTTCTCGATCAGGTCGCGCGGCGAGTTCACGGGGCCGATGAGCAGACGCCGTCCCTGGCCCTCCT
>JAJYLG010000174.1 GCA_021787985.1 Chloroflexota bacterium
GCCTAATGGACCGGGGAACAGATACGGGAAGAGTGGGAATAGATAGCCGAAACTCTTCCCCGAAATCGTTTCTTTTCCCTTATCTATTCCGGAAGAGATAACCGCCTACTTTCCTAGACAACTTGGCACTTCTCGTCTCTAAATAACTCTTCTCCCTCCTTTCTACTCGGAGGAGTACGAGGAGCCTAAAGGGCTCCGAAGGCCCCCAAAAGCGATACCCCGGGGAAGAGTGGGAATAGATGATCGTTTCCCGCGCAGCCCATCCGAACGATCTTTTTTCCCGACGCGCCTACCATCCGTCGCGGTGAGCCGCCTCCGTGCTCCCTCGTCGTTCTGTTGGCGGGCGTAGCGGCCTACTTGGGTCGCCGGAAGTCTGTGGCCAAGCCTGGGCGTCTGCCCTCACAGACGGCGTAGCATCGCGCGGTCGTGGCCCGGCGCCCGGTCCCAGCGCTCCCGCCCTGGCTTGGGATTGCTGCCGTAGTGCTGGTAAGTTGCGGCTACGGTACGGCTCTAAGGACGCCTCCAGCGCCGACCACTGTCCTGCGGATGCCACCCCTGGACACGCAGGTGCAGGCGCCGGCGGCAGCCGCGGCAGCGACGATCGGCGTCCCGATGGCTCCGCCGACTCATGTCGCAACGCTAGCGCCCGCGCGGCCAGATCCTCTGACCGTAACTATCACGGCCTCGACATACGGCCTTGTCACGGCAGCGACCCTCCCCGGCGCGCGATGCGAAGCCGCTGCTCTCCTGCCGAGCGCAGAACAGAGCGCGGCTACTGGCCTCGCGGCGGCCCACTCCGCTGATGCGCACGGCTTCGTGTCGTGGAAGTACGACACCTCATCGAGCACGACGCCGGGAATCGGGTACAACGTGGTGGCTTGCAGCGATGGCGGCCCTACGGTCTGGGCGCGTGCCCCTTTCACTGTCGTCGGCTTAGCGCCGCCGCCGATGCTGGCGGCTAGTGGATATGTCGGTGAAGGGGGAGCGGTCACCCGGATCTCGGATGACGGTGAATACGTCCTGCTGGATGATCGGTCACTCTGGCAGATCGAAGGCAACAGCGGGCTCGACACGGACAGCATCACCATCATTGAAGACTCGAGCTGTCTCGACGGATACCTTCTTGTCGACATGGAGTACGGTGAGACCGCCTGCGGCCGGTATCTTGGAGTACTCAGCGGCGGCCAGGGGTCCCCGACGAGCATGACGCGGCAGCAGATCGTGGACTATCTCCGGGCGCTGTTGGGGCAGGCCCCGCCGTACAGCGTGGCGCGCGTCACCCCGCAGACGCCCGCGCCAACCCCGACACCTTCGCCCATGATGGCGAACCCCTGGCCCGGCTACCTGTTCGCGCCGAACGCGAGCGGTCCGGTGCCGACCGGTTACACCCGTTACGGCGCGAGGGTGGTCGACGCTTCGACCGGATCAGCAGTCGTGGCCGCCTGCGTGTACACGGCCCAGTCGATGGGCTGCCCCCTCAAGGGCGCGAGTGAGACCAACGCGAGCGGATACTTTGCCGTGGACCTGCTCTCTGGCGGGTTCTACACGTTCACGATCCAGAGCGACCCGCAGAACGCCGTCTACAACGCACTCGTCCAGATCGGCATCACGGGGACGAGCGGCACGGTGATGATGACCCACAAGTAGCTCTCGCTAGTTGACGGCTTGCCACTGAGGGTCAGTGACGTTATCGCGGGGGCGCCGTTCCGCCTTTGACGGTCGCGGTGACAAGAACAATGACGACGGGCGACCGTCAGTGACGTGCGCGAGGGCCGGACTTCAGGCGCGCGGCTGGGCTGTACGGGACGTGCAGCATGTTCGCGGCCTTCCGCTTCGTGCCTTCGCCGCGCCTGTCATAGCGCGCTGTCGTGGTGACGGAGGCGTGACCGGCGAGCTCCTTCACTGTCGACAGGTCGGCGCCACTGTCCAGCAGGTCACTGACGAACGACCGCCGTAGGTCGTGCGGACTGAGCGCGCCGATGCGGGCGCGCGCGGCCCGGCGCTGCGCGGCCTCGTAGACGGCCTGGGCGCTCATGCGGCGGGGCTGAACGCGGCCGGCCTTGTCGACGGGCCACAGCAGCGCTCCGGGGCCGTCACCGCGGATCGCGCACCAGGCAGCGAGCGCGTCCTTGCCGCCGTTTGCGAGGTACGTGATCCGGTCCTTGCGACCCTTGCCGCGGCGCACGGTGACGGCGCCTGTCTCCGCGTCGTAGCCGGAGCGCTCGAGCGCGACGGCCTCTGAGCGCCGCAGGCCGGCGCCGTAGAGGAGCGCCAGAAGGGCGGCATCGCGTGGACCGCTCGCGCGATCATCCTCGGCGCAGACAGCGAACAGAGCGCGGAGCTCGCCGGACGAGAGGGCCCGGCCCGCCGGGAGGGTCGATCCGCTGACGTTCGGCAGGTCCGACGCGCGTCGGTAGGTCTCTGCGTCCATCGCTCCCAGGCGCCAGGCTTCCCGCAGGACGCCTCGCAGGGCTGCGAGATGCTTGTTCACCGTCGCCGGGGCGTAGCGCTCGGCCAGGGCGGTACGGACGGCCGTCGTGTGCTGGTAGCGGAGCGCTGACCAGTCGAGGCCGAGCGCGTCGGATCGGCCATCGCTCAGGACGCCCGCGATGGTGTCGAGGGCGCGGCGCATGGTCGGGCGCGAGCCGACGTCCAGACGCGCGAGGTACACGGCCGCGGGATGCCGGTCCAGGCTTACGAGAACCGTCATTCTCATAGGCGAAGTCGGGCTCGGATCGGCCACCGCGAGCGCGCTCTGATCGGTCATGGTGACGAACCTCCGACGTCCTGATCCCCTCGCTCGGGGAACGCCCCGGCCGGAGCCGGGGCCGCACGCATGGAGGCCCGACTAGCGCGATAACTGGGATCCAATGACGACGGATGGGCCGACTTCAGGCGGCGGCGAGATCGACGAAGCGGTCGAGCTCGCGGGCGAGGCGCCGCCAGGCGAGCGCCAGCGGCCGCGGCG
>JAJYLG010000175.1 GCA_021787985.1 Chloroflexota bacterium
GGTGCGGCCTCACGGCCTGCGGCACGCGGCCATCACCGAAGCCCTCGAACTCACCCGCGGCGACCTGCGCCGCGTCCAGCGGTTCAGCCCGCACCGCGACGTGCGCACCATCGGGCGCTACGACGACAACCGGCAGGACCTCGGGGGTGAGGTGGCTCGCCAGGTCGCCAGCACCGTCTGACCTGTCTCACCCCGCCGGATGAGTACGACAAGGCGGATTTGCGTACTCATCCCCCCTGCCCATCGACCCAGGTGACCGAGTTGAGCGCCCTCCCCCGGACTGCCGCTGGTAGACCTCAGGCGAAACCACCCGCCAGCGACCGCCCACGCGGCCGGCTCCGTGCTGCAGCGACGAACCCGAGGTCAATACCGGGCTTCCCGCGTCGCTCCATAGCGCCGTCGCTTTGGAAACGTCCTAGATCGGCAGGCCTGCACCTCCATGATCGATTCGATCCATCCCGAGGCGCATAAGCTGTCCCTGTTCCGTCATGCAGCTGCAAACGCTCGCCCGCTACCCGCACCGCGCTCGCCGCGCCGGATCCGCACGGACTGTGAAGAGCCCGCGTCCGCCTGCGCTAAGTTCAACGTGTCCGGGGCCCACGGTCCGGCTATCGCGATGTCAGCGGCGAGGCCGGCGCGGGAGCGGGGGAGCCGCGCTTCACTGGCGCCTGCGCCGTGCGGCCGGTGCCATAGTGCACGCGGCACGGCGCAGCCTGTGGGCCCCCGTTGGCATGCCCGACCGGGCCAGCAAGGTCGCGCCACCACAGGCTTCCGCTCGCGCCGTCAGGGTCCGCGCGGGGTGGCACCCTCGTTCTGCAGATAGGACGGCACGCTGTCCGCTTGCCACGCTGCGAAGCCGGGGCACGCGGGTCGCCGCTTTCGGCGCAGTCCCGCGGCGGCGCGCTCCATTTCGTGTCTGAACTCGGGAAGATGATGTCCCCGGTACGCACGGACGGCCCCGTGGAGCCCAACCACGGGGTCGTGAGGGAGATTCTCGGACCACATCAGGTGCCACTCCCCATTGTTACGAATTGCCTGGTATGCCCTGATCGCCCAGTGGGGGGGGAAGTCCCCAAGGTACTGGCCGCGGCGATAGTGTGGCACAGGGCCGAAGGAGTACTCGGGTGCTGTATTGTCATTCTCAACGTCTCCAACTTGGCCATACTGCACAAGGACGGTCAGCGTGTCCGAGCTCAGTCCCACGGCGCACGGGCGCGGCTCAATGCCCACGTGGGCGAACGGGCCCGCACCCACCGCCGCCGGTACACCGAGGGCGCCCGCGCTGTCGCCGGGCGCGCTTGATCCGGTCCAGATGAAGCCATCCAGCTCGGCCCAGAGGTAGCGCATCGCGAGCTCGCACCCTTGGGCTGCACTCTCGCTCGCGGCCCCCTTCGCGCACCAGCTCCGGCCCCTGGGCGTAGCGGTGGCACGGGCGCCTGCCGCGGCGTCGGAAACCTGAGCGGTCGCCACCCTTGCATTGGACAAGAGGGCACCCGTCGCGGCCAGGGCCACCCCCGCGCGCCAGCTGGCCAAGCACGAAACATGCAAACTCAACCTCATAGCAGTCTCTCCCTTCGCCACGCTCGACCCCATCGTCACAGCGGCAGGTGAGGCGCCGCCGGCACGCCTACACTCAGGGGCACACCGGAAGGTAGTACCTCACGGACAGCGCATTCCTGAAGTCCATGGGCTCCGGCTTATCCCAGTAATGGGTGTGCTTTCCCGCCTGGACGACCAATGGGTAGCTGTTGGGGTCGAGTCGGTCAAGCACACCCATGTGCCCGACAATGTACCCCTTGGCATCCCGGTATCGAACGACCCAGATCCCGCCCGCTATGGGGTCGGAAGGGACGAAGGAGGATCTCTGCCCAATGTCCGCGGTGGTGACGTACGGCACGTCACAGCCAGCATCATCGAGCGCCTGATGCACAAAGTGCGAGCAGTCGATCGTGTTCGGTGTATGAATCCCGTGCTCGATCCACAATCTGTAAGCGAAGCCGCGCAGCCGCAGGTAACTCCCCAGCCGCTCCGCCGCCGCAATCAGGTCAGGGGGGTCCGGCATGCAGTGAGGCCACAGAACCATCTGCCCGTCGCAGCTCTCCTCCGCTGCCATTCCCTTCGTAATGAACAGCGCCTCCGGCGGAGTAAGGTCGGGGTTCGGTCCCGAGCCGCACCCGGTGGCAGGGTCGGCGGTCCCAGCGCGGTCGGCTATCAAAGGAGGACCATTTGGAGGTGGCGGGTTGGTGGGATTCTTTGGGCAGGGGTCGGGCCCCATGCCGTTCGGATCCGCATAGTCGACGGGATCGTCGCCGCCGAAGACGTAAGGGTTCACAGATCCCGATGCGTCGATTGGCTCCTCCGAGAGGAACCGCCCTGTGAGCGGCTCGTACCAACGCTCACGCATGTAGTACAGCTCGAGGTCCTCGCCGAACCACAGCGCTCCCTTCCACCGAGCGCGGTCGCGGCCCCCGAGCCCTGCGTAGTCGTTCCCGCCGAGGAGCTGGCCGTGGGCGTCGTACACGTATGTCCGGGCCAGGTTCGTCAAGCTATCGGTGAGGGCGATGACGTTGCCAACGCCGTCGGTATGCACGTCGTACCGCGACCCGCCAATCACGACGATGTCGGGCTGGTCCATCCTCGAGTACACGTACTGGGCGACGAGGCCTGTCGCTGCACCGTTGAGCTCGGCCAGCAGGTTGCCACCGTCCCAGAGGAGGCCGCCCGCAGCCTGTTGGCCGCTGGCCTGGGCGCGGCGAACGCCACGGTTCTGCGTTACCGTGCGCACCTCCTGGACCGTGGGTTGGCCCCCACGAGCGTCAACCGGCACCTGGCGGCCCTCCGATCACTGGTGAAGCTCGCCCGCGCCCTGGGGCTCGTTGGCTGGACCTTGGAGGTGCCCGGCGTGAAGGCGGAAGCCTACCGCGATACGCGCGGCCCTGGCCTGACCGGT
>JAJYLG010000010.1 GCA_021787985.1 Chloroflexota bacterium
CGCTGCACTACTCCGGACCGCTGATCGACTGGCTCGAAGAGCACCATTCCGACTTCCTGCCGCGGGTCGCCGCCATGGCGGCTCGCGGGCAGGCCGAGATCCTGGGCGGCGCCTACTACGAGCCGATCCTGCCGGGCATCCCCGAAGCGGACCGCTTCGGGCAACTGGTCAAGATGGGCCACGCCCTGCGCCACTGGTGCGGCCACACACCCGAGGGAGCCTGGATCGCCGAGCGCGTGTGGGAGCCCTCGCTCCCGGCCACGCTGCGCCGCGCGGGCATCCGCTACACGCTGGTCGACGACCACCACCTGGAGCTGGCCGGCGTCGCGCCGGACGATGTCGCCTGGCCTGCGGTCACCGAGGACGACGGCCAGCCGGTGGTGTTGTTCGCATCGAGCCAGGTGCTGCGATACGCCATCCCATGGAAGGACGTCGACGAGGCCCGCTCCCTGCTGCGCGACCGCGCGCGCGAGCGGCCGGGCTCGCTCTGGGTCTTCGGTGACGACGGCGAGAAGTTTGGCTCGTGGCCGGGCACCCGGGCGCTCTGCTGGCAGGAAGGCTGGTTCGACCGCTTTCTCGACATGCTCGAAGAGGCGGCAGACTGGTGCAGGACCGTCACCCTGCGTGAGGCGCTCGACCGCGTCCCGGCCCGCGGCCCCGTGTACTTACCAGCCGCCAGCTACGAGGAGATGATGGGCTGGGCTCTTCCGCCCGCCCGCCAGCGCGACCTGGAGCGCGCGCGAGAGCTGCTGGCGGCCGAGGCGCCCCTGCGGTCGCTGTTGTCGGGCACCACCTGGCGCCAGTTCCTCTGGCGTTATCCCGAGGCCAACTCCATGCACAAGCGGGTGCTGCGCGTCCACGACAAGCTCCAGCGCCTCCGTCGCATCGGCGACCACCGCCACGTCCAGGACCTGCTCTGGAAAGCCGAGTGCAACTGCCCCTATTGGCACGGGGTGTTCGGCGGCCTCTACCTGCGGCGAGTCCGCGGCATCACCCACCGCAACCTGGCCGCGGCTGAGGGCGCCGCCGACCGCGCGCTCCACGGCGGCTACCCCTTCGTCGAGCATGAGGTGCGAGACTTCGACCAGGACGGCCAGGATGAGGCCCTGCTGGCCAGCGATGGGGCGCTGCTACTGGTGCACCCGGCGCTGGGTGGGGCGCTGAGCGAGTGGGACCTGCGCGAGCCCCCCTGGCAGCTCCTGCACACGCTCGCGCGCCGGCCGGAGGCGTACCACGCGGCCCTGGCCGCGGCCGGCGAGCCGTCCGGCGAGGCGAAGAATATCCACGGCGCGCTGCGGCGCAAGGGTGGCCTCGGGCCGCTGGCATACGACCGCACGCGCAGGCTCGGCGGTATGCTCTGGCTGCTACCCCCGGACGAGGACGCCGCCACGCTGACGAATGGCCAGCCGACCCGCGGCGAACCGCTCGGCCTCGCAACCGAGCGGCAAACGGACGAGGCGCGTGACCGTTACGTCGAGCTGCGCACCGTGCATCCGCATGGTCCCGGGCGCGTCGTGCGCACGACCCGACTCGAGGCGGGCGACGCGGGGTTCACGATGGCGCTCGACCTCGGCGACCTCGCCCCGGCGACGCGGCCGGCACTGGAATGGAACGTGAACCCGCCTCAGCGGGACGAGGCAGACGACCGTACGGCGGTCTTGCGGGTCGAAGAGACCGAGCACGACCTGAACGCCGCGGGCACGACCTGCGCCAGCTCCCGCTTCGTCCTCCGCGGATCGGAGGCGGTGGCCCTGGAAGCGGAATGCGACCCGCCGGCCGAGCTCGCCTGGTACCCGGTCACCTGCATCTCGGCCAGCGAGGGCGGCGTCGAGTCGGTGCTGCAAGGCTTCGCGCTGGTGATGTTGTGGCCGGCCGGCACGCGCCGCGTGGCCGTGCGCTGGCAACAGCGGCCGTACAGCGCCGGTGCTGCACACGACGGCTGAGCGTACGCGATGCCACGCTTGTTCACGCTGGAGGAGGCGCGCCTGACGCTGGCTCAGGTCCGTCCGGCCGTCGAAGAGATGACCGCCCAGAAGGCGCGTCTGGACCAGCTCCGCGCGATGGTAGCGATGGCGGGCGACCGGCGCCCCGGCGGGTTCTACGGTGGCAGCGCGATCACCGACTACGCCGGCCTCGCCGCCGCGCAAACCGTCCGCCTGCTGAACCGGATCGTCCACGAGCTGGTCGCGGCCGGCATCGAGATCAAAGACGTCGACCGGGGGCTGATCGACTTCCGCAGCGTGCAGGACGACCGCATCGTGTACCTGTGCTGGATGGCCGGCGAGCCGGAGCTCGACTGGTACCACGAGCTCGCAGCCGGGTTCAGCGGTCGCCGGCCGATCCCCGAGCACTGGAAGCGTCGAGACTGACGGGCCGCCGCGGACGCCGGCCCTACCACAGCCGCTCCGGATCCACGTCAACCGCCCAGCCGTCGGGCAGCGCGAGCTCGTCGAGCAGCGGGCCGCAGTCGCCGAAGCAGAGGAGTTGCCAGCGCGCCAGCCCGCGGACCCTCGGGTAGAGGCAGGGCACGGGCCCGGCCAGGCGGATGCCCCGCAGCCCCAGCCTGCGCCGCGACGCTTCGAGCTCCCGGCGCAGCGTTTCGCCCTGGCGGCGGGCCCGCTCTTCTCCCGGCACCGCGCTCACGAGCCGCACCAGCGCCACAGCGGGCGGATAGCCCATCCGCTCGCGCCAGGCCAGCTCTCGCTCCCAGAACGTCTCCGCATCGCCCTCGGCCGGCGCTTCGCTGGGAAAGGCCAGCGCGCGCAACACCGGGTCCTCCGGGCGGTACGTCTGCACGAACGCCTGCCCCCCCTCGCCGGCACGACCCGCCCGCCCGCAGACCTGCACGAGCGTCTGAAGCGCGCGCTCGCGGGCCCGAAAGTCCGGCAGGGCCAGCCCGGTGTCCGCATCCAGCACCCCCACGGTGTCGACGTCCGGCACATCCATCCCCTTGGCGAGCATCTGCGTGCCGACAAGGAAACGAACCTCCGGACGCACAAAGCGTTCCAGCACCGCGGCGTGCTGTTGGTAGGTGCGGGCCGTGTCGCGATCCCAGCGAACGATGCCCTCCTCCGGCCAGCGCTCCGCCAAGGCGGACACGACCTGCTCGGTCCCCGCCCCCACCGGCAGCAACTCGACCGCGTTGCACTGGCGGCAGGCAGCCGGCGCGAGTCGCGAACGACCGCACAACAGGCAGCGAAGACGGCCGTCGGCGAATGCCCGGTAGGCGACGCCACACCGGGGACACGCCGGCACGTGGCCGCAACGGGCGCAGCGCAGGAACGCCGCGGCGCCCCGCCGGTTGAGGAAGATCACCGCCCGCCGTCCGCGCGTGACGACCCGGTCGAGCGCCTGCTCGAGAGGCCGGCTGATGAGGCCGCGCACGCCGGCCCGTCGCTCCGCGGCCATGTCCACCAGCTCGACCCGGGGCGGCACTCCGCCGCCTGCCCGGCTGTGGAGCCGCACCACCGGCCAGCCGTGCAGCCGCCCGCCGAGGCGGCTATCGAGCGACAGCGTCGCGCTCCCCAGCAGCAGCCGCGCGCCCGTCCGCCGCGCCAGCTCCTCGGCCACCACACGGGTGTGATATCGAGGCGGTCGCTGCTCCTCCTTGTAGGAGGCGTCGTGCTCCTCGTCCAACACGATGAGTCCGGGGTCGCGCAGCGGGGCGAACAGCGCGCTCCGCGGGCCGACGACCACTCGCACCTCGCCGTGACGAACGCGCCACCAGGCGTCGTACCGTGCGCCCTCGCCGAGACCGCTGTGCAGCATTGCCACGATGCCCGGGAACCGCGCCAGCACGCGAGCGACGAGCTGTGGCGTGAGGGCGATCTCCGGCACCAGCAGCAGCACGTCGCGCCCCGCGGCGAGGGTCTCGGCGGCGAGGCGCAGGTAGACCTCCGTCTTGCCGCTGCCGGTCACGCCGTCAAGAAGAGCGACGCGCCAGTCGTCCGCCGAGAGCCGGACGAGCGCCGCTTGCTGCTCAGCCGTGGGCGCAGGGGGCGGTTGCGGCGGCAGGGCGGCCGCGGCGGCGGCCAGCGGGTCACGCTCGATCCGGCGCGTCTCCTCCATCAGCGCGCCCGCCGCGACGAGCCGCTGGAGGAGCGCGCCATCAGCGCCCGCCTCCGTACGCAGCACGTGGCGCGGCGCTGCGCCGCCCGCGGCCATCAGGAAGCGGACCGCGCGCAGCTCACGATCGCCAGCGACGGCGTCCGCGCGCGGCGCGAGCGACACCCAATGCTCGAGGCGCGGCCGCACGCGCGGCGGCGGCAGCACGAAGCGGCGTGCCAGGACGCCGTGCGCCACCAGCGCGCGGACGAGCGCCTCGCGCGTGCGTGGGTCGTGTCGCGGCGGCAGGGTCTCCAGCGGACGCGGGCCGGCCGCGAGCGCGGAGAGCAGATCCTGCTCCAGGGCGCCGCGCGGCTCGCGCTCCCCCACCACCTCGATCCACGCTTCCCCGCCACGAGCCACGCCCGGCGGCAGGAACAAGGAGAACGCGTCCCAGAGCGGCGCGCGATAGCGGTCGGCGATCCAGCGAGCGAGCGCCACCTGGTGCGGCCGAAGCAGGGGCAGCTCGAATAGCGCGACTTCGGCGTCCCGCAGAGGACCCGCGTACGCGGGCTGATCGGATAGCGCGGCCACCACGCCCTGGCACAGGCGCTGACCGAAGGGTACGGCGACCAAGCTACCGAGCTCCACTCCGAGGCGCTCGGGTACGCGGTACGTAAAGGCCTGCCGAAGCGGCAGGCCGTGGTTCACGACGACGTCGGCGAACCGCAAGGCCGCGGACACGACGACGGGGTGCGGTCAGGCGCCCTGTTGGTTGGTGGTGCGACCCCGCTCTTTGACGCGCGCCGCCTTGCCGATCCGGTCGCGAAGGTAGTAGAGGTTCGCCCGCCGGACCTTGCCGGCACGCATGACCTCGACCTTCTCCACTCGCGGCGAGTGCAACAGGAAAGTCCGCTCGACTCCGACTCCGTGCGTCACCCGGCGGAGGGTGAACGTGCTGCCGACGCCCGCCTGGCGCACGCGGATCACGGTGCCCTCGAGCACTTGGGTGCGTTCGCGCTCGCCTTCCACCACCTTGGCGTGCACCCGCACCGTATCGCCCGGTCCGAAATCGGCGATGTTGGGGTTCGGCTGAATCTCGACCACGTCGTCAATGCGCATCGTCGGGCTCTCCCTCGGTCTCCAGCGCTCGTTCGCGCAACGCCGCCTCCAGCCAGCCGCGCTCGGCCACGCTGAGCGAGGCGCGTGCCAGGAGGTCAGGTCGGCGCAGGGCGGTCCGGAGAAGCTGCTGCTGGCGCCGCCACCCGGCGATCCGTTGGTGGTGCCCCGAGAGCAAGATCTCCGGGACGGACCAACCACGGTACACGGCCGGGCGCGTGTACTGCGGGTATTCTAGCAGGCCGCCGCCGAACGAGTCATCGGCCGCGCTCGCCGCGCTGCCCAACACCCCCGGCACCAGGCGCGTCACGGCGTCCACCACCACCATCGCCGCCGTTTCGCCGCCAGAGAGCACGTAGTCGCCAATGCTCAGCTCCGCGTCGGCCAGGCGCTCGCGCACGCGCTCGTCCACCCCCTCGTAATGGCCACAGCACAGCACGAGGCGCTCCCGCGCGGCCAGCTCGCGCACGAGCGCTTGCTCGAGCGTGCGCCCCTGCGGGCTAAGCAGAACGACGTGTGGCGGCCGCGAGTCCATCGCACGCACCGCCTCCAGCGCCTCGAACCAGGGAGGCGCCTTCATCACCATGCCGGCCCCGCCGCCGAACGGGTAGTCGTCGACCGTGCGGTGACGGTCGTGAGTCCAGTCGCGCAGGTCATGGACGTGGAGCTCGATCAGCCCCGCATCACGGGCGCGGCGCACGATGCTGTAGTCCAACGGCCCGGCGAACATCCCCGGGAAGATGGTGATGATGTCGAAGCGCGGGCTGCTCATACGCCGCCGGGCGCGTGGTCGCGCTCCCCGCCGCGCAGCGTGTCGACCGCGTGCTGGATGACCGGCAGCAGCACGGGCAGGTTCTCGCGCACGCTGCGCTCGCTGCCCGGCAGGTTGATGACGAGGACGCGGTTGCGGACGCCGGCCACCGCACGCGACAGCATCGCCATCGGCGTGTGACGCATTCCCTCGGCGCGCATCGCCTCGGCGATCCCGGGGGCCTCGTAGTCGAGCACCGCGCGCGTGGCGTCGGCCGTCACGTCGCGCGGCGAGAGGCCGGTGCCGCCGGTCGTCAGCACCACGTCCGCCTCGCCGGCGTCACACCACCGCCGGATCTGCGCCTGGATCTGCTCGCCTTCGTCCGGGACGAGCGCCTCGGCGACCGGCACGCCGCCAATCCCGGTCAGGAGCTCGCGAATCGCGGGCCCGCTCGTGTCGACCCGCTCCCCGCGGAAGCCACGGTCGCTGACGGTGAGCACCGCGAAACGAAATGCCATGGCACCAGCCTCCGAGAAGTTGACATGATTCTCGCCCAAAGGGCCGCAGAGGGATTGACAGGCGAGTGACCCGTGGTAAGCTCGGGGAGATCCGGGGTTAACCGGGTGACTCAGGGGGAGCCACCAAGAGATGGCGGACAGCGTGGTCTTCGCTTCTGAGTTCGCCTACGCGATGGACGACCGCGGCCGCGTTCCGGTCCCGCCGGAGTACCGCGACGATCTCGGCCACAAGCTGATACTCAAGGCCGGCGAAGACAAATGCGTAGACATCCTCCCTTTGCGCGCCTTCGAACGCCTCGCGCAGCGCGTCACCGGCGGCGGAGACAACTTCGACGCGGCCTACCGGCTACGCCTGCGTGCATTCTACCGCAGTGTCAAACCGGTTGCGATCGACGCACAGGGACGGATCCCGGTGCCACAGAAGTTCCGTGACGACTACAACCTGAACGGACGGGTCGTCGTCGTCGGTGTCGGCGACCATCTGGAGCTGTGGAGTCCAGAGGGCTGGGAGGAGCAGTTGCGCTTGATGGCGAGCACGCACTTGCCCATCCCCCAGCCGCTGCCCCCCGACGGTCAGGCACGGGGCGCGGGCTGATGGTCGCCATGCCGACGTTCCACATCCCTGTCATGGTGGAGGAAGTGATCGACGGGCTCGACGTGCGACCGGGCGGCCGCTACGTCGATTGCACGGTCGGGGCAGGCGGCCATGCGCGCGCCATCCTCGAGGCTTCCGCCCCGGGTGGGCAGCTCCTCGGTATCGACCGCGACCCTGAGGCGATCCGCGTCGCGGCGCTGCGCTTGCGGCCGTTCGAGGGTTCGTTCGCTCTCGTCCGCGGCAACTTCAGCGAGGTCGGCGCGATATGCCGACAGCGCGGCTTCGCGCCCGTGCACGGCCTACTGTTCGACCTCGGCATCTCCTCGATGCAGATCGAGAGCGCCGAGCGTGGCTTTTCGTTCCAGCACGACGCGCCGCTGGACATGCGCATGGACCCCAGCGACCCGCTGACCGCCGCGGACATCGTGAACGGCTGGAGCGAGGCTGACCTGGCGCGCATCCTCTGGCGGTACGGGGAGGAGCCGGCTGCGCGCCGCATCGCGGCGGCCATCGTCCGCGCCCGCCCGCTCATGACCACGAGCCAGCTCTCCAGAGTCATCGAGCAGGTCGCAGGCAGGGGCTCGACACGCCTGCACCCCGCCACCAGGGCGTTTCAGGCCCTGCGCATCGCGGTCAATCGGGAACTCGACGTCCTCGAGGCCGCCCTGTCGCAAGCCTGCGACCTGCTCGGCTCTGGAGGCCGCCTCGTGGTCATCTCCTTCCACTCGCTCGAGGACCGCATCGCCAAGAGCTTCCTCCGCCGCGAGTCCGCCGACTGCGTCTGCCCACCGGGCCTTCCCGAGTGCCGATGCGGCCACCATTCCCTCCTCCGCTTGGTCGGACGGCGCGCCCGTAGACCGTCCGACCAGGAGGTGGCCGCCAACCCGCGCGCCCGCAGCGCCCGCCTGCGCGTGGCGGAGCGTCTCCTCACGAAGGAGGGCTGACGGTGGCGTACGTCCATCCGTCCGTCGCCCGGCCGGCGGCGCAAGAAGCGGCCTCCGCGCCTGCTCTGCGACACCCGCTCCGCGCGCTGCTGCTCGCTGGAGGTGTCATCTTCCTGGCCGCCGCCTTCCCCGTGCTCCAGGCTTCGGCGGTGACGCAGCGATCCGACCGTCTGCTTGCGCTGCAGCAGCGCCAGGACGACCTGCACGCCCAGGTCCACAGCCTGGAGGCCGAGGTCGCCCAACTCGGGTCCCTCCAGCGGATTGACAGCGAGGCGCGGGGCCGCCTCGGGATGGTGCCCGCCAACCGCGCCCTCTCCGTGTCGGTCGATGTGCCGGCGCCGGAGCCCGGCCACCTGCCCGCGTCACTGCAGGTCGCCACGCCACCGCCCGAGCACTCCTCGGGATCGATCCTGGCGCAGATCCTCAACCTGCTGCCGCTGCCATAGGGCCGCCGATGGCGACGGCGGCCGGTCCCAGCCCGCATCCCCGCACCTGGCGACTCGCCGTCCTGGCGACCGTGTTCGGTCTGGCGGCGCTGGGGCTTGTGGGACGACTCGCCTGGATCCAGGTCGTCCACCACGAACGCTACGCGCAGCAGGCCGTGGGCGAGCACGACACGACCGTGCCGGTTGCGGCCCACCGCGGCGCGATCCTGGACCGTAGCGGCTATCCGCTGGCGGTCTCCGTCGACGCCTTCGACGTCTACGTGGACCGGGCCCAGTGGAAGAACCAGGCGGTCGCGCTGCGGGCCGCGGACCAGCTCGCCGGCTACGTGCAGCTCACCCCCAGCGAGATCTTCGCCGCCGTTGGTGAAGGGGATACCGGCGAGGCGCTCGTGGCCAAGCGCGTCGACTACGAGTCCGGTAGCAAGATCGCGAACGTCGGCATCCCCGGCGTATACGTGCAGCCCACCAGCTACCGCCTGCACCCAGAGGGCGACCTCGCCTCGGGCATCCTGGGCTTCCTGGGACGCGACCTGACCGGCCTGGCCGGTGTCGAGCGCGACTACAACCAGGTGCTCGCCGGAGAGCCATCCTACTACCGCTACGAGCGGGATACGCAGGGCCGCCCCATCCCGGTGGCGCACGAGCAGGTGCGACCCGGCACACCGGGCGCGAATGTCGAGCTGACCATCGACCGCGTCCTGCAGAACGAAGCAGAGCAACTGCTCGACGAAGCGATCAAGGCGAACCATGCCACGGGTGGTGACGCCGTCATCATGGACCCCCACACGGGCGCCATCCTGGCCCTCGTCAGTCGGCCGCAGTTCAAGCTCTCGCAGCTCGACCTGAACGACCCCAAGCAGATGCCGCTCTATCGGCTACGCGCCATCACCGACACCTACGAGCCGGGCAGCAGCTTCAAGATCGTGACGATGGCGGCCGGGCTGGACACGGGCACGGTCACGCCCAACACCACCTACAACGACACCGGCACGGCCATGGTCGGCGGGTACGCAATCCACAACTGGGACTACAGCGCCCACGGCATCACGACGATGACGCAGGTGCTCGTCCAGAGCCTGAACACGGGCACCGTCTGGGTAGCCGGGAAGCTCGGACCGCAGCGGTTCTACCAGTACGTGCGCGCTTTCGGCTTCGGAGCGCCAACCGGAGCGGGGCTGTCCGGCGAGGCGCCAGGGTACTTCCGCCAGCCCGGCGACCCCGGTTGGTCGATCGACGACCTGGCGACGAACTCCTTCGGACAGGGCATCAGCGTCACCTTCCTGCAGATGGCCGATGCGTTCGCGACCATCGCCAATGGCGGCGTCCGGGTGCAACCACACATCGTGCGGGCCATCGTGCGCGATGGCCAGGTGCAACCCGAACCGGCCGTGACCCTGGGGCGGGCGGTAAAGCCGGAGACGGCCACCCAGCTCACCGGCATGATGGAGCAGGAGGTCCAGCACCTGTACTACCCGATCGTTCCCGGCTACACCGCCGCCGGGAAGTCGAGCACCGCCAACGTGGCCGATGCCACCGGCTACTCGAACCTCCGTATCCTTGCTTATGGTGGGTTTGCACCCGCTCGCGACCCGCGCGTTGTCGTGATGGTGAAGATCGACAACGTGGACAACTCCCAGGCCTGGGGCGGGGTAATCGCGGCAAGCGTCTGGTCCCATCTGATGAGCTACACGCTCCATTACCTGGGCGTTCCGGAGGACCGACCATGAGCGGCGACGAGCGGACCTATCGGGTCGACTGCACGCTCGCCCCCGAGCAGATCCGCTCCGCGCTGGCCGACCTGCTCATCGCCGCTCCGGCTGACCAGGTGCGACCGGAAGGCGTTTGCATCGACTCGCGCGAGGCGCGCCCTGGCGACCTCTTCGTTTGCCTCCGTGGCGCCGAGCAAGACGGCCACGAGTTCGCCGCCGAGGCGGTGGCACGCGGCGCCGCCGCCCTGATGGTGGACCACCCGTTGGCATCGATCGACGTCCCTCAGTGGCTGGTGCGCGACACGCTCGAGGGCGTCCAGGCGCTCGCGGCCTGGAAGCGCTCGCGCCATCCGGTCCGGGTGGTCGGCATCACCGGCAGCGTCGGCAAGACCAGCACCAAGGAACTGACCGCGGCGGTGCTCGGGTCGCGCTATGACGTGCTCAAGAGTCGGGCCAGCTTCAACTCCGAGACCGGGCTGCCGCTGACGCTCCTCGGCCTGCGGGCAGGCCACACGCTCGCCGTGCTCGAGATCGGCATGGACGCGCCCGGCGAGATCCGCCGCTTGTGCGCACTGGCGCAGCCCGAGTTCGGGGTCGTCCTGTCTGTCGGGTCCGCGCACATGGAGTTCCTCGGCTCGCGGGAAGCGATCGCCGATGCGAAGGCAGAGCTGGTAGAGTGCCTGCCCAGCAGCGGCGTGGCAGTGCTCAACGCCGACGATCCGTACGTCGCGCTGATGGCCGCGCGCACCCGGGCGGCCGTCCTGACGTTCGGCATCACCTCGCCGGCCGACGTGCAAGTCGAGGGGCTGTCGAGCCGTGGGCTCGACGGCATCAGCTTCCGCTTGCGGTCCAACGCGCGCCAGGTCGAGGTCCGCAGCCCACTGCTCGGCGCGCATATGGCCTACGCCTGCGCCGCCGCGGCGTCTGTCGGGATGCTGCTGGGCGTGCGGCTCGAGGCCGCCGCCGAGGTGCTGGCGCACGCCACGGTGCCCGGGCGGATGCGCGTCGTCCGCCTGGCCGGCGGCGGCACGCTGCTCGACGACGCGTACAACGCCAGCCCGCAGTCCGTTACCGCCGACCTCCAGCTCTTGCGCGGACTGGCCGGACCACGCACTGCGGTGCTCGGCGACATGCTGGAGCTTGGCCCCGAGGAGGTTGCGGGCCATCGCTCGGTGGGGATGGCGGCGGCGGCGTGCTGCGATCGCGTGCTCGCCATCGGGCCGCGCGCGCTGGACATGGCAGGTGCCGCGCGCGAGGCCGGCCTGCGCGACGTGGAGTGGTTCCCGGACACCGACGCGGCGCAGACCGCCGTGCTGGTGGCGGTCCAGCGCGGCGGCCACGTCCTCTTCAAGGCATCGCGGGCGATGCGGCTCGAGCGGCTGGTAGCCGTGGCGGAGGGTACGGCGTGTTCCGCGCACTGATCCTGGGGGTGCTGGCCTTCTGCTTCTCCACGGCCATCGGTCGACCGGTGGTGTCGTACCTGCGCGACCACAACGTGGGCAAACGGATCAAGGAAGAAGGACCGTCCAGCCACGCCGTCAAGGAAGGTACGCCCACGATGGGTGGGCTGCTCATCTTCGGCACGGTGGTGGTGCTCACCGTGCCATTCAACCTGATCGACCGGCTCTCGATCCTGCTGCCGTACGGCATGATCGGCGCGACTGGTGCCGTCGGCTTCGTTGACGACCTGGCGACGGTCGTGGGCAGCAGTCGGCAGGGCGTCACCTGGCGTTTCAAGCTCGTGATGCTGCTGGCGCTCTCCATCATCGCGGGCTGGGTGCTGTGGGGTCCGCTGGGCATCCACCACGTGCGCATCCCCTGGGCCGGCCGCCACGACGTCGGGCTGTTGATCATCCCAATCGCCATCGCCGTCATCATCGGCACCACCAGCGCCGTCGCGATCACCGATGGGCTCGACGGCCTGGCCGGCGGGACGAGCGCGTTCGCTTTCGCGGCGTACGGGATCATCGCCGCGTTCCAGGGCCAGCCGTTCATCGGCGCGTTCTGCTTCACCGTGGTCGGCGCCGTCCTCGGATTCCTCTGGTACAACGCCTACCCGGCGCGCGTCTTCATGGGCGACACCGGCGCGCTGGCGCTCGGCTCATCGCTGGCGGTCGTCACGCTCATGACCGAGCAGTGGCTCGTCTTGCCGGTCGTGGGGATCGTGTTCGTGCTCGAAGCCGCCAGTGACCTGCTGCAGATCGCCTACTTCAAGCTAACCCGCGGGCGGCGACTCTTCCGCATGACGCCGCTCCATCACCATTTCGAGCTGCTGGGCTGGCCCGAGACCCGCGTCGTGGCGCGGCTGTGGCTCATCGGCATTGCGGGCGCGATGGCCGGCGTCGCGCTGGCATTGAAGGTGTGACGGTGCTACCCGAGTTCGACGGACTCCGGGCGCTGGTCGTCGGCTTCGGCCTCGAGGGCGCGGACCTCGTCCGCTTTCTCTGCGAGCGCGGGGCGCGCGTCACCGTGTCCGACCTGAGACCGCCCGGCCGCTTGCAGCGCTCGTTCGAAGCGTGCGCCGGCTGTCGATACGACGCCGTTCTTGGCCAGCAACCCGCCCCGCTCGCGGACGCCGCCGACGCGGTCTTCGTCTCGCAGGGCGTGCCGCTCGACATCCCACTGCTACGGCGCGCTCGTGAGCGGGGGCTCCCGTTTCTTGCGCAGACGGCACTGTTCTTCGACCTGTGCCCCGGCCGGCTGGTGGGGATCACCGGCAGCTCGGGCAAGACCACCACCACCAGCCTGGTGGGCGCGATGCTCGCCGCCGCCGGCGTGCCGCACGAAGTCGGCGGAAACATCGGCCGACCATTGCTCGCCCGCCTCGACGCCATCACGCCGGAGACAGCCGTCGTGCTGGAGGTCAGCCACACTCAACTGCTCTTCACCCAGCGCAGCCCCGCCCTGGCCTGCGTCACCAATGTGACGCCCAATCATCTGGACCGCTTCACCTGGGCCGAGTACACGGCGCTCAAGCAGCATCTGCTGGACTACCAGTCGCCCGCGGACGTCGCCGTCCTCAACGCCGACGACCCGGCCTCGCGCGAGCGGCTGGCCACGGCGGCCCGCGTCCGCCACTTCTCGCTCCGCTCGGGCGATGCGGACGCCTGGCTCGCGGACGGTCGCTGCTTCCTGCGAAGCGTGCCCCCCCACGGACGGGGGCCGGCGGGCGTGGCGGAGCTGCTGTCAGCCCGCGAGATCCCGCTGCGCGGCGCGCATAACGTGGCCAACGTCCTCGCGGCCGCCCTGGTCGCCGACTCGCTCGGCGCGCCGCCCGAGACGATCGCCGCCGCGGTGCGCGCGTTTCCGGGCGTCCCCCACCGCCTGGAGGTGGTCCTGCAGCGCCACGGCGTGGTCTGGGTCAACGACAGCATCGCGACCACGCCCGAGCGCACGCTGGCCGCCATCCGCGCATTCGACGAGCCGCTGGTGCTGCTGCTCGGCGGGCGCGAGAAGCACCTGCCGCTCGAAACGCTCGTCGAGGCAGCAGGGCGCCGCGCGCGCGCCGTGGTGACCTTCGGCGAGGCCGGTCCGCTGCTGGCCGCCGCCTTGCGCGACGGCGCGCCCCGAGTGCGTGTCGTCGAGACCGCCGACCTTGCCGCGGCGACCGCGGCCGCCGCCGAGGCGGCACAGGAAGGAGACGTGGTCGTGCTCTCACCCGCTTGCACCAGCTTCGACGCCTACGACAACTTCGAACTGCGCGGCGAGCATTTCCGGGCGCTTGTCCGTGAGCTGACCGAAGCTCCAGCGCGATGACCACCCTCGACCGGGTCCTCGTCGCCAAGCAGACCGCGCTCTCGCGCGTCCAGGTCGCCGTGTTCGTGCCGACGGTCGCGCTGACGCTCATCGGCCTGCTCATGGTCTACAGCGCCTCGTTCGCGATCGGCCTGTATGACTACGGGAACGTCAACTACTTCATCACGCGCCAGGTGATGTTCGCCGTCCCCGGGGCGGCCCTGCTGCTGATCTTCATGCGCATCGACTACCAGCGGCTGCGGTGGCTGAGCCCGCTCATCCTGCTGATAGCCCTCGCTGCTCTGCTGGCGGTGCTGGTGCCCGGGATCGGCGTCGCCAGCAATGGGGCGCAGCGCTGGATCCGGCTCGGGCCGCTGCCGCCGGTCCAGCCAAGCGAGTTCGCCAAGCTGGCGTTGATCATCTACGTGGCCCACTGGCTGGCAAGCAAGGGCGAGCGCGTCAAGTCGTTCTGGCTGGGCGTCGTGCCGTTCGTGCTAACGGTGGCGCTGGTGGGCGGGCTGGTGCTGCTCCAACCGGACCTGGGGACTGGGCTCGTCGTCGTCTTCGTATGCGGCGCCATGCTGTGGGTCGGCGGCGCCCGCATCCAACACGCCCTGATCCTGGCCACGGCGACGCTCCTGTCGGTGGCGCTGTACGTCGCGGTCGAGGGCTATCGAGTCGACCGCATCTACTCGTTCCTCCACGCCGAGCACGATCCTGGCGGACGCGGCTACCAGATCGTCCAACTGCTCATCGCCCTTGGCAGCGGCGGCATCCGGGGGCTCGGACTCGGCGCGAGCCGGCAAAAGTTCCTGTATGTGCCGGGCGCCCAAACCGACGGCATCTTCGCCATCATCGGCGAAGAGCTCGGCCTGATCGGCGCGGTGGCCGTCCTCCTCCTGTTCGCCGTGCTCATCGGCGGCGGGCTGATGGTGGCGGTGCGCTGCAAGCACGACTCGTTCGGCGCCCTCCTCGCAGTGGGGATCACCTCCTGGATCGCCTTCCAGGCGCTCGTGAACATCGCCGGGGTGACGCGCTCGCTGCCGCTGACCGGTATCCCGCTGCCGTTCATGAGCTATGGCGGCTCCGCGCTCTGCGCCGAGCTGGCGGGGATCGGCGTGCTGCTGAGCATCTGTCGCAACGCGCCGACCGCGCCACCGATACCCCCGCCCCCGGTGCGTCCGCGGCCACGGCCGCAGAGGGCGCGGCGGTGAGACTCGTATTCGCGGGCGGCGGTACCGGCGGCCACGTCTACCCCTGCGTGGCCGTCGTCGCCGCGCTCCGCGAGCGCGGCCTCTCCTTCGACTCGGCCTACATCGGCACGCAGTCCGGCGCCGAGGCCCACCTCGTCCCGGAGCACGGCATCCGCTTCTACAGCGTCCCCAGCGCGCCCGTCCGCGAGCGTGGGCTGGTGACCGGCGCCCGCGCGCTGTGGACGGTGGGGCGCGGCGTGTGGCAGGCGGAACGGCTGCTGCGCGATCTGCGGCCATCCGCCGTCTTCGCCACGGGCGGCTACGTCAGCGTGCCTATCGTCGTGGCGGCGTGGCTGCGCGGCGCGCCCGTCCTGCTCTTTCTGCCGGACGCCGCGCCCGGCCTGGCCGTCCGTGCCACCGCGCGGCTGGTGAAGCACGTCGCCTGCTCGACCGAGGCTGCGCTTCCCTACTTCTCGCGGCGGCGCGCGGTGGTCACCGGCTACCCGGTCCGACCGGACTTCTGGCAGGCGGACCGCGCCGACGTTCGTCGCGACCTGGGCGTGCCTGACGACGCGCCGCTTGTGCTGGTGACCGGCGGGTCGCAAGGCGCCCACCTGATCAACGAAGCGGTCGCCGGCCGGCTTCACGAGTGGCTCGCGCTTGCCCACCTGGTCCACCTCACCGGTACACGAGACGAGCCGTGGCTCCGTTCCGTTCGCGACGCGCTCCCCGAGGTGCTGCGGCCGCGCTATCGGGTGCTCGGATACGCCGAGGACCTGCCCGCGCTGATGTGCGCGGCTGACCTGGCCGTGATGCGCGCGGGCGCCTCTGTCATCGGCGAGCTGCCTGCCGCGGGTCTCCCGGCGATCCTCATCCCGGGGACGTACGCCGGTGCGCACCAGCGCCACAACGCGCGCTACCTGGCGGGCGCGGGCGCGGCCGTGATGCTCGAGGAGTCCGACCTGCTGCGCCTGCTGCCGCTGGCGCGCTCGCTCCTCCACGACCCCGACCGATTGGCCAGCATGGCCGCGGCAGCGCGCGCGCTGCAGCGACCCGACGCCGCGCAACGGCTGGCCGCCGAGCTGTGGAGGCTCGCATCATGAGCAAGCCGGCGCTCCGCGGCCCCGTGCATCTCGTGGGAGTCGGCGGCATCCACATGTCCGCCATCGCCCGGCTGCTCCGCGCCCGTGGGCTCGCCGTGAGCGGTTGTGATGCCGTGCCCGACGAGGCGCGCCGCGTCGTCGAGCCGTTCGGCGTCCCCGTGCTGGGGCAGCACGACCCGGCGCACGTCGCCGGCGTGCAAACGGTGATCGCCACGGCGGCGGTGCCGCCCGACCACCCCGAGCTGGCCGCCGCACGAGCCGCCGCGATCCCGGTGCTGACGCGGGCGCAAGCCGTCGCCGTGCTCGTGGTGCGCAAGCGACTCGTCGCGGTCGCCGGCTCCCACGGCAAGACCACCACCACCACCGCCGTCGCTTTCCTCCTCGAACGCGCGGGGCTGCGGCCCATGTACCTGATCGGTGGCCTGCCGGTCGATCTTCCGTCGCACGTGACGGCAGGCCGCGGACGCCTGGCGGTCATCGAGGCCGACGAGTACGCGGGCGCCTTCCTCGAATACCAGCCGTCGGTGGCCGTCGTCACCAACCTGGACGCGGACCACCTCGACTACTTCGGCTCGGTGGAGCGCCTCGAGGAGGCGTTCCTCGAGTTCATGGCGCACGTACACCCGGACGGCGTCATCTGGTCCGGTGCCGGCAGCGAGCGACTACGCGCCATGCTATCCGCCACGCACGGGGGCCGCCGGCCACGGGCGCCGATCCGTTGGTTCGGCCTTGAACATGACGCGGACTGGCAGGCGTTCGACGTCGCATGGCTGCCCCGCGGCGGCATGTCGTTTGCCCTACGCGCCGCCGCGCGCTACGCCGGTCGCTTCGCCACGCCACTGGATGGGTTGCACCACCTGCGCAACCTGGTGGGCGCGCTGGCCGCCTGCTCGAGCGTTGGCGTGGAGCCAGAGACGCTGGCAGAGGCCGTCCGGGCGTTTCACGGCGTCCAGCGGCGCTTTCAGCGCATCGGCGAGGCGGGCGGCGTGCTCGTGTACGACGACTACGCACACCACCCGGCCGAGTGCGCGGCGACGCTGGCCGCGGCGCGCCGGCGCTTCCCCGGGGCGCGCTTGCTGCTGCTCTTCCAGCCGCACACCTACTCACGAACCGCCTACCTGCGCGAGGGCTTTCGCGCCTGCTTCTCGGCTGCCGACCAACTGTGGGTCCTGGAGACGTACGCGGCGCGCGAGACGCCAGCGCGTGGCCTCGGCGCACGCGAGCTGGCCGCGGCGATCGAGCGCCCGCACGCGGGCTACCTCGCCACGCCGGAGGACGCAGTGGAGGCCGTCGCGTGCGCCGCGCGGCCGGGCGACGTGTGCATCACCATGGGTGCGGGCGACGTGACGAACGTGGCGCCGCGGCTGCTGGAAAGGCTGGCGGCCGATGCCTGACCGCCCGCTTCTGCGGCTCCTGGCGCGCCTCGGCGAGGTTCGCGAGCACGAGCCGCTCGCCCGACACACGACCTTCGGCGTGGGTGGGCCGGCAGACGTGTACGCCCGCATTGCCTCGCGCGAAGGACTTTCGCAGGCCGTGCGCGCGGTTCGCGACGCCGGCGAAGCGTGCTTCGTCCTGGGGTCAGGCAGCAACGTCGTCGTGTCCGACGACGGTCTGCGCGGCGTCGTGATCGAGAACCGGACGAGGGCGACCGACGAGCCAGAGCTCAACGACGGCGGCGTGCGCCTCGCGGCCGAGTCGGGCGCACCGCTGGCGAAGCTCGCGCGCGACCTCTGCCGACGGGGGCTCGCCGGGCTCGAGTGGGCGGCTGGTATCCCCGGGACCGTTGGCGGGGCGGTCGTCTACAACGCCGGCGCCTACGGCGGCTGCCTGGCCGACACGCTGGACGCGGTCGAGGTCGTCGAGCAGGACCACGTGCCACGCGTGCTCGCGGCGGGCGAGCTGGGCCTCAGCTACCGCGGCTCCGGCTTCACGCGGGGCCTGCTGCAAGACCGCGTGGTGACGCGCGCGTGGTTCCTGCTCCAGCCGGCGGACCCGGGAACGCTGCTCGCGCAGGTGGCCCGCTTCGATGACCGCCGTCGCGCGACGCAGCCGCATGGGCGTAGCGCCGGCTCGATGTTCAAGAACCCGCCGGGGAAGCCCGCCTGGTGGTACATCGACCAGGTCGGCCTGCGCGGCTGCCGGATCGGCGGCGCCCAGGTGTCCGAGCTGCACGCCAACTTCTTCGTCAACGCGGGCGGTGCGACCGCCGCGGAGGTCCACCGATTGACGCGGCTGGCGCAGGGCCGCGTGCACGAGCAGTTCAACGTGGACCTGGAGACCGAGGTCCGCTTCGTAGGCCGGGGGTGGCCCGATGGGTAAGGTCCTGCGCGTCGCCGTTGTCTTCGGCGGGCGCTCGGCGGAGCACCCCGTCTCGGTTGCCTCGGCGCGCTCGGTGCTTGCGAACCTGGATCGCTCCCGTTTCCTGCCGGTGCCTGTGGGGATCGGCCCGGATGGCGGATGGCTCACTCCCGAGGCCACGCGCCGCGCGGTCCAGAGCGAGACGAGCGCGTTCCACTGGCTGCCCGCGACCGGCGGGCCCGCGCGCGGCGCTGACCCGTGGGCCCTGCTCGCCAGCGTGGACTGCGTCTTCCCGCTGGTGCATGGCAGCACCGGTGAGGACGGCTCGCTGCAGGGATTACTGGAGCTCTGCAACGTGGCCTACGTCGGCTGCGGCGTGGTGGCCTCGGCAACCGGAATCGACAAGTGGCTCGCCAAGCTCGCCTGGAAGGCGCTTGGCCTGCCGACGGTCCCCGCCTGGCGGGTCCCGGGCGAGGACTTCGCAGACGACGCGGAGGCCGCCTTGCGCGCCGCGGAGCAGGCCATCCCCTACCCGTGGTTCGTCAAGCCCGCCCGCGCCGGGTCCAGTGTCGGCGTGTCGCCGGCGCGCTCACGCGAAGACGCCCCAGCCGCCGTACGCCAGGCGCTGACCCACGGTCGCTACGCGCTGGTCGAGCCGCTCGTCCGCGGTCGCGAGATCGAATGTGCGGTACTGGGCGGCGAGCGACCGGCGGCCTCGGTGGTAGGGGAGATCCGACCCTCCCGGGGCCACGAATTCTACGACTATGAGGCGAAGTACGGCGAGGGCGGCGCGGATCTGATCGTCCCGGCGGACCTCCCGCAGGGCGCGGCAGCAAAAGTGCAAGAACTTGCCGTCGCGGCCTTCCGGGCGATTGACGGGGCAGACCTGGCACGGGTAGACTTCTTTGTAACTGATAAAGGCCCTACGCTGTTGAACGAAATCAATACGCTGCCCGGGTTCACTGCTGCCAGCATGTACCCGCGGCTGTGGGAGGCCACCGGCGTGCCCTACCGGGAGCTGCTCACGCGGCTCGTCACGATGGCAGTGCAGCGGCATGGACGTTGAACGCCTGCGCCGCTACGGGGCACACCGCCTGCCGCCGTCGGCCACATCGCGGCGTCGGCGTCTCCGCGTCCGGCTCCCGCACGGCTGGAAGCTCGCATTCCTCGCGTCCGCCACGGCCGTTGCGCTCGCGGCCGGCGCGCTCGCCTACGCGGCCGCCTACGCCCCGTGGTTCGCGGTGAACCACCTGCGCATCACCGGCACCGACGGGCTCGACCCCGCCGAGGTTCAGCGCGCCGCACAGGTCCTCGGCAGCCGCATGGTGACCGTCGATCCGGCCGAGGTGGCCCGCCGCGTGGAGGAGGTCCCGCTCGTCCGCACCGCGTCGGTCCGCCTCCGCTGGCCGGACACGGTCAGCATCGTGGTCCAGCAGCGAGCGCCCTGGGGGACCTGGGTCGCCCAAGGCACCAGCTACGCGGTCGACCAGGAAGGAGTCATCCTCGGCTACGGCTCCGGTCCGCCGGGCTCACCGACCATCCAGCAGACCGACCTGCCCCGGACTCCCGTGGCCCCGGGCGCGCGAATCGACGCCAACGCGGTGCGGGCCGCTGAGCGCCTCATCAAGGAGCTGCCTGGCGCCGTGTCCCAGTCCGTCGTTGCCCTCCGCTACAGCCGCGACGGCGGTCTCTCCATCACCACCGACGCCGGCATGACCGTCGAAATCGGCGACAGCGCCGATCTGGCGTTCAAGCTCGCCGTCTGGCGGGCGATCCTGCAGCGGGCGCGCGAGCAGAAGGTCCAGGTCCGCGAGATCGACCTGCGCTCGGGCACCCACCCCTATGTGCGGTGACTCGATGACCGTTCGCGGGCCACTGGCAGTCACCGTCGACGTGGGCTCGGCCAAGGTCTGTGCCCTTGCCGGCGAGCCAGGCGCGAACGGCATGCTGCGCATCCTCGGCGCGGGCGTCGTGCCGAGCGAGGGCGTGTCGCGCGGCACCGTCGAGAACATCCAGGAGTGCGCCTCGGCGATCCGCGAGGCGTTGGCGCGGGCCGAGCGCGCGGCGGGGATCCGCATCGACCGAGTTCACCTGGCGATTTCCGGCGCCCATTTGCAGTCGATGAACAGCCGTGGGGTGGTCGCGGTCCCGGATCGGGCGCATCCGATCTCGGCGGAAGACGTGGCCCGCGTGGTGGAGCAGGCGCGCGAGGTCAGCATCCCCACGAACCGGCTCGTGCTGCACGCCCTGCCGCGTCATTTCGTCGTCGACGGTCAGGACAACGTCACCGATCCGGTGGGGATGTACGGCCAGCGGCTGGACGTCGAGGCCCACGTGGTCACCGCGTCGCTTTCCGCCGTCCAGAACCTGGGCAAGTGCGTCGAGGAAGCCGGAGCGCGCGTGATGGGGCTTGTGGCCGCCCCGCTCGCCTCCGCAGAGGCGGTGCTCGAGGACGAGGAGCGCAAGCAAGGCGTCGTCGTGGCCGACATCGGCAGCGGCACCACCGAGGTGGCGGTGTTCATGGACGGCTCGGTGGTCCACACGGCGGTGCTGCCGATCGGCGGGTACCACCTGACGCGCGACCTGGTGGTGGGGCTGCGCACCCCCTTCCGCGCCGCGGAAGAAGCGAAATCGGGGTACGGCCATGCCGTTGCCACGGGCGTCGCCCAGAACGAGGTCGTGGAGCTCGAGGCGTTCGGCGCCGAGCGACAGCGCCGCGTCGCGCGGCGGCGCCTGTGCGAGATCCTGCAGGCGCGCTGCGAGGAGCTGCTGGAGATGGTGTACGGGGAGGCGACGCGCGCCGGCTGCAAGGACGTGCTCTCGGCCGGGCTGGTGCTGACCGGCGGCACCGCGCGGCTCGCTGGGCTCCCCGATCTCGCCGAACGCCACCTGGGGGTGCCCGCCCGCGTCGGCGTTCCGCTCGGCATCTACGGACTCATCGACGACATCAGCGGCCCGGGCTACGCGACCGGGGTCGGGCTGCTGCGCTGGGCGCTCGCCTCGGCCGAGGCGGCGCCCGCCGCGGCGCGATCGCACTCGAACCTGCCGTTCTCCAACTGGCTGCGTCGCCTCGGGGGCGTGGCCCGGGCGATGCTGCCCGAATGAACGCCCGAGCAGTCTGCCGACCACCCGCCTGGTGGGGAAAGGATTAACCGATGGCCGCACGCCAGCAACAGACCCGGGGTCTTGATGGGCTGCCTCCGATCAAAGTCGTAGGCGTCGGCGGTGGGGGCTGCAATGCCGTCAACCGGATGGTGGACGAGGAGATACCGGGCGTGCAGTTCGTCGCCATCAACACCGACGCCCAGGCGCTCGGGCTGAGCCGGGCGCACGTCACGCTGCGCATCGGCGACAAGCTCACCCACGGCTACGGGGTCGGCGGGGACCCCTCGCTGGGCGAGCGTGCCGCCGAGGAGAGCCGCGACGAGCTGCTCGACGCGCTCAAAGGCGCGGACATGATCTTCATCACGGCGGGCATGGGTGGCGGCACCGGAACCGGCGCGGCGCCCGTGGTGGCCGAGGTGGCTCGCGAGACTGGCGCCCTCACCATCGGCGTCGTGACCAAACCATTCGCCTTCGAGGGCGTGCGCAAGCGCGAGAAGGCTGAAGACGGCATCGCCCGCCTGCGCGAGCAGGTCGATACGCTCATCGCCATTCCCAACGACAAGCTGCGCCGGCTCTCCGAAAAGCATCTGCCGCTGGAGCAGGCGTTCCGCACCGCGGACGACGTGCTGCGGCAAGGGATCCGGGGCATCGCCGACGTGATCACCCGTCCGGGGATCATCAACCTGGACTTCGCCGACATCCGCAAGGTGATGAAGGACGCCGGCCAGGCGCTGATGGCGATCGGCTACGGGACGGGCGAGAACCGCGCGGCCGACGCAGCCAAGCAGGCCACCACATCGCCACTGCTCGACGTCGACATCCACGGCGCGCGGGCAGTCCTCTTCAACGTCACCGGCCCGGCCGACATGGGCATCGAGGAGATCGACCTGGCCGCGCAGATCATCAACGAGGTCGTTGACCCCGATGCGGAGATCATCTTCGGCACGGCCTACGACGACTCACTGGGCGAGGGCATCAAGATCACGCTCATCGCCACCGGGTTCCCGGGTGTGCAACGCCAGCGCGAGGAGCTTCCGTTCATGAATGCGGAAGAGAAGATCCGCTCGCTGCGGGTCGACGCGCTGCCGGGTGTCCCCGAGACGGAACTGCCCACGTTCCTGCGTCGCACCGTCGCGACGCGGTAGTGGAAACCAGCAAGGAAAGGAGGCGCTGCACCGAACCCCGCATCGCGGGAGATCCCGAACAGGGACAGGCGATCAAGACCGGCCGGCGTGGCGGGGAGACCGCGCCGGCCACCTTGCTGCCCACGCGGCGACGCCGTCGGGCCGGCGCGCTCCCGGCCGCGGGCCCGATCCTAGAACGGAGCGCCGGCCGGCGTCGCGCTCCGCGCGCCGTAGAGCTCGGACGGCTCGTGCGACCGCTTGAGGATGCAGCGCACCTGGAGCTGCGTCTGGCCGCCCCAGTGGTGCTCCTCCCAGCGCGCGGTCACCAGCTCCCAGCCGACACCGCCCAGCTCGTCGAGCTGCTCCTTGAAGCGCCGTTCGGGCACGACCTCCAGCAGGTATTCCCAGCGCTCGCGGACCATTGCGCCGATTTCCCCCTTCGGGTGCTTGCCCCGCCTGCACTCGTATTCTCGCACGCTTGCGCCGATACCGTGAGCGTGCGATATCACAGGAAGCGACGGTGACCGCGACAGGATCCCGCCGACCCCGCCTGTGGAGCGAGACGCGACCATGACGGTGCACATCTGCCAGCGCAAGACCGTGATCCGCGAGCCTGACCAGTGGCGTACCCGCCTGGAGGCAGCCCTGCCACGCATCGAGCAGGTGCTCCGTGCCCAGCCCGGCTTCCTCAGTGCCCAGTACCTGCGCGATGAGGACGACGGTGGCAAGATGGCGTTCGTCTCCCACTGGACCGACGCGGCCGCCGTCCGCTCCTTCCTGCGCGGCGGCGGGGCCGCCACGGCCGCGACCTGGGAGGAGGATGCCCTGCCCACCGCCCCCTACCCGCAAGGCACCTGGTGGCGCGGGACGTACGAGCCCACGCTCGAATGCCGGCCACACGGGTGACCGCTCACCGTTCGCTGCGGTGGCGACTCGCGCGGTTCTCGACCCAACTGCCGAAGGCGACCACCAGCAGCACCAGCCCCCCGGCCGCGAGCAGCCCCCAGAGCCAGAAGACCGCAAACAGATAGACGGCGATAAACACTCCGACCACCGCCGCCAGCAGCACCACCATCGGCACCGCCAGCACCCCGAAGGCGACTCGCGTGAGGATCAGCGCCTCCAGACAACTTCCCGGCTGGTCGCGTCCCGAGCCGCGGCCTGACCCCGTGGACCGGCGAGGGTCTGCCCCGGGCGGACGCCCGGCCACCCGTTCAGTACCTTCCCGACGCGCGCGCCGTCGCCACCGCCGCGGCGATCCCTCCGCTCCATGGCGGGCCGTGGCCGGGCAGCAGCACGTCGGCCGCCAGGCCCTCCAGGCGAGCGAGTGAGGCCAGGGCCTGGTTGCTATCCTCGTTGAACGCGTCAGGCGCCAGGCAGGGCAGGGGGCCGCGTCCCAGTAGCCGCACGTTGACCAGCGCGTCGCCGCTGAACAGGAGCCGTCGGTCGTCCAGCAGCAGCGCAGCCGAGCCCACCGTGTGGCCCGGCACGTGGACGACGCGTGGCTTGCCGGGCACGTCGAGCACCTCGCCGTCGGCGAAGGTCGAGGCTTGCGCGATGCGCGGCACGCGCCAGGCGCCGCGCCGCACGAAGTACCACGCCATGCGCATCGCCGGCCAGCCGTAGCGCAGCATCGAGCGCGAGGTCCGCGCGCGCCTGCGTCCCTGGGCGAGCGTCAGGTCGTCCTCGTGGATCCAGATGCGCGCATCGCTCTCGCGCCGCAGACGAGCCGCGCAGCCGATGTGGTCCGGATGCGCGTGCGTCAGCACCACGGCCTCGACGTCAGTGAGCGATCGACCGGCCGCCGTCAGGCCAGCCACGATCACCGGCCAGCTCGCGACGATCCCGCTGTCGACGACGGTCAGGCGGCCTCCGTCTTCGATCGCATAGACGTTGATGAAATCGTGGCCGAGGTACCAGACGCGGTCCGCGACCTCCACCGCCACACCTCTCGAAGCCATGGTACTCGCCGGGGCACCGCGGAACGAAGGGAGCGGGGGCGCTGCGGCCCCCGCTCCCTTTCCCCCTCTGCTGCCTCAGGAGGTCAGCCGCACTTGTTGTACCCGCACGCGCGGCAGACCAGGCAACCTTCCTGATAGGTGAGGATACTGCCACAGTCCGGACAGCCAAGCCCGCTGCTGCTCCCGTGGCCCGGTTCCTCGACGAGGACGTCCGCCGTTCCGTGTCCGTTGCCGTTTCCCGAGCGCAACTCCGGTGGCACGAACTTCAGCTCCAGCCAGCGGAAGACGTAGTCCAGCAGCGAGGTCGCGAACGGGATCTCCGGGTTCGATGTCCTGCCGCTCGGCTCGAAGCGCGTGTTCTTGAGCTTGGTACACAGGTTCTCGAGCGGCACGCCGTACTGCAAAGAGACGGAGGTCATCATGGCGACGGCGTCCATCAGCCCCGAGACGGTGGAGCCCTCCTTCGAGATCTTGAGGAAGATCTCACCCGGCCGACCGTCGTCGTACAGCCCGACCGTCAGATAGCCCTCCTGCTCGCCGACCACGAACTTGTGGGTGAGCGCGCGTCGCTCGTCCGGCAGGCGGCGGCGGCTCGGCCGTCCGCCCGCGGCGGGCTCGGCGACCACCGGCTCGTCCGCCGGCTTCCGCTCCGACCCGCCGGTGCTCAACACCTGCGCGTCGCGCGAGCCGTCCCGGTAGATGGTGATCCCCTTGCAACCCTCGGTGTATGCGAGCAGGTATGCCCGCTCCACGTCCTCGGCCGTCGCCTGGTGGGGGAAGTTGATGGTCTTGGAGACGGCATTGTCGGTCCAGCGCTGGAACGCCGCCTGCATGCGGACGTGCCAGTCCGGCGCGATGTCGTGCGCGGTCACGAAGACGCGCTTCGCCCATTCGGGCACCTCGGACCGCTCCTGCAGCGAGCCGCCGTCCGCCAGGTACTCGATCAGCTCGTCCGAGTGGAAGCCTTCTTCCTGCGCCACCCGCTGGAAGTCCTTGTTCACCTCGGTCAGCCTCGTAGGCCGCGTCGGATCGCTGCGATCGAGGTAGTGCTGGCGCGTGAAGGCCAATGCGAACACCGGCTCGATGCCACCGGAGCAGTCCGCCAGGATGGAGAGTGTCCCGGTGGGCGCGATGGTGGTGCGGGTGGCGTTGCGATACCGGGGGCCGGCGTATTCTGGCTTGCCGGAGGGTCCCTCCCGGTTGTAAATGCTGTCCTCCCAGGCCGGGAAGGTACCGCGCTCGTCCGCCAGCTTCTCCGAGGCGCGGTTGGCGTGGTCGTGGATGAACCGCATCACCTCCTCGGCGAGCTGGACGCCGCGGTCCGAGTCGTACGGGATGCGGAGCTTGTAGAGCATGTCCGCCCAGCCCATCACGCCGAGGCCGATGCGTCGGATCTGGTGCGTCACCTCCTCGATCTGCGGGATCGGATAGCGGTTCATGTCGATCACGTTGTCGAGGAAACGGGCGCACCAGGGGATCACCGCCGCCAGGCGGTCCCAGTCGACCTCGGCACCGCCGGGGCCTTCGCTCACGAACTTGGCCAGGTTGATCGAGCCGAGGTTGCAGGAGTCGTACGGATACAGCGGCTGCTCGCCGCAGGGGTTGGTGCTCTCGATCGGCCCGTACTTCGGCGCCGGGTTGCTCTCCGTGGCGTTCATCCGGTCCATGAACACCATCCCCGGGTCGCCGTTCTTCCAGGCGTTCTCGACCATCATGGTGAAGATGCGCCGCGCGTTGCGGCTGCCGACCACCGCGCCGGAGTGCGGGTCGACGAGGTCGTAGTCGGCGTCACGCTCGACCGCGTCCATGAACTTCTCGGTGACCGCGACCGAGATGTTGAAGTTGGTCAGCGTGACCATGTCGGCCTTGACGTTGATGAACTTCTCGATGTCCGGGTGGTCCACCGCCAGGATGGCCATGTTGGCGCCACGCCGCGTGCCGCCCTGCTTGATCGCCTCGGTGCTGGCGTCGAACACCTTCATGAACGAGACCGGGCCACTGGCCACACCCGCGGTGCTCTTCACCATCGAGCCCTCCGGGCGGAGCCGGGAGAACGCGAAACCCGTCCCCCCGCCGGTCTGGTGAATGAGCGCGGTGTGCTTGATCGTCTCGAAGATGCCTTCGATGGAGTCCTCCACCGGCAGAACGAAGCAGGCCGAAAGCTGCTGCAGCGGGCGGCCCGCGTTGCCGAGCGTGGGGGAGTTGGGCAGGAACTCGAACCGCGTCATGATGCGGAAGAACATCTCCTCCACCTCCCGCACCCGCGCCGAGGTGAGCCCGTACTCGTGCTCACGCTGGACCAGATTGTGCGCCACGCGCCGGAAGAGCTCTCCCGGCGTCTCGATCAGCCGCCCTTCGCTGTCCTTGGCGAGGTAGCGCCGCTCGAGGACAACGCGCGCGTTGCCGCTGAGCTCGAAGTCCTCGTCGCTGCCGGCGCGACCGTTCCGTGAAGACCGAGTGGCCACCATAGCTCTGCTCTCCTTTTCGCTCCGCCCCCTGGGCGTACGTGGTGACATGGCCAGACCTCCGGTCCCAGGCAGTCCCGCCTCATCTGCCCATTCTAGACCATTGGCAGAACACACGTTCTACAAGGTGGTGAGCATTCGCCCCGCGAGCAGCCGCTCCCGTCGCGCCGCCGGCCCGCCCATCGGCACCTGCGCGAGCTGGCTGAGGCGGAAGATCTCCACCCAGCGGCGCACCTCCTCACCCAGGTTGCGACCGCCCGCCGAAACCCAGGCGCACCAGGGTGCGCAGCCGCACCACGACAGCTCCACCCGCCCGCCGCCGAGCGTGGCCGCGATGCGCTGGCGCAAGAACTCGCCCTCCCCGGTCGACTTCCGCACGGGCGGCGCACCGTGCACTCGCACGGGCCGCCGGTGGCCGTCGGCCAGCTCAACGTAGAGGTAGCGGTCGCCCCCCGCCGCGAGCACCTGCCCGCGGTGCCACTGCCTGTCGCACATCCAGGCCGGTCGTCGCGTGGTGCTAGTCACCGCTGCCCTCCTTCCGCCCCTGCCGCCGTGGGACGATCGCCAGGCGCTTGCGCGTGGGCGTCAGCCGTTCGAGGTCCTCCTGCGCGATGAGGGTGGGCTGGTTCCGCGCCGCTGGTACCGGTCCGCGCTCCAGGTCGTCGAGCGCGCGCCGGATCTCGTCGACGTCGGCGAACTGGCGATAGACCGAGGCGAAACGGATGTACGCGACCTGGTCGAGCTCGCGCAGCCGCTCCGTGACCAGCTCGCCGATCTCGCTGCTCGGCACCTCTTCGACGCCCAACGCGAACACCCGCGTCTCGACCTCGTCGGCCAGACGCTCGGCCGCCCCGGCGGGTAGCGGCCGTTTCTCGCACGCCTTGCGAATGCCCGCCAGCACCTTCTCGCGCAGGAACTCCTCCCGCCGGCCATCCTTCTTCACCACCAGCACCCAGCGCGATGCCACGCGCTCGTACGTGGTGAAACGGGCGTGGCAGTTGCTGCACGTCCTCCGTCGGCGGATGGCGTGCTCCTCCGGCCGGGAATCGACCACGCGCGAGTCGTAGTGCCCGCAGTAAGGGCAGCGCACCGCCGGCATCCTCCCTCCGCTGGCGTACGCTCCGTATTCTCCACCAGATATTGTGCTTGTCAAGCCCTTGCCACCATATCTTGTGCATATCCGGTGCACCAGCGGTGGACAACCGGTGGACAGCCTGCGGTACCCTGCGGGCGTGGAGCCCACGCTGGTCGCCCGCCGACTCGCGCTCGTGCGCGCGCGCATCGCCGCGGCCGCGCGCCGCGCCGGGCGAGCGCCCGAGGCGGTACGACTGGTCGCGGTCAGCAAGACCCAGCCGGTGGAGGCACTGGTCGCCGCCTGGCAAGCGGGCGTCACCGACTTCGGGGAGAATCGGGTGCAGGAGGCTCAGGCGAAGCTCCCTGCGGCGCGGGAGCGCGGCGTGGCCGCCACGTGGCACCTGGTCGGCCACCTCCAGAGCAACAAGGCGCGAGACGCGGTGCAACTGTTCGATATACTTCAGTCAGTAGACTCGCTCCGCTGCGCCGAGGCCGTGGCCCGGGCTGCCCGCGCACCGATGCGGGTCCTGCTGGAGGTTAACGTCGCCGGAGAGGCAACGAAGTACGGCTTCCCCCCGGGGGAGCTGCCCGTGGCTTACCGCGCCGCCGCCGCCATCCCAGAGCTCCGCGTCGAGGGTTTGATGACTGTCGCCCCCCAGGTGCCCGACCCGAAAGCCGTGCGTCCGCTCTTCCGTCAGCTACGCCGGCTGGCGGGGGAGCTTGGCCTGCGCGAGTGCTCCATGGGCATGACCGACGACTTCGAGGTGGCGATCGAGGAGGGGGCGACGATGGTGCGCATCGGGCGCGCGATCTTCGGCCCACGCGCATGAGCGAGCATCTCGACGGACGGTTCAGCATTATCGGTGCCGGCGTCATGGGCGAGGCGATCACCAGCGCCGTGCTCGAACACGGCCTGTACGAGCCGGCCCAAGTGTGCCTGTGCGACGTCTCCGAGGAACGGCTGCGCTACCTACGTGAGCGCTTCGGGGTGCACATCACGTCGGACCCGGCCCGCGCGCTGGAGGGTTGTCGTACGGTGCTGCTCGCCGTGAAGCCACAGGACTTCCCCGCCGTCGCCGACGCGACCAGCGGCATGGTCCTGCCGGAGCAGCTCGTGATCTCCATCATCGCCGGGGTGGACCTGCGCACGCTGCGCGAAGAGCTCGGACACCGCGCCGTGGTGCGCGTGATGCCGAACACGCCGGCCCAGGTTGGTCACGGCCTTTCCGTCTGGACGGCGACCAGCGAGGTGACGCCCGAGCGGCGCGAGCAGGCCCGGCGCATCCTCGCCGCCTTCGGGCGCGAGGTCTTCGTGCCCGACGAGCGGCACATCGACATCGCCACCGCCGTCTCCGGCAGCGGACCCGCCTTCGTCTTCCTCTTCATCGAGGCGTTCATCGACGCCGCCGTCCACATCGGCCTCAAGCGTCAGGAGGCGCAGGACATGGTGCTGCAGACCGTGCTCGGCTCCGTCCACCTGGCCCGCGCTACTGGCCGGCATCCGGCCGAGCTGCGCAATATGGTGACGTCTCCCGGCGGCACCACCACCGAAGGGCTGCTGGTGCTCGAGCGCGCGGGGCTCCGCGCTGCCATGATGGAAGCCGTGCTCGCCGCGTTCGAGAAAACCCAGGCACTGGGAAGTTAGCGTGTATCCCCTCGCCACCACCACCGACGTCGTCGCCCGCTTCATCACCGTCTTCACCCAGGTGATGACCTTGCTGATCGTGATCCGCGCGATCCTCTCCTGGTTCCCGGTCGACCCCGCGAACGCGCTCGTGCAGCTCCTCAACCAGCTCACCGAGCCGATCCTGGCGCCGCTCCGGGCGGTCCTGCCGCGCTTCGGCATGATCGACCTGTCGCCGCTGGTCGCCATCGTCCTCCTGCAGGTGATCGGCGCGGCTGCGGGCGGCGGACGCCTCTACTGACCCACCGCGCCCAGCCGAGCGCGTACCTCGGCCTCGCCGAGCCCCTCGACGACAACACGCTTCACCCGCGCGCTCACCCCGCGCTCGACGCGAACGGCCGACGGCGGCACGCCCAGCGCCCGCGCCAGCAGACGGCAGACCGCGTCGTTGGCGGCCCCCTCGACCGGCGGCGCGTGCACACGCACCTCCAGCGCCCCTTCGCGCCAGCCGCCGATCGCGTCGCGAGCGGCCCGCGTCGTAACGCGCACCGTCAGGCGGACGATTTGCTGCATAAGTGCGTTCGCGGGTGGATCATTTGCGGCACGTTTCCGGCTCCTGATGCTATGATGCTAGCCGAAACGCGGCGGCGCCCGGTCACCGCCCTGGAGAGTGTGCCCATGGTCACCAACGAACGGACCCGCGCGCTCGAGCTCGCTATCGGCCAGATCGAGAAGCAGTTCGGCCGAGGCGCTATCATGCGCCTCGGCGAGGCCGGGAACAAGCTCGCCGTCGAGGCGATCCCCACCGGCTCGATCGCGCTGGACCTGGCCCTCGGAATCGGCGGCATCCCCCGCGGCCGCGTGACCGAGATCTTCGGCCCCGAGTCCGCCGGCAAGTCCACCCTGGCCCAGCACATTATCGCCCAGGCGCAACGGCTGGCCGGCACCGCCGCCTACATCGACGTGGAGCATGCGCTCGACCCGGTCTACGCCCAGCAGCTCGGTATCAACATCCAGGACCTGCTCATCTCCCAACCGGACACGGGAGAGCAGGCGTTGGAGATCGCCGAGGCGCTCGTCCGCAGCAACGCGGTCGACGTGATCGTGGTCGACTCGGTGGCGGCGCTCGTACCGCGGGCGGAGATCGAGGGCGAGATGGGCGATCAGCACGTGGGGCTGCAGGCGCGGTTGATGTCGCAGGCGCTGCGCAAGCTCACCGCAGCGATCGCTCGCTCGCACACGGCGGTCGTCTTCATCAACCAGCTCCGCGAGAAGGTGGGCGTGGTCTTCGGCAACCCCGAGGTTACGCCCGGTGGCCGTGCCCTCAAGTTCTACTCGTCCGTGCGCATCGACATCCGACGCATCGAGAGCATCAAGCAGGGCACCACGGTCGTCGGCTCACGCGTCCGGGCGCGCGTCGTCAAGAACAAGGTCGCGCCGCCGTTCCGCACCGCCGAGTTCGACATCATGAACCAGGGGCGCAGCATCGGCATCAGCCGCGAGGGTGACCTGGTTGACCTGGGCGTCGAGGCCGGTGTGGTCAAGAAGCTGGGCGCCTTCTACTCCTACGGCGACCTGCGCATCGGCCAGGGCCGCGAGAACGCCAAGGAGTATCTGCGCCAGAACCCCGAGCTCGCGGGCGAGATCGAGAAGCAGATTCGCGCCAGGGCCGACGAGCTGCGGCCGGTGCTGGTGCATGGCGCAAGCGAAGAGGCGGAGTAGCCGGCCGCCGCTCCGCCCGGACGACCCCGACGCCTGCCACGAGGCCGCGCTGCGCCTGGTGGAGCGACGCCTGCGCACCGCGGCGGACGTGCGGGCGCGCCTCGTGCGTCGCGGCTTTCTCGTTGAAACCGTCGACGGAGAGGTGCGGCGGCTCGCCCGTGTCGGCCTGGTAGACGACGCAGCCGTCGCGGCCGCGCTGGCGCGCGAACGGAGCGGCCCAGCTCCCGGCGGGAGGCTGCGCCTGCGAGCCGACCTTCGCCGCCTCCGCGTTTCGGAGCTGGAGGCGCAGGCCGTGCTCGCCGCGTTCGACGAGGACGCCGCCCTCGAGCAGGCAGTGGCCGAGTTCCGTCGCCGCTTGGCGGACCGCGCCAACGCTGAACGGTGTTTGCGCTACCTGCTGCAGCGTGGCTTCTCCCGAGGGCGCGCGCTGGCGGCCGCCCGCCGCTTTCATGCGCCGGACCACGAATTGCTCGAGTAGCGCTGTTGCGTCCGGCCCCGGCGCGCTATCGTGAGGCCAGCGACCGGCTGCCCGCCGGGACCCGTCCCGGACGCCACGCCGCCGGTTCGCCGAAGGCGAACGCCACCGCCCATCCACCGACCTCGCGCAGCAGGCAACCGGCCTTGCGCCGAGCCTGACCGTCGTGCCGACCGCGGGAGATACGCCGCCGGCCGTCGACCGGCGGCTGCTGGGAGGAACGTCGCATGGCAGGGGGAGCGCTCGAGGGCCTGCGTGTCCTCGAATGCGGTGAGCTGGTCGCCGCGCCGTACGCGGCCAAGCTGCTGGGCCACTTGGGCGCCGATGTGCTCAAGGTCGAGCCGCCGGGGGGCGACCCGCTCCGCAGACGCGGGCCGCACCCGCTCGGCAAGAGCAGTCACGAGACCGCCGGGCTGCATCTCTATCTCAACCAGGCCAAGCGCAGCGTCGTCCTCGACCTCGAGACGACGGATGGCCGCGCAGCGCTGCGCCGGCTCGCCGCCGCCGCGGACGTGCTCATCGCCAGCGGCCCGCCTGAGCAGATCGAGCGCCGCGGCCTGACCTACGCGGCGTTGCGCGACGCCAACCCACGCCTGGTGGCCACCGCCATCACCCCGTTCGGACTGCACACGCGCCGCCGTGGCCTGCCGATGCGCGAGATCCTCGACATGGCGGCGAGCTGCTGGCTCTCACTCTCGCCGGGCGCGCTTCCAGACCCGAACCTCCCGCCCCTGAAGCCCTTCGGACAGCAGGCGCACTACCAGGCGGGTATCCACGGCGGCATCGCCACGCTCGGCGCGCTGGCCGCCCGCGACGGCGGCGCCGGAGGGCAGCAGGTCGACGTCTCCGTCCAGGCCGTCATCGCCAGCCAGGTCGAGAACGGTCTGATGCACTACCTCTACAGCAACCGGGTGGCCTCGCGCCTCGGCATCCGCCTGCTCGGGCCATGGGGGATGATCCGCCTGACCGACGGCCTCATGTTCCTCGTCTGCGTCACCGAGGAGGAGTGGCAGCGGCTCGTCGAGTACCTCGGCGATCCGGAGTGGGCGGGCTCGCCCCTCTTCGCCGACCGCCTGCTGCGGGCTCAGAACAACGACGCGCTCCTCGCCCTCATCGAGGGCGAGCTCGCCGGCCGGCGCGTCCATCAGCTTTATCTGGAGATGCAGGCCCGCCGCATCCCGTGCACGCCGGTGAACGAGATGAAGGACCTGCTGCAGAACGAGCATCTCAAGGCGCGCGGCTTCTTCGTGACGGTCGAGCACCCGCTCGCCGGCAGCTACACCTACCCCGGGTCACAGTGGCGCTTCTCGGGCACGCCGTGGCAGGTCGGCCGGCGCGCGCCGCTGCTGGGCGAGCACACGGCTGAGGTGCTGCGGGAGTGGGCGCAGGTGCAGCCGGCAGCGGCCCTGCGGCCCGACCCTTCCCCAGCCGCGCCGACCCGCCTGCCGCTCGAGGGTGTGCGAGTCGCGGACTTCACCTGGGTCTGGGCCGGTCCGGTGTGCACCATGCAGCTCGCCCACCTGGGGGCCGACGTCATCAAGATCGAGTCCCAGAACCGGCTCGACACCGTGCGCGGCCTGCCGCCGTTCTGGGGCGAGCAACGCGGGCCGAACCGCTCTGGCTACTTCAACCAGTACAACCAGGGCAAGCGCAGCCTGACCCTCAACCTCCGCCATCCCGCGGGCATGGAGCTGGCGTACGAGATCATCCGCCGCTCTGATGTGGTCGTCGACAACTTCAGCGCCGGGGTCATGGAGCGGATCGGATTCGGCTATGAGAAGCTGCGCGCGATCAAGCGCGACGTCATCCAGATCTCGCTGGCCGGGCATGGCCAAACGGGGCCGGTGTCGCGTTATGTCGCGTATGGCCCGATGCAGGTCCCGATGATGGGGCTCGCCTCCCTCACCGGCTACCCCGGCGGCGAGCCGCGCGAGGTCGCCATCTCCTATGGCGACCCGAATGCCGGCGTCCACGCCGCCTTCGCCTTGCTCGCCGCGCTCCATCATCGGCGTCGCACGGGTGAAGGCCAGTACATCGACATGTCGCAGTGGGAGGCCGCCATCCCGCTCGTCGCCGAGGGGCTGATCTCCTATCAGATGACCGGCCACCAGCCGCCCCGCATGGGCAACCGCGACCAGTTCGAGGCGCCGCAGGGCGTCTTCCGCTGCGCCGGGGACGAGCAGTGGCTGGCGATCTCCTGCTGGTCCGACGCCGAGTGGCGGGCGCTGGCCGCGACCATCGGCCGGCAGGACCTGCTCGGTGACCCCACGCTCGCTCGCGTGTACGGCCGCAAGGCGCGCGAGGACGAGATCGAGGCGGCGATCGCCGAGTGGACGGCCGGCCGGGCGCGCGAGGACGCGGCGGCGACGCTCCAGGCGGCCGGGGTGCCGGCCTTCCCGGTCTACACCACGGCCGATGTCGCCGCGGACCCGGAGATGTCCGCGCGCGGCATGTGGATAGAGCTGCCGCACCCGGAGGTGAGCGCTCGGCACGCGGGAGTCCCGTGGCAACTCTCCGGTACGCCGCTGCGTGTGCGCCGTGCCGCTCCGGCGCTCGGGCAGCACACCAACGAAGTCCTCGATGAGGTGCTGCATCTCTCCGAGGCGGAGATCGCGCGGCTGCGCGAGGAGGGCGTCCTGCAATAGGTAGCGGACGGATTCATTGAAATCGCCCTGACCCGGCCGTAGGATCGATAGACGGGGGTACGCGATTCGCTAGATAATTCGCCCCTCGCAGACATCAGGAGGATACAACCAGATGGGGTTCTTTCGGCGCCTGTTCGGCGCGCTCTTCGGGGGCGGACGCCGGCAGCGCGAGGCGGATCTGCGGGCGGCCGAAGAGTCGGCCGCCCAAGTCATCGCCGACGCCCAGCGACAGCAGAAGGAGATCCTGCTCGAGGCCAAGGAGGAGGCGCTCCGCGTCCGCGCCGCCGCCGAGGCCGAGGTCAAGGAGCACCGCCTGGAGGTCCAGCGCCAGGAGCGGCGGCTGCAGCAGAAGGAGGAGACGCTCGACACGCGCATCGAGACGCTGGAGCGACGCGAGCGCGGTCTGGCGGAGCGCGAGCGCCAGCAGCAGCAGCTCCGCGACCAGCTCGAGGAGCTCCGGGTGCGCCGGCTGGCCGAGATCGAGCGGGTAGCCGGCCTGAGTCTCGACGATGGTCGCCGCCTGCTCCTGGAGGAGATCGAGTCCGAGGTCCGCGACGAGGCCTCGCGTCGCGTCCGTCAGATGGAGAGCGAAGCGAAGGAGATCGCGGACCAGCGGGCCCGCTCCATCCTCGCCACCGTGATGCAACGCGTCTCGACCGAGGTCACCGCCGAGTCGACCGTGGCCGTCGTGTCGCTCCCCAATGACGAGATGAAGGGCCGCATCATCGGGCGCGAGGGGCGCAACATCCGCGCGCTCGAGAACGCCACCGGCTGCGACCTGATCATCGACGACACGCCCGACGCGGTGACGCTGAGCGCCTTCGATCCGGTGCGCCGCGAGGTGGCGCGGATCGCCCTCTCACGGCTCATCCAGGACGGACGCATCCACCCCACACGCATCGAGGAGATGGTCGAGAAGGCCCGACAGGAGGTCGAGCAGACGATCAGGCTGGCCGGCGAGCAGGCGGCGATCGAGGCGGGATGTCCCGCGATCCACCCCGAGGTGCTGAAGATCTTCGGTCGGCTCAAGTACCGCACCTCGTACGGCCAGAACCAGCTCAGGCACGCGGTCGAGACGGCGCACATCGGCGCCATGCTCGCCAGCGAGCTGGGCGCCGACGGCGCCGTAGTGCGCGCTGGCTGCCTCCTGCACGACCTGGGCAAGGCGGTCGACCACGAGGTCGAGGGCACCCACGCCATGATCGGCGCGGAGATCGCGCGCCGCTACGGGGTGAACGCCGCCGTCGTGCACTGCGTCGAGGCGCACCACGAGGAGATCGAGCCGCACACGGTCGAGGCGGTGCTGGTGCAGATCGCCGACCACATCAGCGGCGGTCGTCCGGGAGCGCGGCGGGAGTCGCTCGAACACTACATCAAGCGGCTGCAGGCGCTCGAGGCGGTCGCGAACAGCTTCAACGGGGTAGAGAAGTCCTTCGCCATCCAGGCCGGCCGCGAGGTCCGCATCGTTGTGAAGCCGGAACAGGTGGACGACCTCGGGGCGATGCGCCTTGCCCGTGACATCTCGCGCAAGGTCGAGGAGACGCTGGAGTACCCCGGCCAGATCAAGGTCACCGTGGTCCGCGAGACTCGGGCTGTCGAGTACGCGCGCTAAGATGCGGGTGCTCGCAATCGGCGATATCGTCGGCCGCGCTGGACGCCAGGCGTTGACCGCCCTGCTGCCCGACCTCCGCACCCTGCACGAGGTCGACTACGTTATCGCCAATGGCGAGAATGCGGCTGCCGGCAAGGGGATCACGCCCCGCATCGCGCAGGAGCTGTTCGCCGCCGGCGTCGATGTGATCACCGGCGGCAACCACACCTTCGCGGTCAAGGAGATCGAGGCGGTGATCGACCATGAGCCGCGCCTGCTTCGGCCGGCCAACTACCCGGTCGCCGCGCCCGGCCATGGCATGGTCACCGTGGGCCGCCTCACCGTCATCAACCTCATCGGGCGCACCTTCATGCAGCCGGTCGACTGTCCCTTCCGCACGGTGGACACGCTGCTCGAGACCGTGCCCGCGGGGACGGTCGTGGTGGTCGATATGCACGCCGAGGCGACCAGCGAGAAGGTCGCCATGGGTTGGTACCTCGACGGGCGAGTCGCTGCCGTGGTGGGCACGCACACCCACGTGCCCACCGCCGACGCACGCCTGCTGCCCAGAGCCACCGCCGTCGTCACCGACCTGGGGATGACCGGCGCCGTGGACTCGATCATCGGTGATGACGTCGCCGCCGTGCTGCGGCGCTTCCTCACCGCCATGCCCACCCGGCTGACGCCCGCCGAGGGGCGCACCGTCATCGGCTCCGTGCTGATCGAGATCGACGAAGGGAGCGGCCGGGCCACCGACATCCGCCGGCTTGACCCGGTCTACGAACCGTATGCCGAGCATCGGTGACTTCCACCTGCACTCCACCTTCAGCGACGGCACGCTCGCGCCGGCCGAGCTGCTCGACCTGGCCGTCCGCAACGGCGTCCGCTATCTCGCCCTGACCGACCACGACTCCACCGAAGGGCTGCCGGCGATGCGCGCCGCCCTCGGCGGCCACCCCGGCGTGGTGCTCGTGGCGGGCGTCGAGCTGAGCTGCGACATCCCCGGCGACGAGGTGCACGTGCTCGGCTACTTCCTCGACGAGCACGACACTCACGTCCAGGAGCGGCTCCGGCGCTTGCGCGACGGTCGCGTCCGCCGCGCCGAGCGCATGGTCGAGAAGCTGAACGCGCTGGGTCTACCCATCACGTGGGAGCGCGTGCTGCAGATCGCGAACGGCGCCGCCGTGGGCCGCCCGCACATCGCACAGGCGCTACTCGAGAGCGACGCCATCGCAACGCTCAACGAGGCGTTCGAGCGCTACATCGGTCGCAACGGCCCGGCCTACGTCGAACGCGACCGCATGCTGCCGGCAGAGGCGGTCCGCTTCATCCGCGAGGCCGGCGGCGTCACGTCGCTGGCGCACCCGTCCTACGTCCGCCAGCTCGCGACCGTCCTACCGGAGATGGTGGAGGCCGGGCTTGACGGCATCGAGGTCTACTACAAGCAGTACGATGGCGACCAGATCTCCCACTTCAAGACGCTGGCCGACCGCTATCGGCTGGTGGCCACCGGCGGCTCTGACTACCACGGCCTGCCGCGCGGCGACGAGCGCGAGCCGGGCGACATTCCCTTCCCGGACCTGGCGGTGCACCGCTTCGTGGAGCTGGGCGAGCGGGCCGTCGCGCGGGCCGGCCGATGACCGCACTCGACGCCCGCGCCATCCAGGAGATCATCCCGCACCGCTTTCCGTTCCTGCTCGTCGACCGGGTCGATGCGCTGGTGCCGGGCGAGCGCGCCCGCGGCCGCAAGAGCGTGACCGCCGATGAGTGGTTCTTCCAAGGCCACTTCCCGGGCCGGCCGGTGATGCCCGGCGTGTTGATGGTCGAGGCGCTGGCGCAGCTCGGCGCCGTGGCGCTGCTCTCCGCGGAGCGGTTTCGCGGCAGGATCGCCTACTTCGCCGGCATCGACCACGTGCGTTTCCGCCGCGTGGTCGTGCCAGGCGACGTCCTCGAGCTGGAGGTCGAGATCACGCGCATGCACGGTCGTGTCGGCAAGGGTACGGCACGCGCGACGGTCGACGGCGAGCTGGCCGTCGAGGGCGAGCTCACGTTCGCGGTGGGCGATGCCTGACGTCGAAGGCGCAGTGCGTTGCGCCCGCCATGCCGACACCGAGACCGAGCTCCGCTGCGGCCGCTGCGGGACGCCGATCTGCCCGCGCTGCATGGTGATGACACCCGTCGGCGCGCGCTGCCCGAGCTGCGCTCGCCCTACGGTGCACCCTGCCCTCCGAGCCGACCCGCTGCTCGTCGCGCGCGGCGTGGCCGCGGGACTGCTGGCGGGCGCGATGCTGGGCGCCGTGTGGGGATTCCTGCTGCCAAACTTCCGACTGCTCGGCTTCTTCGCGCTCTTCATCGGCGGCGGCATCGGCTACGCGGTGGCCTACGCCATCGGAGCGGCGACGCGGCGTCGACCGATCGCCGTGCTCGCCTGGGCCGCCGGGGCGGGAGTCGTGGCGGCGTACATGGTGCGCAGCCTGGTTGCCGTCGGAACGCCGCTGCCGATCAACGACCTGTGGGGCTACATCGCGGTCGTTGTCGGAGTGATCGTCGCGGCCAGCACCTATCGGCGCTGATCAGCGCAGAAACGCCCAGAGGATCAGCAAGCCCGCGAGCAACGCCGCGATCGTGATGAAGACACGGCGCAGCTCGCGCGTCACGTAGCGGTAATCGGTGAGCGGCAGCCCGCGGAGCAACGGGTCGGAGGTGCGTTGCTCGACCAGCTCCTCCACACGGATGGGATGCTCCACCATCTCGAGCGCGCGCCGCTGCGAGTGCACGCGGCGTGCCACGGGGTGCACCTGCGGCGCCGTCGAGCGGGCCGGCGTGCCATGGTCAACCTGTTGCTTCTTCCGCTGCGGCGCGGAAGTGGTTCGACGGCGGGCCAAGGGCGAGCTCCCGGAATGTGGCTCTCTGCCCACTATACGGGCCGCGGACGGACAGCGTCCAACCGAGTAGTGTCGGCATTCACCGGGCCCTCCCGAGCGTTGACTCCATGGCGATCCGCCACGTACGATGATGCCGCCCGGAAGCAGCGTTGGCCGCCTCCGGGCGTTTCAGCGCGGTCGTGTGGTGTAGAGGCCGAACACGCTGCCCTGTCAAGGCAGAGATCGCCGGTTCGAATCCGGTCACGACCGCCACCCCGCGGCCACCAACGGGCCTCCGCCCGCCCTTTCCCCTCTGCTAGGATGAGGCCACGACCCCTGGAGGCGAGGCGCCGTGCCGCTCTACGTCTACCTCTGCCGTGACTGCGGGCAGGAGACCCAGCAACTCGTGCGCAGCATCAGCGGCGCCCAGCCGCTGGAGCGATGCGGCGAGTGCGGCGGCGCCCACATCGAGCGCACGTTGACCACCGCCGCCTACCACCGCTCGTTCCAGACCCGACTCGAGCAGCTCGACCCGCGGGTGGAGCGTGAGATCGCGGCCAAGGACTACCTCCAGCCGGGCCAGGACCGGCTCGACCGCCTCAATATGGACTTCGCCGGGAGGCCGGACAAGGCCGAGGGCGACCTCGCGGATCGCGCCGGCCGAAGCGCCCACCGCCAGTGAGCACGGCCGCTCCGCGGATGCCAGCGTCCGACGACCCCCGCACCGCCGCCTCGAGCGCCGACCGTCACTCGCGCAGCACGTTGCGCCGGCGCGTCATGCGGTTGCCGGCACGCCGCAAAGTGACGCTCCTCGCAGCGCTCGTGCGTGACCGCCGAGTGCCGCTTCGCTCACGCGCGCCCCTGCTAGTTGTCGCGGGCTACGTGCTCCTCCCCATCGATCTCATCCCCGACTTCATCCCTGTCCTCGGCCAGCTCGATGACCTCCTGGTGGGCGCGCTTGGTCTCGGCCTCTTCCTCCGACTCTGCCCCGCACACGTAGTCGACGAGCATCTCCAGCGCCTGGAAGAGGACCGGCCGTCCCGCGTCGACTGACGGCGCGGCGCCCCGCCGCGGCTTGCGCCCCACTGGGGTTGACCGTAGGGTAGGGCTTGCACGACGACCGTATCAGTACAAGGAGGATCGGTACTCGCGGTGGGAAACCGGCTCGAGGGCAAGGTTGCGATTGTGACGGGCGCGGGCCGCGGCATTGGCCGCGCCGAGGCGCTCGCCTTGGCGGCTGAGGGGTGCCGCGTCCTCGTCAACGACTATGGCGGCGGCCCGTTCGGCGAACAGGGCTCGGGCGTCAACCCGGCGGACGAGGTGGTGGCCGAGGTCAAGAAGATGGGTGGCGACGGGATCGCCAACTACGACTCGGTGTCCGATTACGCCGCCGGCGAGCGCATGGTCCAGTCCTGCCTCGACCGGTGGGGGCGGCTCGACATCCTGGTTAACAACGCCGGCATCCTGCGTGACCGCATGATCTTCAACATGACCGAGGAGGACTGGGACCTCGTCATCGCCGTCCACCTCAAGGGCCACTTCACGGTCACGCGTCCGGCGTCGGCGCTCTTCCGCCAGCAGCGTGGCGGCCGCATCATCAACACGTCGTCGGAGTCGGGCCTGGGCAATATGGGGCAAGCGAATTATAGCGCCGCCAAGGAAGCGATCATCGGCCTGACCCGCACGATCGCCCGCGACCTGGGGCGCTACGGTGTTACCGTCAACGCCATCCGGCCGCGCGCCGGCACCCGCTTGACGCTGTCGGACCAGCTCAGGCAGGCGAACCCACAGATCGCCCAGATGCTCGCCCAGCAGACGCCGGAGATGGTCGCACCGCTCGTCGCCTATCTGGCGACTGACAAGGCAGCGAACGTCAACGGCCGCAATTTCCTCGTCGGTGGCGACCTCATCGGCCTCTACAGCGAGCCAGACGTGGTGAAGCAGATGACCCGCGCGGGCGGCTGGACCGTGGATGCCATCGAGCAGGAGTTCGAGAAGCAGCTCGGGCCCCTCGTCAACCCCTGGGCCCCCAAGCCTGCCTCCTGACCAGCCGGCCGGGGCAGAACGTCACGCGGGGGAGCCGACCGGCTCCCCCGTTTCGCGCCCCGGAGGCGCTGCTATCGCGTCACGAGGTTTGCCCACAGCACCGGCGTCGGCTGGGCGGCGGGCTCGAGCGCGACGACGACCCGGTAGTCGGAGCGCTTCCAGCGCTCCAGGTCCACGCTCACGACCGCCGTGCCGCCCTGAGGCTGCAGGGCGCCGCCGTCGAACCGGTCGCCCGACGGGCCCCACAGCCACAGATGGTAGTGCTGACCCCGGGGCGGCGGCGGAAGCCCGTCGATCACCAATGAGCAGCGGCTGTATTCCGGGTCCCACAGCACCACGGCGGCCGCTGATTCCAGCGACGGCGCCTTCTCCATCGGCAGGCTCACAACGTCTCGCCCCTCGGCGAGCATGCGCAACACCGGCGCCACCTCGCGCGAGCGTGCCGCCTCGCGCTCCAGCCAGGCGTTGCGCGAGTCCAACCGCAGCACCTCGACCTGAAGGAACGCCGCCCAGCCGACCACCACGACCGCCGCCACCGCCCCAGTCGCCCACCACAGCCGCCGGCGCGACCACCAGCGTGGCCAGCCGACGCGCGCCGACACGCCGGCAGCAGCGAGCGTCCCGGCAGCGCGTTCGCCGTGCTCGGCGTGGACGCGAGTCAGCACGCGCGCCCGCAACGACTCGGGCGCGCGGGTACCCGGCACCGTCAAGGCGATGGCGGACGCCACCGCTTCGAGCTCGCGCAGCTCACGACGGCACTCCGCGCAGCTCTCGAGGTGGGCGCGCAGCTCGCCGGCTTCCTCCCCGTCCACGGCGCCCAGCGCCAGCAGCGGCAGCGCTTCGCGCGTCTCGTCGCACGTCAGCACGTCACCGCTCCTCGGTGACCAGGCCGGCCAGCGTCAGCCGCAGCTTCTGCATCGCCAGCCGCGCGCGCGTCTTGACCGTGCCCAGGGGCACCTGCAGTCGCTCGGAGATCTCGCGCTGCGACAGCCCGTCGAAGTAAGCCAACTCCACCACCCGGCGCTGCTCCTCGGGGAGCGAGCTCATCGCCGCGCGGACCAGCCGGGTATCGGAAGCGACCTCGGCCGCGAGCTGGGGGTCTTCTGCCGAGCCGTCCACGGGCTCCGGTGCATCCTCCGGCGGTCGGTACTCCACCGCGCGCCGGCGGCCCTGGCTCCGCACCATGTCCAGCGCCCGGTTCCGCGTCACCGACGCCAGCCACACGGCGAACTTCCCCCGCTCCGGCTCGAAGCGCCACGGCTCGCGCCATACGCGCAGGAACACGTCCTGCGCCACGTCCTGCGCAGTCGCCGCATCGCGGAGCACGCGCAGCGACACGCTGTAGACCAGGTCCGCGTACCGCGAATAGACGACGGCAAACGCCCGCTCGTCGCCCCTCCCGATCCGCTCGAGCAACTCGCGGTCACTGGCGTGCTGCCCGTCCACCCCGCCCCCGCGATTCCCCGGCGCAGCGTCCACTGGCGATACGCCCTGCCCCCGGTCGCTGGATGCATCGGTCCCCGGTCGACACATCCGCGTGCAGGCATTGTAACGCCCGGATCGCCGTTCCATTTAACCTGCCGTTATCCCTCGCTTATGCGCGGCGCGACCGATCGCCCCGCTCACCCGCCGTACGCTGAACCTGGTTACGAACACTGGAGGCCAAGATGAACCATTCCCGCATACTCCGCGCCCCCGCCGCGCTGCTGGCCGCGGTTGCGGTGGGACTTGTCCTGTTGCTGGTCGCGTGCGGCGGGAGGGCCGCGACAGGCACCAGTACGACGACGCCTGCCACCCAGGCCCAGACGCTGTCCAACGGCACCGCGACGACCACGTCGCCTCGGCCTGCCGCCTCCGGCGGGATGACCACGCAGGAGGTGATCCAGGCGATCGCTCCGAGCGTCGTCCGTGTCCGGACCGAGATCCAGGGCAACAGCCCGTTCGGCTTCCGAGGGTCCGGCATCGGCACCGGCGTCATCATCGACAAAGAGGGCCACGTCCTCACCAACAATCATGTGGTCACCTTGGGCACGAACGTCCCGGCGACTCGCGTGATCGTCGACCTGTACGACGGCAAGTCGTACCCTGCGACCATCGTCGGACGTGACCCGCTGTCCGACCTCGCGGTGCTCAAGATCGACGCCCCGAACCTGCAGCCCGCGACCTTCGCCAACATGTCCAGCATCAGCGTGGGCGAGTCGGTCCTCGCTGTCGGGTACCCGCTCAATCTGGGCGGAGGTTCCTCGCCGACGGTGACGAGTGGCATCATCTCCGCCACTGACCGCACAATCGATGAGACCCTCCAGACGGACCAGGGGCCGTACCCCGTTTCCATCGCCCACGCGCTCCAGACCGACGCCGCCATCAACCCGGGCAACAGCGGCGGGCCGCTGGTCGACCACGCAGGCCACGTCGTCGGTATCAACACGGCGGCCATCTTCACCCAGAACGGGCTTCCGGTGCAGGGGATCGGGTTCGCGGTGTCCGTGCAGACCATCCAGCCGATCCTGAAGCAACTGCTGGCCACCGGCCAGGTGCAGCGCGGCTTCATCGGCGTGAGCGTCGAGGACATCACGCCCGACATCGCGCAGTCGCGCCACCTGCCCGTCCAGTCGGGCGCCGGGATCGTCTCGGTGCAGTCAGGCAGCCCCGCCCAGCAAGCCAGCCTGCAGCCGGGCGACATCATCGTCAAGGTCGCCGGCCAGACGGTGCGCAACTCGGGCGACCTGACGCAGATCCTCGCCTCGCACAGCCCGGGCGACAAGGTCCAGGTCGAGTACTACCGCGGCAGCAAGCGGGAGACCGCGACCGTCACCTTGGCGCAGCGCCCCACCGGCACCTGATCGTCTCGCCTCCTCCGAAGGCTGCTTGGGATGAGAGCGGCGCCTCGGCGCCGCTCCCGCCGTATACTCGCCCTTGGGACACCGTGAGTGGGGAGGATGAGAATGGACGAACATGTCGAGGCCGCCAAGAAGGCGGCGCTGCTGATGATCCCGTATGGGCTGTATGTGCTGGGGACCAAGGACGGCGCGGAGATCGACGCCGGCACCATCAACTGGGTGACGCAGTGCTCCTTCAAGCCGCCGCTGGTGGCGATGGGTGTCAAGCAGGACAGCAAGCTGTACGGCATGCTTGCCAGCTCCAGGGTGTTCGCCCTGTCGTTCCTCGAGTCCGGCCAGAAGGAGATCGCGTTCGCTTTCTTCCGCCCCATCCATGTCGACCGCGACATGATCAGCGGCCACCACTACGAGCTGCACCAGACGGGGGCGCCGGTGATCGCCACAGCGGCTGGCTGGGTCGAGGGGCGTGTCGTGGGTGAGGTGGCCATCGGCGATCACAGTTGCGTCGTCGGCGAGGTGACGAACGCGGGCCTGAAGCGCGACACCCGGCTGCTCACGCTCGAGGAGTGCGGAGTGAAGTACGGCGGCTGAACCCGGGCAATTCTCCCGTGCGGGCGCCGGCCGGCCGCGCATCCGCTAGCATGAACGCGTGACGAGCCCACTGCAGGAGAAGGCTCCCGGCCACGACCAACGGCGCTGCCGCTTTCTGCAGCCCAACCCGGGGTTCGACCGTACGGGGATCCCCGACGGCGTCGACCGGACGCGCATGCCGCTGTTCCTGTGCATGGTCCAGGGCAAGCCGCTGATCACGACCATGCGCAAGTGCAGGTTCTGCCGTGAGACCGGGCTCTGGTATCAACCGCGCGGAGACAGCCCGGACTTCGCCTCCGTCCCGGCCGGGAGCGCGGCCGACCCCGCGTGAGCTTCTCGGCCATCGACGCCTCCGGCCGCCGGGTGACGCTCGCCCTGCCGCCACGGCGTATCGTCAGCCTCGTTCCCAGCTTGACCGAGCTCTGCTTCGCCCTCGGCGCCGGCGACCGCGTCGTCGGCGTCACACGCTTCTGCGAGCAGCCGCCCGACGCGCGCAGGCTCGCCCGTATCGTGGGTGGCACCAAGGACCCGCGCATCGACCGCGTCCTGGCGCTCGACCCGGACCTGGTCATCGTCTCGCTCGAGGAGAACCGCAAAGAGGACGTGGAGGCGATCGAGACGGCGGGCGTCGTCACCTGGCGCACCTTGCTCGAGGATGTGCCGGCGAGCGTCGCGTTGGTCCGTCAGCTTGGCCGCGCGCTCGCCGCGGAGGCGCCCGCCGACGCGCTCGCCGCCGCCATCGCGGACGCGCTGGCCACGCCGCCGCCCGCCCCGCCGGTGCGCTACTTCTGCCCCATCTGGCGTCACCCGTACATGATCGCCGCCACCGACACGTACATGTCGGACATCCTCGCCCGCGCGGGGGGCGAGGGCGTGCTCGCGCGGCCGTCAGGCGGCGGCCCGCACTACTTCGAGGTCAGCCTGGCCGATGTAGCGGCGGCCGCGCCAGCGGTGGTCCTGCTGCCGAGCGAGCCGTACCCGTTCGCCCCGAAGCACCTGCCGGAGATCGAAGACTCGCTGGGCGATACCCCTGCGTGGCGTGCAGGCCACGTGCACCTCATCGATGGCAAGGACGTCGCCTGGTACGGCCCGCGCACCCCCGCCGCGCTCGCGCGCCTACGGAGCATCTTCGCGGCCCTGCGACCGGCCTGAGCCGCCGCTACTGGTTCAGCCCGATCTGCTCCGCAACCGGCTTGAGCGCCTCGATGACGAAGCCGATCTGCTCGTCCAGGTCGACGCCCAGCCGTTCAGCCCCCCGGACGATGTCCTCGCGGTTCACCTGCCGCGCGAACGCCTTGTCCTTCATCTTCTTGCGCACCGACTGCACCGTGAGCTCGGTCAGGCTCCGGTTCGGCTTGACCAGCGCGCAGGCGATCACGAACCCCGCCAGCTCGTCGTACGCGTAGATCGCCCGGTCCATCGGCCCGCGTGGCTCGTAGCCCGAGTAGTCGGCGTGGCACTGGATGGCGTGGATGATATCCTCCGGCACGCCGCGCTCCCGCAGCAGCGGCGCACCGTCCCTCGGGTGCCGCTCAGCGTCCGGGTGGATCTCCCAGTCGAAGTCGTGCAGCAGGCCGACGATTCCCCACGTCTCCTCGTCACCGCCGTACTTGCGCGCGCCGGCGCGCATCACCGCCTCGACGCTCATGGCGTGCTTGCGCAGGCTGTCGGTCTTGGTGAACTCCTCGAGGATGTGCATCGCCTGGTCGCGGTCCATGTCCCCTCCTTCACACGGCGACAGCGGTGACGAACAGGAGCCCGCGCGCCAGCACTTCGCCGGCGAGCACGGCGCCGAGCGCGATGTACAGCAGCCCGGTGGCGCTCATCATCGCGCGCTCGCCAGCGCTGCGCCACGCCAGATACGCGAGCACGAGTGGGAAGAGTAGCCCCACGCCGACGCGCAGGTAGAAGGCCGGGTTGCTGCTCAAGCCGGTGACGAGCGCGTCCTGAGGCGTGGGCACGTGGCGCGCCGGCAACATCAGGTTGAGCGCCATGACCGCGATCTCCAGCACCAGCGCGCCCACCAGTAGCATGGTCAGCTCCCGCAGCGGACGCGCCGGGAGATGGGCGTTGGTCAAGTACCAGTGGCCCTGCGACATGGCAAGCGTCGCCGCGCCGACGCTTGCCGCGCCGGCCAGCAGGCTGAGGAGCGCGCCGGCGTATCCCCACGTCGGGCCGGCCACCACGGCCGAGACGAAGACCATCGCCGCGGCTGCGGCCGCCGCCGCCGCCCCGCCGAGGAGTCGTCGGGCCGCCCAGCCGCCGTACAAGCTCACCAGCCAGCCGAAGGTGAGGACCGCCGCCGCCACCAGCGCGCCACGTAGCGGCCCGACCCAGCGCGTGCTCAACACGTACGTGTCCACGCTCGTCGGCCACGCCACCGCGGCCGCCATCCAGACCGCTCCCAGGACGACGAAGAGCGCCGTCCAGGCGCCGAGGCGCGGCAGGCCGCGCGGGACATCCGGCCGCAGGCTAACGTACATGCTCACGCCGACGAGCCCCGCCGCGCTCTCGACCAGTAGCAGCAGGACGGCGTACGGGAGTGCAGCGAAGCTCACGCGGTTCCTTTGGTCGTGACAGGGTGCATCAGCCACTTCACCGCCAAGCTGGCGTCCACGACGACGAGGCCGCTCATTGAGCCGACGTCCTGCCGGCACGGGCTTCGCGAATGAAGTCTGCAGAATCCCCAGACTGCGTACGTCCCTGGAACACCCGCGCTTGAAGCGCAGCCAGGCGGTCGAGCGCTTCCTTGCCGAAGGGCAAGGCCGTTGTCCCTGACCGCTCGTCCCGGGCCAGCTCCTTCTCGATCGCAGATTGGCAGTATCGGCGCATGCTGATGCCCTTCAGTGCGGCAATCACCTTCAGACGCCGCTGCACAGGCGGGTCCAGATCCAGGGTGAGCCGCTTCTTCTTCGTCTCCACCTCTCTGCCTCCGTAGCGAGAGTCGTCAGCTACAGGCTAGCGCAAGTACAGAAGTGCGTCCGCCGAGCGCCAGCCTGCCGACGGGTCAGCGCGTGCCACTCCCGGCGCCCAGTAGGCTGGTCCCGAGCTGACGACTCGACCATCACCCGATGCTCCCGCGCTCGCTCGTGCCCCAGGATCGAGCAGCTCCCCCTGGAGCACAGGTGCGTTCCCCCGCACCTCGAATATCCGGCGCACCCCCCCCGCGGACGCCCGTCCCAGCGTTGACGGACGTGCAACGATCCAGGACAATAACCCCGCCAGCACCATCAGGCACGCCGAGGAGCAACGACAAACAATATGTCTGCGCTCCAGGCGTTCAAGACCGCGAGGATCCGCCATGACTGCACCCGAAGAGGCCATCCCCTCCCCCGAGGTCGCCCTGCGCCAGCTGCTGCGCGCCGTCCTGCCCGACGTGCTCACCGCCACCCACCGCACCTTCCCGCCCCTGCAGTACATCCGCGTGCTCACGATCCTCTGGCGCGCCAACAAGCCGCTGCTGGTCAAGCAGATCGGCACCGAGGTCGGCGTCACCACCTCCAACGCCTCGCTGCTCGTCAACGGGCTCGCCAGCTACGAGTACGTCAAGCGCGTCCCCGGCGAACGCGATCGGCGCAACACGTTCATCGTGCTCACCGCCAAGGGCGAACGCGTGATCCGTGACCTCACCCCTGACATGCTGCAGCACCTGCGCATCGTTAGCTGGAGCTCCGCTGAGCAGGCGCGGCACGTCTGTGCCTGGCTGAACAGCATCGGCGTGCCCGTACCGCCTCCGCCCGCGCAGACCTCCCCCGAGGAGGGGCTGCGCATCGGCGGCAAGCCCGTGTCGCGCAGCAAGCGCTTCGCCGAGCTGCTCAAGCCCGACGGCCCCCGGGAAGGGTGGGCCCAGCTCACCTCCGAGGACTGAGCCACGCGCCCGCCGCCCCGGAACCCCGCCACGCGCACCGCCTCACGAAGGGCACCGCCCGGCTCATATCCCGGGCGCGCTCCGAATGGATCTCGGCGATCAGCGCGTCCAGCTCCTGAACGTTGACCTCGCGCCAGGCGCCGAGCATAGCCAGGGCACCCTCTCATCGGTCGCCGTTGTGGACCAGCTGATGGATCCGCTGATGCGAGACCCCAAGCAACTCGGCAACGTCGCGTGTGGACAAGCCAACATCCCTGACGAGTCGCCGCGCCGCGACCGCGGTGAGCTGCTGGGCTCGCGCCGAGAGCTCGTTCGCCCGAGCACGGCTCTGCCCGGCCTCCGCCACCACGCTGACGAGATCAACCGGGACTCCGGCAAGCTCGTCGGCAATGTCGAGTGTGCTAGGGTCCTCCACTCGCAACCACAGTCCCAGGGCGTCGCGGATGTGGGCCCGGGCCTTGCCGAAGGTCCTCCCGAAGGTATGCACCTGAGGAACCTCGGTGATCTCGACCAGCCAGTTGCCATCCTCGAAGCTGTAGCGCGCAGTGTAGCGCTTCGTGCTCATCGCAACCATCCCTCTCCCAGACACGGTGCAAGATCCCGTTCGATGCTGCGGAGGGTGCCAGGGGGCATGTCTCTCGAATGGATCGGCACTACGCTCTGGCATTCTCCGCAGCGGACGACGAGGTGGGAACCGCTTTGGCGCAACTCGTCACAGCCTCGCTGGCGCAGAACACGTCGCAGCTCTCTTGTCCTCACCACTCGGAGTCTATCAGATAGACAGCAGGCCGTCTACGCTCCTCCAGATAGTCATCGCCTACACGGATATGCTATAGTAGTAGTGTGAACACCGACCTTGTTCCCCTACGAGAGGCGGCTTTCTGATGGCGCCGCTGCTCTCACTCCTTGCCGCGCCCCTCGCCCTGATCGTGCTCCTGGCGCTCGCCTTCCGCTTCCTCGGCTTCTTCCTGCGCGCGGCCGTCCTCGCCCTGGTCGCGGGCGCGGCGCTGGCCGCCTGCAGCGGTGGACGCAACCCGCTGGGCGGGCTGCTGCCCCACCTCGGCCCGCAGCCCGCCCCGGTCGTGCTGCTGCGCCCGGGCGTCGCCCGCGGCTCCGGCGCCCACCTGCGCGTCCTCGGCATCCGCCCCGCCGCGCACTACGCCGACCAGTACGTCCTGCTCGGCAACCTGGGCACGCTCGCCGTCAATCTCGGCGGAGACGTGCTGGCACTGCCCGGGGGCGCCCGCTTCGCCCTGGAAGGCGAGCTTGCGCCGGGGCAGGAGTGCCGCGTCTATCAGGAGGCCGAAGGCGAGCTTCCCTGCGCGGGCCGCTGGCAGGGCCTGGGCGCCGCCCGGCTCTTCCCCAAGAGCGGTCTGGTCACGCTCTCGCAGGGATCCACCATCCAGGACCAGTGGAGCTACCACGAGCAGGGCGGTGCTGGCTGTGGCAAGGAGCGCTGGCCGGTCAAGACCATGGACGACCCCCAGGCCGCGCTGGTGGACCCGCAGCCGCTGGCCATGTCCGTGGCCGCCCTGCGGCAGCTTACCGCCCCCACCAGCCTGCCGGCCGACGGCCGCGCGGCGCCCTGGGAGCTGCGCAGGGTGACGGTCACGGCGCGGCTGGTGGCCGCCCGGCGGGAGCAGGACCACGACTTCCACCTGGTCATCGCCGACCCCCAGGACCCGCGGCTCACCATGATCGCCGAGCTGCCCGACCCCGCCTGCGCGGCGGTAGCCAACGGCACCGCCGCCCCTTCAATCCTTCAGGCGCGAAAGGAGTTCATCGACCACTTCGGCACGCCGCCTTCGGACCAGTTCGTCCCGCTCCACGGGCTCGTCACCATCACGGGCGTCGTCTTCTTCGACTTCCCGCACGGCCAGTACGGCCTGGCGCCCAACGCCGTTGAGCTCCACCCCGTGCTGGACCTCAGCTTCTCAGCCACACCATGACAGGCAAAGGAAACAGCTCGTGGCTCAGCTCATTCCCACCGACAACCTGGCCCGCAGCGCATGGCGGCAGACCATCCGCCAGCGCGAAGCCTCCTCCGAGCAGCAGCTCGTCGAGGAGGAGATCTCCCGCTGCAACCGCCTCACCCGCTGGCTGTTCGGCGGCTCGATGCGCAGCGCGACGCTCCAGCAGGTCCGCGCTCGCCAGGCCAGCGCCCAGGCCCGCGGCGACGCCGCCGAGAGCGCCGTCACCCGCGCGCTCGTCACAGCCCTGCCGGCCGGCTGGCCGGTCCTGCACAGCCTGGTGATCGAGGGCCGCTGGGACCTTTGCGAGATCGACCACCTGGTGGTGGCCCCCGCGGGCTGCCTCGTGCTGGAGACCAAGGCGGCGCGCAACCTCGGCCGCCGGGACCTGATGGAGCAGGCACAGCGCCAGACGCAGGGCCACGGGCGCGTCGTCCGCCGCTGGCTCGACCTGCGCGGCTTCCGCCTGCCGGTGCACGAGGCGCTGGTCCTGCCCAACAGCCCGCGCACGGGCTGCGAGCAAACCCTCTCCGGCCTCACCATCTGCCACGGCATCCGCAGCGCGCTCGGCTGGTGCCTGCGGCCGCGACGGCCCGTGCTGCCGGCTGCGGGTCAGGCGACCGTCGCCGCGGCCCTGGCTCGCGCGGGCGCCGAGGAGGTGGCCGCGGTCAGCCTCGCCAGAGCCGGTTAGTTGCCGACGTTCGCGCCGCGAGCCGGAGGCGCAGGCCGACGTAGGGGGGCGTTGGCCGTATTCATTCTCGCCGGGGCCTACCTGCGGGTACTCGGCCCGCCGCTCCCCTGGCCCCCCCGCAGCAGGCGCTAACTCGACGTCCCGCGTTCTTCCTGTTGCACGGTCTGCACCAGGTCTTCGCTGAGCCACAGGCCGAGGCGACGGAGCTCCATGAGCAGCGGCACCGCCGCGGGGATCAGCCCGTGGTCCCGCGCCTCGATGAGGACGCCAACCGTCCCCATGACCTCCAGGTCGCGCCGCCTGGCCGCCGCCCGGGCTGCGGCATCGTCGGTCAGCACTAGATCGGCCCCGAGCTCCTCCGCCAGGAGCAGGGCTGCCGTCTCGCCAGCCGCCAGGGGACCAGCAGCGGCCGGGGAGGCTTGGGTCCCCCTCGTCGGGGCTCGGACCCGCAGCCAGCCGGCCGCCAGCGCTTGCTGAACGCGCTCCAGCCCCAGGGTACCCGGCGGAGGCGCCAGGACTTCATCCCGGACCGCTGGCGGAAGGAAAACCTCCTCGAACAGGTGATCGAGGAGGTCCAAGTGGTCGATCCAGGACAGGTGGATCACCGGCCCAGCGTCGACGACGGCCCTCACGCCCGCTTCTGACGCGCCCGCTCGAACGCTTGCCGATCCTGCCGGTAGTCCTCGAGGCCGTAGCGGACCGGCGGGATGCCCATCTCGCCCAGAAGCAGCTCGAAGGTGGCCCGGGGTTCACCCGCGATCGCCGCGGCCTTGCCCACCGAGATGACGCCCTCCTGGAAGAGGTGGATGGCCAAGGCGACCCGCACCTGCTCCGCCACGGGACGATCGCCCAGGCGAGAACCCTTCAGGAGCGTCACCACCTCATCCGGGATGTCAACCCCGACCGTCGGCATGCTGCCACCTCGTTGCCCGCAGTCTACCACGGCCCTGGCCGCCGACGGTCGCGTACCTAAGTTGGCAGGCGTCACTTCTCTGACGGCTGAAGCCACCAGCTCCACATGCAGGTCCACCTCGAAGCGCCGCTCCGTCGCGCGGTGCACGTGTGGTCTGCCCGCCGGGCGAACGGGCCGCTTCGGCGTCGAGCCGAGCGCGCAGCCAGCCGGCAAACCAGCCGGCGCGATAGCGGCCAATCGCCGCCAGCGCGTCGAGGAGTACCTCGACGCGGGCGTCGTCCGCGTCGGCGCGTGCGTCTGGAGTGGGCGACGTCACTTGGAGGCGGTCGGGAGGGATTCGGCGGGGAATCGGTACTTGGCGTTCCCCAGCCCCAGGACGTGCTTGGGAGGGTAGTACAACCCGGGCGCCCTCGGCGCCGGCGGACACACTCGCTGCGCCTCGCGGTCCGGCACGCGCTGGCCGGTCTGCAAATTCACGGCGTCGTAATAGGCGCCTGCCTGCTGCCCCCAACAGACCCACTCCCCGGTGAACCTGACGACCGCCGGAGGTCCGGTCCCAGCCATCAGATGACCGACCAGCTTGCCGTCGTACGCGACCGCCACGCCCGCGCCAATCTGGGTGGAGAAGTACTCTTCGAACACGAACGGCGCTCCCTCGAGCCGGCCCTGCCAGCACCCGATTAAGCGGTAGTCCCCCACCCGCGGCGAGAGGCCGTTGGGCAGCCGGGGTGACGGTGAGAAGGGGTCGAGCAGGTCAGCCGGCACGATGGCGGGGCATCGGGATGGGGGAGCAACCGGATGAGCTTGACCCAGGAACGGCGGTGGAGTAGCTGTCGGGCTGGCCGTTGCCGCGGGGATCCGGGTGGCCGTCTGGAGGCTCCCCGGGTGCGAGCCGCGCGCGCAGCCGGCCGCGGCGGGCAAGAGCGCCGCCAGGCAGAGTGCCAACCCCGCGGTGCGGCCCCAGCGGCGGAGCCCGGCCGCGCCGCGCGCTGGGCGACTCGATCCTTTGCCGAGAGAGCCCGGCCGGACGCTCGGCCAAGCGGAAGTCGTTGCCCGCGGCGCGCGTGCTCGCTCGCCGGCTGGTCGCATCGCCCTGCTCCGCACGCCCATGGCCACCGCCCCCTCTTGCGGCCGAATGCCACTAGGTGGGGGCCTGTGCACCCCACATCAAGGAGAAACCGTTGTCGTTGGCCACGTCCTCGTCCACGTACCCGCCGGTGAAGCAAACTTCGGCGTACTGCCACACCAGCGTCCCGGAAGCGTTGCACGGCGGCGTGGCCGGGGCGCCGGAAGCGGACGTGCACCCCGGCTCCGGCTCAGAAGCGTAGACATAGCTGTCCTGCACGTTCGCATCGGCGTTCCAGGCATCGCAGTACGGCGTGTTGAAGGAGGGTTCGAGCGTGTCGCCGCAGAAGCCGCCGGACCCGGCGTAGATCGACGCCTCCATCGTGTCACACCAGCCCCGGATCCAGTCCGAGGTGGGCGTCCACGACGCTTCGATGTCGGCGTAAATCGCGGTACCCCCGGGAACGTTCAGCGCCTTGGCCGCGGCGATGGCGTTGTTCGCGTCGGTCACACCGTCTGAGTAGCCCCCGCTGACGCTCGACGACGTGGCTCCGTTGTAGATGGGAAGAATGAGACAGCCGCGGTTGAGGATGAACGTGACCTCGGCCGCGGTCAGAGAGGCTTGACCACCGATGTACCTGCCCCAGAAGCTGGGGGCAGCGCCTGCCTGCGACGTTACGTAGTCGAACAGCGTTTGGCCTGAAACACTGCTGTTTGCCGCGTCGTATGAATCCACGCCCCAGTGATCTGCCATCGCGCCATTGCCTCCTTGCGCGCCCCGTGACCCCCGCCGATGCGGCGCGGCAGCCAAGCGCTCGGTCCTGCTCGCGTCGGCCGGCTTTGCGGCATCGCCCCTTCACCAACAACAACGACGTGCAGGGCGCCATAGTTGCGGTCGCAGTGTCAAGCGTGGGTACGGTTGTGTTCGCTGGCCTCCAGCGGCGCAGAGCGATAAACGACCATGCCACCCGCCGACCGACCGCATCGTTCCGCACCACCAGCCGCTCCATCTGGAAGCGGACCGCAGACCGTTCGTGAACCGCACCGACTCGCGGCCCGGTCCCTTTGCGTGGCGCGTGGGCCGGCGTCCGCGAAGGCGGCGCATTGCACCGCCGACGGCCGCATCTCGGCACCGACGAGGCGAACGAGCTATCGCGACGACATCCGGGCCCGCGCCCTCCCGTGTCCGACGGCAGCAATCGCGGATCCATACCGGCAGCAGATCGCGGAGTGGGTCACAGACCGACTGAGCACGCTGCGCTGCGCATGACGGCGAAGGGAGTCAGCGGGCGCAGTGATCGAAGCACGTTCGAGTGGACCACACTCCCTCCGACCGGCCACCGCGTGGTACGAACCAGACGGTCGACATCCTGCGCTGACCCCATCGCCCACGTCACTTCCTTGTCCGCGCGGACGTTTTCTTCGGCAGAGAGCCACTTGAAGGGCGCCACGGCCGACGGTGGGAGGGACGGCCGAGCGGGGCGCGGTGGCGAGACGAGATAGTAAAGGAGCACGCGAGATGCCGTGCCCGGACAACACGTGGGCAGCAGTCGACGTCTCGGCGTACAACGGCAACGGTCCCTAAAGCACCTTCCAGGATCTGTACAACAACTACGGCGTGGTGGTCGTGATCATCCATCCGAATGACAACCTTTGGTTCACTCAGCAGTTCCAGAACGCAACTAACGCTGGGCTGGTGGTCGAGGCCTACGTGTATCTCTACTTCGACGAGTACTACTACGATCCCACGGCATCTGCCGGCCAGCAATGCACCTACAAGGGCACCGTGCCGGATCAGGTCCAGCGCGCCATCAATGCTCTCCTCTCGAGCCCACTTGGAGCGTACTACACCAGAATCTGGCTCGACTGCGAGGAAGAGCCAAGCGTCTGCGCCTCATTTCCGAGCGCCAGCCAGATCGTGCAGCTCCTTCAGAGCGCGGTCACCCAGATCCAGAACGCGCAGTTCACTGCTGGCGTATACACCCGCGGGAGCTGGTGGCAGACATGCACAGGCGACAGTAACGCCTTCACCTCCCTGCCGCTCTGGTACGCGAACCCCGATGGCAATCCCGATCTGCTGACGGACTGGAGTGGGTTCGGCGGATGGTACTGTCCGTCAGCCAAGCAATGGGGACAGACACTCATCGACGGCGTCTGGTTTGACCGTGACACCATCCTGGAAGGCGTTTAGGAAGGGACCCGCCATGAAACTTCCAGGGCGAACCTCGCTTGCCGCGCTCACCGCAACGGCGCTCCTCGCTGCTGTCCTCGCTTCCGCCTGTGGCGGCGCCTCGCAACGCCATCGGATTGCTTCCGCTACCCCCACCGCTGGGGCCGCACCCCCGGTACCCCCGCTAACCGCTGTCCGGTTCGTGGACGAGCAACACGGCTGGCTGGGCGGTCGCGGTATCATCCTGGCCACCGCTGACGGCGGTCGCTCCTGGCAGAGCGGGTACACCGGCCCGCTGACTATCCTTGGCTTCGACTTCGCTGATCTCAAGCACGGCTGGGCGCTTGCGGCGCGTGGCTGGAGCCCGGTAAACCCGCCGGGCAGCAAGACCGTGCTGGATACTCTCCTGGGCACGACCGACGGCGGCCGCTCCTGGGTCACCGTCTCGGAACTGCCCTACCCAATCTCCTCGCTCAACTTCGTGAGCGCCACGACTGGCTTCGCGATCGCGTACCGGCTCCCGTCCGGACCGCTCACGCTCGTGCGCACCATCGATGGCGGCAAGAACCGGCAAGCCGTCTCCACCCCAGAGCAGCCGGTCGCAACCTGCTTCTTCGACCGGCAGCACGGGTGGGTCGCCGCACTGCACCCTGAGCGGCAGGGGGCACCCTTCCCCGGTCTCGCCGTCCTGCGCAGTGACGACGGCGGCCACGCCTGGACCACCTCGTTCACCGTGCCGTGGCAGGATCTGCAGTCCGGCGGCGGGCCCGTCGGGCCGTTTCCCGTTTCCGCCCAGCTAGCTTGCCGGAGCGACACTACCGTCTGGTTCCTGGCCCACGGGGCTCCGGAGCACTTCGGCGTGCGGGCCTACCACCTCTACCGCACGCTGGACGCCGGCAGACGGTGGCGGCAGGTCGCCTCTAGCGTCGCCATCCCGCCGGGACCGGGCCAGACCGGCCCGGTCGGCGCACCCCTCGCCCTGGATGCCGTGGATGGTCAGAATGCCTACCTGCTCACCGTGTGCCCACCTTGCGGCGCGCCTCTCCCGCGAGTGTCGCTCGCGCGGACGGACAACGGCGGCGCTTCCTGGAGGAACCTCACACCGCCCGTGACAAGCTCCGCAGTGGCGCAGGTCAGCCTATCGTTCCTGGCCGCTGAACGCGGCTGGGCGGTCGTGCAAGAGACGATCAGCGAGGAGCCCCCGCGGCTTTTCGAGACCAGGAACGATGGTCGCACCTGGGTGCAGCGCAGTCCTTGAGCGGAGGCGTTGTCGCCGTCGCTGCCGGCCACAACGCCAGATCCCGCTGCAGCTTCATCGCCCGCAGCGTGCCGCAGGCGCCGGCCGGCAGCGGCTCCCAGGCAGCACCAGCGCCTCGGGCGCGCCGAGCGGCTCGACGCCGTCGTCGTCACCGGCGACCCCGACTTCCGTCGCTTCGAGGGTCGCGTCACCGTCGAGTGGCTGTCGATGCCTCAGTAGCGCCGGCGACCGTCCAGGCCTGCCCCCCCCCCCCCCCCCCCCCCCCCCCCCGCAGCAGGCAGGCGGCTACCCAGGCGGCTTTCCTTGCTGATGAACGCGCACCCGCTCTACTATTGCCGCCAGGCACCGGCTTGCCGCCAGATCAGGGTGTACGATCACCCCCACGCGGTCACGGCGCGCTGGGAAGCAGCGTGAACGGCTTTCCGCTCATGTTCCGTACCACGCCAAAGTGACGGTGGTCCAGCGTCAGCAGGCGGTCCGTTCGGTAGCGGTGCGCCAGAATCACCAGCGAGGCGTCTGCCAGGCCGATCGCCTGGTCCCGATACCGCTCGACGATGGCGCAGGCCTCGCGGAGGTCGCCGGGCTCCAAGCACGGCAGCTCCCAGGCGCCTCCGGACAGCTCACTCAGGACCGCCAGCTCCGCCTCCACTCCTCGTCGGCTCGCCAGGAGGTAGTCCAGCTCCGCCAGCACGTAGGGCGACACGATGAATGGTCCAGGATCGGCGTCGACAGCCGCGCTCACCTGCGCGCAGTGCGCGTCGCTCGCGTCGAAGTACGCGAGGAGTCCACTGGTGTCGCAGACCAGCATCGTCAGCGATCGCCGAAGCCCACGAGCGCTTCGTCGACCCGTTCCGCAAGCGAAGGATCACCACTGGCGAACAGCCGACCCCGAGGCCGGGGCCGACCCGCCGCGCGGGCCAGGGCAGCGATCGCTTCGCGGATCAGCTCGGCTTCCGAGCGTCCCGACGCTGCGGCTAGCCGTTGGAGCGCCTGCTTCAGATCGTCCGGCAGGTAAACGGTGGTCTTGTTCATGAACGTATGGTACCACCTATGGCGCCGCACTATCCCCCAGCTTCAACCCCGACGATGTCACCCGCTTCGCCTGGGACTGCAAGACCGGCGCCCGTCATGACCCAGACCTCAGCTGCCACCGCAGGCGAGCACGGCTCCGCCGACGCGCGCAGCTCGATCGGGTTGTTCATCGCCGCAGCTCCGCAGGCCGCAGACATGGGCTGACCAGCTCCACCTGCACGTCCGGCTCGAAGCGCCGCTCCGTCACCCGGCGCACGTCCCGCAGCTCGTGCTGGCCGTATTCGATCGACCGGTCCCGGCTGGCCGCCGCCACCGGGGCGAACAGGATGTCCGCGATGCTATCGCGCACCGGCTTGAGCACCCCGCCCTCCAAGTTGTCCCGGTCGGTGCGCGGTGCGCCTGGGTAGGCCGCCCGGACCGTGAGCACTGCCCGCCGCACGGCGCGCCCCGCCGACGCTTGGGCAGGCTCACCCAGCGTCTCCAGCAGCTCCGGCCACTCCTCCACCAGGGACGCCCACGCGGCCTCCCGCGCCGCCTGCCGCACCCGCTTGCGCGCCCGCTCCACCGGCCGCCAATCGCGGTGGCTGTGGTTCGGCGACAGCGTCCCCCGCAGCCGCCCATCCAGGAGCAGCGGCTGTCGCACAATCAGCCACGGCGCAGTGCCGCGGCCTCCCTGGGCCAACCATACAACACCGAGCTGCAACATGCGAACAGGTGTTCGTGTCGGCGTATCACGGCGGGCTCGCTCACCCCACGGCTGAAGCCGGGGGCTTGCGCTCGCCGTCTGGTCATGCTTCCTCACCGCGTCCGAACTCCCGTTCAGGCCTGTGCCGCCTCCAGTGCCCGCGATGCCTGGTAGAGGTCGCGCGCTGTTTGCAAGTTCATCCAGAACTCCGGCGACGTATCGAGCACGCGTGCCAACCGCAGGGCAGTATCGGCGGTGACGCCGCGCTTGCCCCGGATAACCTCGTTCAGCCGGTTCAGCGGCACATCCATCCGTCGCGCAGCCTCGACCTGGCTCAGGCCGAGCGGCTTGAGAAACTCCTCCAGCAGGATCTCTCCCGCTGGTGTCGGCGCTCGCTGCTGTGGGATCATAACGTGCCTCCCTGGTGATAGTCTTCGCAGAGCACCTCGTAGGCGTTCCCGTCCATGAAGCGGAAGGTGACACGGTACTGGTCGTTGACGCGGATGCTGTACCACCCAGCCCGCTTGCCCTTGAGCGCTTCCAGGCGGTTGCCAGGAGGTGCCCGCAGGTCGCCCAGGGCGTGGGCCGCGTTCACCATGTCCAGCTTCCGCCGGATGACCGGCCAGATGACGCGCGGGAGCCGCCGCGCGGCGCTGCTCTCCCGGCCGTTGAACACATCCTCGGTGGCCGCGTCGCCGAACGACTGGATCACGCTGTTACCTTACACGCTTACCGGTGAAGCAGGAAACACTCAGCTCCCTCATCGTAATGCCGGCGCTCAGTGGCGCGCCCGCCCGGCACGGCCCGCCATGCCGCGGCCCTGGTTGGCGACCACCCTCGGAGCAAGGGTTTGACGCAGAACGGTCGATAAACTTTGGCCGACAAACTGCCCCGCTTCGGGTAGGCTCAAGCCTTGACATCCTCCCCACGGCTGAAGCCGGGGGATTCCCGCCTCGCTCGTGCTGTCGCTCCGCCCATAGGAGCCGGAGCCGTAGGCGCAGGTTGTGCAGATTGCGCCCGAGCGGCTCGGTCGCCGGCGAGACGAGCCCGCCTGCGCGCCACTGCACGCGGGTGAGCCCCGCGTCGTGATCCTCGCCGCTTGCTACCACTCTGCGCCGGGGCTCCACCGATGTCGTGGCGGACGGAGTAGGCCGCGAGGGCTTCCTCCACGCAGACGGCGTCGATCACCTCCCCGGTCGCGCGCTCCAGCCGGACCACGTACGGACCGAGGAAGGCGGAGAAGCGGTCCCTCGGGGCGCTGACGCCACACGAGCAGTGGTGTACGCGCGTCGAGAGCGACTTCTTCTCCCTCCTCCCGCAGATACAGCGCTGGGACAGGGCGGTGCTCCGGGTCTCGTACTCGTAGAGCCCGCTGCCAGCGCTTGCAGCCCTGCGACGGGCCTCCGCCATGAAGAGCCCTGGTGCGCGGTTCCTCACTGACCTCCGGAAGCGCTTGCTCCAGGAGTGGTAGTCGAGCCGCTCGGCCCGCAGGTGCGGGCCGATGGCGATGATCTGGTTGAGCAGCTTGCCGTCCAGGGACCGGCGCTGCTCGGCCAGGCGCCGGTGAGCGTCGGCGATCTTCGCTCTCGTCCGGCACGCGTTCTGCGAGCGATCCTTCCAGTGACAGCCGCCGTGGATGTGACAGCGCTTGTCATCGAAGCACGAGGGCGCTCCCATCCGGTGCTGGCGGTCGAGCTTGCGCTGTAGGCGCCTGAGCTCGGCCTGGTGATCGCCGATGCCGTCGGCCAGCCTCGCGCTGAAGGCTCGGCTCTGCGACACGACGTCTACGGCGGAGGGGCCGAGGTCGAGACTCACCCGCTCGATCTCGACCGGGAGACGGAGTGGCGCTGGCGCGTCCATCACGAGCTGCGCCCGGTAGGTGGTGTTTGCGCCGACCACGGTACGGGTTATCCGGCAGTATCGGACCTTCCCTTCCGCCACGAGCCGCTCGATACGAGCGAGCTCGCTGCGCTGGGCCTTCGTCCGGGCCCTCGCCACGGGTATGACGAAGCCCCTTGCACCACTGCAAGCCGACCAGCCGCCCGTCCTCGACCTCGGCTTTCATCGATCCGTTGCGGTCCTTGCACTCCAGCGAATGCAGCCCGCGTCCCACCGCCTTCAAGCGCGGCTTGCCCGCGAGCCCAAGATGCCAGCGCCTGCTCGTCCCGAAGGCGCGCGCCGCCAGCACCTGGGCTTCCTGGGAGAGCACCTGCTCGCGCACCCAGCTTCTCCTGAGCGCCGAGCCGTAGCTCATGAGAGCCGACTTGGTGCAGCCGTGGGACCGGTCGATCTCCTTGAACGCCGCGGTTCGCGCCTTCCCCCCAGGTCGCGCCTTCGTCGTTCCGTAGGCGGGATCGCACTTCATCGCCCGCGAGCGACGCAGTGCCTCCCGAAGGCAAGCGTTATAGGCGCGCGGTGCAGCGCGGAAGCGGGTCTCGATGACCGAGCGCTGGCCAGCTGTGGCACGAAGCGGCCAGGAGACGACGTGGGTCGGCGCGTCCTTCGGGCGCTTGCGCTCGCGGCTCATCGCGTCCTCTGCTGCGCGACGTACTGCTTGACGACCGCGAGCGGGGCCCCGCCGACGGTGGCAACGAAGTAACCATTCGTCCAGAGCGCAGGACCCCGCGAGCGCAGAGAGCGGAGCTCGCCGCGCAGCACCCGGCTTGTGCGGCCCTTGATCGCCTGCACCAGACGGTGGATGCCAGACTGCGGGTCGACCTCCACCAGCAGAGGAACGTGGTCCGGCATCGTCTCAAGCCTGACCCGCCATGCGCCCTTCTCGCCGACAACTTCGGCAATCAGCTCTTTGAGCCGACGATCGACGTCGCCCACCAGGACGGGTCGCCCGTACTTCGGGCAGAACACCATGTGAAAGGCGCACTGGAATACGAGTTCGAGTTCGGCCGTAGCGTCGCGCCTCCCATGGGCCAACCGTACAACACCGAGCTACAACATGCGAACAGGTGTTCGTGTCGGCGTATCACGGCGGGCTCGCTCACCCCACGGCTGAAGCCGGGGGCTTGCGCTCGCCGTCTGGTTAGTTCCGAGCCGCGAACGGCCCGGAGGCTGCTCCGAAAGGACGGATAGATGAACGCTTCCTCAACTCTCCTCGAGATGACGCCCAGCCAGCCTCTCGATGCCTTGCAGGAGGCAATGGGCCTGTCCGAGGAGGAGTTGGCCGACGCGCTGGGAGCAAGCCACCGCACGATTCAACGTTGGCGAGCCGGTACGGCGTACCCGCAGCAACTGGCGCGCCAGCGGCTTGCTGAACTGCTCCGTCTTCAGCGAAGAGTTCAGGAGACCTTCGAGGGCCCGGACGCCGTTCGTCGCTGGTTCCACAGCCAAAGCCGCTACCTCGGCGGCATCACCCCGGCGGAGGCGGTTCGCGTCGGACGGCTGGACCGAGCGGAAGCGGCCCTGGAAGCTCTCGACTCTGGCATATTCCTGTAGGGTCATCACCCAGTGACCGGGCCCGCTGGCTGGGACGCTCGGACGGCGCTGGCCAACACCCGGCCAGGACCGTGGAGGGGACAGGACTGGCGGTTGCAAAGGCGCACGTACGGCGCCACGGACTCAGGCGGCGCACTGCTGGTTTCGGGCCGATACCACCGCGCCCCGGACCACTTCCCGCGGTCCGAGGTGTGGGCAGCGCTCTACCTCGCGCTCAGTCCGGAGGTGTCCCTCGGCGAAGTCTTCCGTCACTTCACCCCTCAGTTGCTGCCTCAACTGAACGAGTACCGGTTGAGCGAACTTGACGTCGAGTTGGACGCCGTCCTGGACTGCCGCGATGCGGCAGCGTTTGGTCTCTCCCCTGAGGACTTGATCCGGGACTACCACTTCGCGATGACCCAGGAGATCGCCGCAGCGACCATCGCTCAGGGGGCAGAGGCGATCCTTGTCGCCTCAGCGACTGGGCTGGGCGACAACATGGTGGTCTTCCCGGCTCAGATTCACGGCACTTCCAGGCTGTCCATTGTCGGCAGCCGGGACCCGCGCCTCTACCTTCCACGCTGAGGAGGTATACTCGCCGGCCTTCAACCAGGGGATGCTTGAAGACATCGTCAACTGCTGCCGGGACAATCCCGAGCTCGAAGCCACAAGGCGAGAGGCCCGTTCACGCTTCGTCGAAGACGATGATCAGCGCCCGGTTCATTGCCGGCCCGCCGAGCCCACTCGGAGAGCTTCATGAAACCAGTCTAGAACATATGGTCGCATAGATGCGACCACCGATTCGCCAACAGCCGCCAACCCTCTCGAATCGCGTACCATCGACAGGTGAACCCTGTTCTCCGCCCGACTGGCGACATCTCACCTCTGCTGGCTCAGGGCATCGATCTCCAGGCGATCGCCACCGAACGCGGCATCCACAACGTGTTCGCCGACAACGGGTACCAGGAACTCGTGCTGCTGACGCTGTTCGGCCTGCGGAAACTCCGCCGCGAGGGCAACGACGCCGCTGACGAAGACGGGCGGCAGTACGAGCTCAAGACAGTATCGCGCATCAGCTCGGATGGCATTCCGAAACACAGTCTGGGTGTCACAACCGAGCACAAGATCGGA